>DATBCB010000366.1:0-3955 GCA_036270675.1 Acidobacteriaceae bacterium | reverse complement strand
GCGCCGCCGTAATCGGATGCCCGAGCGTCCAGCGCAACCCCAGCGAGGCCTCGTCAGGGAAACCCGCAGGCTGATACCAGCACTTCGGCTCCGGATGACTCTTCTTCTCGGCAGCCGGCCACGTTGTCTTCGCCATCCCCTTCAGCGCCAGGATGCCCATGTTTTTCTCCTGCGCTTTGGCTAGGATCTGCGGCCCGAACTTCGCCTGCGAGAACAGCACGAAATTTACCGGGAAGAGCACCGTGTCGAAGGGATAGCGATCCATCGCCGCCACCGCCGTCTCCTGCGAATGCACAGAGAAGCCGATGTAGCGAATCTTGCCTTCCTTCTTCGCAGCCTCCATGGTCTCCATTGCGCCGCCCGGTCCCAGCACCTTGTCCAAGTCGCTCATCTTGGTCAGCGCATGGAACTGGTACAGGTCCACATGGTCGGTCTTCAACAGCCGCAGTGATTCCTCAAGCTGCTTGCGCGAGTCATCCTTCGTGCGCCCCTCGGTCTTGCACGCGAGAAAGCAGTTCTTGCGATACGGAGCCAGCGCCGGACCCAGCCGTTCCTGCGCGTTTCCATAACTGGGCGCAACGTCGAAGTAGTTGATGCCGCGGTCCACCGCCTCCGCCACAATGTTCTTCGACTGGGCCGGGTCCTCATCCATCACCACGATGCCGCCGAAACCGATGATCGAAAGATGCTCGCCCGTTTTGCCCAGCGGGCGTCGGGCAATCGGTTGTGTGGGGCTGGCCGAGGCGAGCCGCGCGCTCGCGGCGGCGGCAGCGGTGAAGGCGCTCTGCTTCAGAAAGTCACGACGTTCCATTGGTGGGGGTCCTCCTTGGGAACACATAGAAAGCTTAACGCCGATCCGGATTTGTTGCAGCCCAGGCAGACCCGTGCGCCCAATCGCGCCGTGCCATCATCAATGAGAATGAGTCGGATGCCCACCCACACCATCACCGTCCGCGGCATTCTCTTCGACATGGACGGAGTGCTCATCAGCTCCACCGGCGCCGACGAGCGGTGCTGGCTGCGCTGGGCCAGGCATCACAACATGGAAGGCACCTTCTCCCTGCAGTCCACGCATGGCCGCCGTGCTCTCGATACGCTGCGCGCCCTACGTCCCGATCTCGATCCTGTCATCGAGCAGCGCCGGCTCGAAGACTACGACGCGGAGGACCACAGCGGCCTCATCGTCCTGCCCGGCGTCGAAAAACTTCTCTCTTCGCTACCCGCCGATCGCTGGACCATCGTCACCTCCGCCACCGTGCGTCTGCTCCAAGGCCGCCTCGGCTACGCCAACCTTCCCATGCCGCCGGCGCTCGTCTCCGCGGACAAAGTTACAAACGGCAAGCCGCATCCCGAGCCATACCTCACCGGCGCAAAACTGCTCGGCCTCGCGCCCGCCGATTGCCTGGTCATCGAAGACTCACCCGCTGGCGTCGCCTCCGGAAAAGCCGCGGGCTGCAAGGTGCTGGCCGTGCTCTCGTCGCATCCGCAATCTGAACTCGCCGGAGCGGACTGGTACGTAGCCTCGCTCGAACAGGTCACAGCAGTGCCCCAGCCCGACGGGACGCTGCGCATGTATCTCAACCCCGTTTATCTCAACCCCGTTTATCTCAACCCATAGGTCGGCTGCCGCCGCGACAATCCTTTCCGACGCACCCCGCCGTAAGCCGGTCCCGGCAGGCTTGGGACACGGCGGCCAATCATGTTACTCTCAACTTACAGATGAAGCTTCTCGCCCAGCCCGCCTGCTGTTGTTGTCGCTAAGCGCTGAGATATCGTCTGCCTTCCACCATAATTAGTCTCCCTTACATCGCTATAGCCTGCAAAGGTAGTAAGAACCGCATGTATCTGCCCTCTCCATTCAGATCGCGCACCGTGCCCGCGTTCCATCGTGCGTGTTGTCGCCTCGCGGGATGTTGCGCCTGTTGTTGTCCTTCACAGGTGCACTGGGAGCGCCGCCACTCATAAGTCGGACAGCACGCGCGCCGCTCCTCCTCACAAATGCTTCACGTGATCTGGAGATCAGCGTATGCGCTTCACCCCCGCACCAGCCCTCGCCGGCATCTTCGCAGCACTCGTACTCACCGCCGCGCCATCGCACGCGCAGGTGGTCGGCGGATCGATCGCCGGCGCCATCACCGATCCGTCCGGAGCCGCCATTCCCGGCGTCACCGTGATCATCCGCAACCAGGAAACGGGCAGCGAGCGTCACCTCATCACATCCGGCGAAGGCCTCTACAGCGCGCCATCGGTTCCAGTCGGCCGCTACCTAGTATCCGCCGCCAGTCAAGCCTTCGCCACGCAACAGCGCGATGGCATTGTGGTCACGGTAGGCGCATCGGTCCGCGTCAACCTTGCACTCTCCACGAGTGAAGTCAGTCAGCGCGTCGAAGTCACAGACAAGCCCGCGCCGGTCGATCTCAGCACCCAGCAGACCAGCGGCCTGGTCGATGAGCGTCAGGTGAAAAATCTGCCGCTCAACGGCCGCTCCTACGACCAGCTCCTCACCCTCAATCCCGCCACAGTGAATTACACGGCGCAGCGCTCCGGCGGCATCGGGACGTCGAACTCATCGGTCGGCAACATGTTCTCCGTCTCCGGCCGCCGCCCGCAGGACAATCTCTACCTCCTCAACGGCATCGAGTACACCGGCGCCTCCCTTATCAACGTCACACCCGGCGGCACCAGTGGCCAGCTTCTCGGCGTCGATGCCGTGCGCGAGTTCAACGTCTCCAGCGACACCTACTCCGCCGCCTTCGGCAAGCGCCAGGGCGCGCAGATCAGCATCGTCACCGCCAGCGGCTCCAATCAGCTGCACGGCACAGCCTACGAATTCCTGCGCAACAGCGCGCTCGATGCACGCAACTATTTCGACCAGCAGAAGATCCCCGAGTTCCAGCGCAACAACTTCGGCGGATCGCTCGGCGGTCCCATCCGCCGCGACAAGGTCTTCCTCTTCGGCAACTACGAAGGTTACAGACAGAACCTCGGCCTCAGCAACGTCGCGCTCGTGCCCGATGCGAACGCTCGCCAGGGCCTGCTTCCCCTCGGGCCCGGCGGTTCCCTCGTCAACGTCGGCGTTGCACCGGGCGTCTCCGATCTTCTGCGACTCTGGCCCACCCCCAATGGCGCCGAGTTAACCGACCCCTCCACCGGCCAGCCCACCGGCATCGCGCGCGCGTTCAGCAATCCCAAGCAGACCATTCGTGAAGACTTTGGCACCGCGCGCGCCGACTACAACCTCGGCGCGAAGGACCTGCTCTTCGGCGTCTACACCATCGACGACTCCGTCGCCCACACACCCACCGCCAATCCCTTCGCTGTCATCGACGAAACCCTCCGCGAGCAGGTCGCCAGCATCGAGGAACAGCACATCTTCTCCTCGCGCCTGCTCAACACCGCGCGCTTCGGCTTCTCCCGCGCATCGTTCTACTTCCTCGGCTCTGCAACGGTCGATGTACACGGCTTCGTCGCTGGCCGTCCCGTCGGCGCCATCGTCATCTCCGGTTCCACCGCCTCCAACGGCGCATCGCAGATCACCGGCGCTGGGGGCAACGTCGGCAGCAACAATGCCGTCGCGCGCAACCTCTTCACGCTCGACGATCACATCTACTGGACCTTCGGCCGCCATCAAATCGAAATCGGCGGATGGCTGCAACGCCTCCAGAGCAATGACAATCTCGCGCAGAATCAGGATGGACAGGCGTCCTTCGCCACCCTGCAAACCTTCCTGCAGGGGAGCATTAAGACCTTCACCATCGTGCCCTCGCCTACGCCGCTCAACTGGCGTTCATGGTTCGGCGCCGGCTACGTCGAAGATGTCTGGAAAGCCACGCCGCATCTCGAACTCCGTGCCGGGCTTCGCGTCGAGAGCAGCAACGGCTGGAATGAAGCAAATGGCCGCGCCGCGAACTACCAGTTCATCAACGGTGTGATCGGCACGAATCCGATCGTGGGC
>DATBCB010000365.1:0-2236 GCA_036270675.1 Acidobacteriaceae bacterium | reverse complement strand
CGCGACCAATCTCGTCAATGATGTCTTCTCGCGTTACATCGCGCCCAATGCGTCGAACCGCTCCGTGCTGCTGGTCTCGCGGCTCATGGTCGTCTTCCTCGGGCTATGGGCGCTGTATCAGGCGCTGCACACGCAATCCGTACTGCAGAAGACGCTCTACGCCTACACCATCTACTCCGCCGCGCTCACGCCGGTAATTCTGGCGGCGTTCTACTCGCGGCGCGCCAATGCCGCGGGCGCCGTCTCAGCCATCGGCGTGGGAACGTTTGTCACTGTCTTCTGGGACACCGATCTTATCCACCATCATCTGCCGGAGGTGCTCGCCCGGCGGGACGCCATCTTCCCCGCGCTGATCGCGTCCGTCTTCTGCCTGGTCGTGGTGAGCGCGTTCACGGCGCCGCCGGGCCGCGAGCAGATCGCGCCCTTCTTCCCGGCAACCGAACCCGCAGCCAGCGAGCCTGTATCCAGCGAGCCTGTTTCCTGACTCGCGTTCTCGCTTATGGCCATCGCCGCCCTCACCCTGGAGCTCTCGATCCCGCTGTCGCGCTCGTTGAAAGACCGCCGGCAGGTGGTGCGCAGCATGAAGGACCGGTTGCGCCAGGGCTTCAACATCTCTGTCGCCGAGCTGGATGAAGCGATCACCTGGCAAAGCGCCACGCTTGGTATTGCGGCTGTTTCCTCATCGCGCGACTATCTCCGCGGCCTGATGACAGAAGTGGAAAGCGCTGCGACGCGCCTCGCCGCCGAGCAGGGAGCCGAAGTTCGGGACGCGTGGTGGGATTTCGTCGAAGTGTGATCGCCGGCGGGTGGTCGTCGGAACCCGGTGGGTGCTCGTCAGAACAACGATATAGCCGTCATCGTCGGTCACCACTCTGGTATCCTTTTGGGTTTACCCAGGGAGGTTCGTCATGCCGGAGCAACGCGCCCGCAAATATCACCAGGGCCGGGTGGCCGAAACCCTGCGCGACGAGATCAGCACCATGATCCAGGGAGAGCTCTCCGATCCGCGCATCGGTTCTGCGCATGTGACCGAGGTGGTGCTGAACGCCGGCGGCAAGTCGGCGCGAGTCTATGTCGCAAACGAGGGTCCCGCGGAAGATGAGGAGCCGATGCTGGAGGCGCTGGCGTCTGCGCGCGGCTTCATCCGGCATGAGCTGCTGGAGCGCATGGGAGTCCGTCACGTGCCGGAGCTGAGTTTCCACATCGACCGTACGGATCGCATGACCGCCCGCATCGACGAGTTACTGAGCCGCAGGCGGCGCAGTAAAAGCAGCAGTTCTTCTCAGGCACCTGCACCCACTCCGGAGGCCAATAAAGGCGCATGAAGCAGTCTGCCTCCATGTCGCGGCAGCTCGACGCAGCACTCGCCCGCCCGCTTGCGGACTCTTCTCTAAAAGAGACAGTGCGGCCGTACAGCAGCCGGCGCCCGGCTGCGATTGGTCCTATCCTCCACGCCATCCAGGACGCGCAGAACATCCTGGTAACCGCGCACGCGCGTCCGGACGGCGATGCGGTCGGCTCCGTGCTCGCGTGCAGCATGATGCTGGAGCAGCTTGGCAAGCAGGCGACCATGGCTTTCAGCGACCGCGTGCCGCTCATCTATCGCTGGCTGCCATGCGCGCAGAGCATTCAGCACTGGCAGCGTGTCCAGGGCGATTTTGATCTCGTCATCCTGCTGGAGTGCGATAGCACCGAGCGCAGCCGCCTCAAGGGCCTTGAAGGACGCCGGCTCATCAATATCGATCACCACACCAGCGGCCGCAATTTCGCTCACCTGAACTGGATCGACACCGACGCCTGCGCCGTCGCCGAGCAGGTCTTCACCCTGGCCTGCGCGGCAGGGGTGCGCATCACCCAGGAGATGGCCACCTGCCTCTACATGGCCGTGCTCACCGATACGGGGTCTTTCTGCTACGAAGGCACGGACGCGCACACCTTCTCACTGGCACAGGAATTGGTCAGGCTCGGCGCATCCCCTGCACGCATCGCGCAGGATGTGTACTTTTCCAACCCGACCTCGAAGATGCTGCTGCTGGGCGCGGCGCTGGCGAATCTGAGGCGGGACGGGCGCGTTGCGTGGCTCTGGGTGACAACATCCGATATGGAGCGCTGCAACGCCGCCGAAGAGGACTGCGAAGGCATTGTGAACTACGCGATCGGGATTGCCGGGGTGGAGGTTGCGGTCTTCCTGCGCGAGCTGCCGGACCACCGCGTGCGGCTCAGCCTGCGCAGCAAG
>DATBCB010000364.1:0-2340 GCA_036270675.1 Acidobacteriaceae bacterium | reverse complement strand
GCAGGCCGCATTCGTGGAACATGATGGCTATCAGTGCGGCTATTGCACCTCGGGCCAGATTATGTCCGCTGTGGCGCTGCTGGGCGAACCCGTCGGACCTTCCGATGAGGACGTCAAGCAGGCGATGTATGGAAATATCTGCCGCTGCGGGGCGTATCCCAACATTGTTGCAGCGGTCCAAGCAGTACGCCGCAACACATAAATCGTAGGTTGACCGGACCACGTTCGCAGCCAGTGGAGTGACAATGCAGACCTTTCAATACAGCCGACCGACCACCGTGGATCAGGCAGTTCAGGCGGGAGCAAGGTCCAAGACAGCACAGCAGAGCGCCGACGTTCGCTTCGCGGCGGGCGGCACCACCCTGATCGACCTGATGAAGCTCGATGTGGAGCATCCCAACCAACTGATCGACATCAACGCTCTTCCGCTCGAGCGCATCGAGACGGCGCCCGGGGGCGGCCTGGTCCTCGGCGCGCTGGCGCGCAACTCAACTGTCGCTCATCATCCGGCTGTCCAGCGGGATTATCCGGTGCTCTCTGAGGCGTTGCTCTCCGGTGCGTCGCCGCAACTGCGCAACATGGCGACCACCGCGGGCAATCTGCTGCAGCGCACCCGCTGTATGTACTTCCGTGACACGGCGCATGCCTGCAACAAGCGCGAGCCTGGCACGGGATGTTCCGCGGTTGGCGGCCACAACCGAACGCTTGCCATCCTGGGCACCAGCAAAGATTGCTTCGCGTCGAATCCGTCGGATCAGAATGTCGCGCTGACAGCGCTGGAAGCGACGATTCAGGTGCAGGGCGTAAGGGGCAAGCGCAGCATTCCCATTCAGGAGTTCTATCTGAAGCCCGGTGCGACACCGAACCGGGAGCATGTTCTGGATCCGGGCGACCTGATTGTGAGTGTGACGCTGCCGCCTCCCATCGCCGGTGCTCGATCGCATTATCTGAAGCTGCGCGACCGCGCTGCCTACGAGTTCGCGCTTGCGTCGGCAGCAATCGTCGTCAAGGTAAATGGCGGCAGGATCGAGCATGCGCGCGTCGCCCTGGGCGGGGTCGGTACGGTTCCCTGGCGGTCCCGCGAGGCCGAGCGCGAGTTGCAAGGCCATGCCGCGAACACAGCAACTTTTCACAGAGCGGCGGAAGCGGCATTGAAGGACGCACGGCCTGCGAGCGAAAACGGCTTCAAGGTCGAACTGGCGAACCGCTGCATTGTGCGCGCACTTACGGTAGCTACGCAATCCGCGTAGTGCTCGGGAGCGAAGAGCGGGGCGCTCTCGTTTCATCCCGCCAGGAGGACGATCTCTATGTTGTTTGAAGAGTTTGTTGAGTTCATTGGCAGCCAGGACGGTCCGGCACCAAAGGCGATCGATCCCACGGCTCCGCAGCCGTCCGAGATCATCGGTGCGATGGTGCCGCGTGTCGATGGTCCGCTGAAGACGACCGGCAATGCGCGCTACGCCTCCGACTTCAACTTCCCCGGCATGGTGTATGCAGTGCCCGTCCGTGCGACCGTAGCCAGCGGCACGATTCGGCGTATCGATAGCACTGCTGCGGAAGCGATGCCGGGCGTGTTACTGGTGATGCATCACGGCAATGTGATGCCGCTGTACCGGAATGGCCCGGGTGGCTCTAACGGCCGCAACAGCGAGAGCCGTCCTCCGTTCGAAGACGAGACGGTCTACTACTGGGGACAGTACGTCGCAGCGGTGGTTGCCGAGAGCTTCGAGCAGGCGCAGGCAGCAGCAGCAGCCGTGCGGGTGGAGTACGAAGGTGCGAAGTTCAGTGTGGATCCTTCCTTGTCCGATAGCTTGCCCGCTGAAGGTCAGCCGGGCGGTCCCCGCGTGATGAGCCAGCGCGGCGATACCGATGCTGCGTTCGCCTCGGCTGCGGTGAAGGTGGACGAGGTGTACCGCACGCCGGTGGAGACCCACAACCCGATGGAGATGCATGCCACGGTTGCGGTATGGGACGGCAAGCGATACACGCTGTATGAGTCCACACAAGGTGTGATGAACCATCAGAATGTGATGGCACAGGTGCTGGGCGAGCCCAAGGAGAACGTCGAGGTGGTATCGCGGTTTATCGGTTCGGGCTTCGGCGGCAAGCTCCACCCGTGGCCTCATTCGGCGATTGCGGCGGCTGCGTCGCGTAAGCTCAAACGGCCCGTCAAGCTCACGTTGACCCGCAAGATGATGTTCTCGAACTCCGGCCATCGACCGAACACGCAGCAACACATGCGCCTGGGCGCGAGTCCTGACGGCAAGTTGGTTTCGCTGCAGCAGGACTACCGCAATCACACGAGTTATGGAGATGACATCCGCGAGAACTGCGGTGAGG
>DATBCB010000363.1:0-4147 GCA_036270675.1 Acidobacteriaceae bacterium | reverse complement strand
CGAGAAGTCGAATCGGGTAAGCTGCAATGGCGAGACGTTGAAGGCGATGCGTACCGGGTGGAAGCCGCGGTCCTGCCACTCGCGGCTCTGGCGGCAGCACTCGTCGAGCACCCAGTTGCCCAGCGGCACGATAAGTCCGCTCTCCTCCGCGATGGGAATGAAACGGTCCGGATAGATCAATCCAAGCACCGGATGTTGCAGACGCACCAGCGCCTCCAGGCCGCAGAGTTGCCCATCGCGGGTGTAGAGCGGCTGATAGTGCAGCTCCAGTCCGCCATCCTTGAGGGCACGGCGGAGGTGTTTTTCGAGTTCGGTAGCTTCGAGGCTGGCCGCAGAAATCTCCTGCGAGACGTACATGTACTGATTGCCGCCGGATTTCTTGGCGCGGTACATCGCCGTGTCAGCATCGCGCCACAGGACGGCGGCATCGGTGCCGTGGTCCGGATAGACGGCGATGCCCAGGCTGGCGGTGAGATCGATATCGATGCCGTTGTGCCGGTAGGGCTCGTTCAATCCTCTGAGCACTTCGGCGGCGACGCGCTCGGCATCTTCCGACTCGGCAATCTCCTGCAGGAGGACGGTAAATTCCTCGCCACCGGTGCGGGCCACCGTGTCCACGGCGCGCACGCGCGAGCTGAGGCGGCGGCCAATCTCCTGCAGACAGACATCGCCGATGGCGTGGCCGTAGGTGTCATTTATCTGCTTGAAGCGATCGAGATCCAGACAAAGCAGAGCGGCCTTGTGCCCATAACGGCTGGCATGGGCGAGGGTCTGCGCGATACGGTCTTCGAGCAGCGCGCGGTTGGGCAGCCCGGTCAGGATGTCATGGTTCGCCTGATGCACCAGCTGCTCATGCAGGCGGTCGCGCTCGGTCACGTCCTGCATCAGGGCGAAGGTGACTTTGTGCCCGTCGTGTTCGATCTGATGCGAGGCGATGTCCACCAGCATGAAGCTGCCGTCCTTGCGCTGGTGACGCCAGGGGCCGTTGAGCGGGTTTTCGCTGGTGCGCTTCAGTTCGACAACCAGGCGCGAAAACTCCTCACCCGGCCGGATGTCCGCCATCGTCATCTGCGCGAACTCTTCGTGGGTGTATCCGTATTGCTGTGCCGCCGCATCGTTCACATGCAGGAAGGCCAGCGTCTCCGTGTCATACATCCACATGGGGTGCGGATTGGACTCGAACAGCACACGGTAGTGCGCGCCCGCGTCCTCGGCGCTCACAATCTCTTCTTCAAGCAGGGTCAGGATCATGCCGACCGCAACCAGATACTTCGGCAGGTTCCAAAGCTCTTCGGGAATCTGGGCGGCCGGCCACAACATCCCGGCCAAGGCGGCCGAGACCCAGACCGCGGCCCATGCATACAGGCTGAGAACGACTGTCCGGACGCCCGCGGTGAATCGCGAAACCTCGAAGCTGTAAAGCAGGGCGAGGAGTAAAAACACCTGCGTGAGCATGACGTCAAGCGAAGTTCCGTCATGATGGTGCAGGATGCCGTAGCTGAGCCATGCTGTGCATCCGGCAACCGATAAACCCAGCGTGAATCGCAGCATGGCTCGGCGTTGCGAGATGCGGTAGGCGACGATGAGCGTGGCCGCTTCCCCGGCGATGGCGCTCAGAGACAGCAGGCGGTTTCCCTCGGGCAGGAAGCATGCGGCACCCGTAGCAGCCAGCCAGGGCATGCCCAACGTGACCAGGACGGCCAGCCAGCGGCCCGACGTATAGCGCACAGATGTGGTGGACAGGATAAAGAAGATGCCGCCCATCACGAGGGAACCCAGGACCAGGAAGTCCTGCCCTGCGCGGCCCAGATAGGACGCAGGACGCACGAGCAGCCCCGCGAAATGCACCAGGATCAGGCACCAGCCGATGAGCCAGCAACGGACACGAAACGTTGGCCGCTTCCTGTAAATGGAGGTGAACAGGAGTACCAGCGAGCCCAACGATAGAAGATCCAGAAGTCCGCTCATGGTAAACCCGAACCTATCACCGGATCATACTTTGCGGACCGCAAAGGCCCAACAACCGGGGGATGATTGGACAGTAACCTCGCTGTCTAGCTAATGAAATATCACGAAAGTTTAATTCTACTCATTCTAAGCACTTTAGGGTTATTTTTTGAGGTACTTTTTGCGTACGGAATGAGCAGGAAAAACTAAAGCCGGCGGGTGGATCAGCCGACAAGCAAACACGGCCTGCCCGGGGTGGGAAGGCCGTGCTCGCCACATTGCTTCGGTAGTGCGGTGGAATCACTTCGCCTTATTTTTGGGGCTTAATTTTTGGGCGGATGCGAGACGCCTTGTCCCACCGGTCCTTTCTGAGGCGCCCGCTGCCGCTGATGCGCATATTGCTGGCCGTGGATCTTGATCTTCGATTCGTCGATCCGGCCTTCGGTCGGCTGATCGAACACGGCGCCCGGAGCCAGCAGGTAGGTCTGCACCTGACGGCCTGCCGTCGTGCTGGTGCGGACGTCCACGCGGGACGGATCGATGCCCTTCTCATTGGCGAGGTACGCGCGGGTGTTCATGGCGCGCTCGGCGGCAGTCAACTGACCGTCGACCTCGCTGTCGGAGTGCTCGCCTACCAGCACGAGGCGCGCATCCGGCTGGTGCTCCATGGTGAGGGCGACGTCATCCAGGCAGGCGCGGCCTTCGTTGTCCACGCGTGCCGGGCGGCGCATGTCGCGGTTGAAGTACACCGTGCACAGCGGCTGGGCCTTCGGCGCCGGCGGCAGCGACGGCGGAGCGATGGTGACCTCCGTGGTCGCGACCGCGGTCTGGCCCAGATCGTCGAGCACTTTGCAGGTGACGGTGGCGACGCCCGGCGCCAGACCGTCCGTATGCAGCTCCGCAGTGTTGTCCTTGCCATTGATCTGGCCTTCGGAGGTTGTGTAGGTGTAGGTCAGCTGCCGTTGCGCAATCGTGCTCGCATAGGCGGTGATGATGGAGATCTGGCCCGGCGTCACGGTGGATGGATCAGCCGAGCACTTCAGCGTCGGTGCCGGCGATTCCTTCACCACGAAATTTGTTCCGCACTGCGCAAACTGCTTGCCCTTTTCCTTGACCGCGATGTGTGCAGTCGCATGATAGGTGCCGGCGGCCAGGCCGGTGGTGTCGACGAAGATGACCGGGCCGAAGCCTTGCTGCTTGCCCGCGCTGAGCACCCAGTTGAAGAAGAAGGGATGCTTGGTCCGGTCGCGATAATTGCGCAGCGTCGCCGCCAGCGTGACGCGTTCACCGGCGTAGACCTCGGAGGGAGTGGCATCGCAGGCCAGACTCTTCGACTGCTTCGGATTCATGTCGCCAATGCGGATGACGAGTCCGGTCGAGAGCCGCAGGGCGCTCACAATCTGGGATCCACCGGCAAGATCGTATTGCTGCAGCGGACCCTGATCGGCATGCATGTAGCCGAAGTCAGCCTGGACGAGCCGAAAGGCCACGTGCTCATGCGTGTGGGGCAGCAGGATGTCGACACCGCCACCGCCTGAGAAGCCGTAGCCCCAGGTAGGTGGCTGAAACTTGGGTCCGGCCACCTTCGCGCCACCGCCGGTGAAATGCACGAACGGGATGACGTGCTCGCTCGGGAAGAAGCGATACACCGGTCCTGCTTCGATGGTGTAGAAGGAGTCGCTGACACCGCCGAGCTGAACAAATGGCGGCGCGGGCGACGTGCCGGTGGTGCCGAGCGGGTATTCGCTGTGCGAGAACTCCGCCTGCACGCCGAAGTGGTGAGTGAAATAGTAGGTGCCGCTCACGATGTAGCCGCGCGTGTTGTTGGTGGGGAAGTTCCAGACGCCAACGTTACCGGTGGGATGCAGATAGGTGTACCCGCCAAAAATGTCGATGCGCGAGGAGGGCGGTGGCTCCGGCTCATTCACCTGCGGATCAGGCAAAGAGGGATTCACGGCCTGGCTGTCCTGAGTGGCCGGTGCCTGCGGCGCTGCGGGGATCTGATCCTGTGGCGCCGCTGCAGGTGCGCTCGGATCGGGCGCCGGCGCAGTGGGATCCGCTGCGGGCGCGCCGGGTGCAGGTGGGTTGCCCGATACGGCTGGAGTCGCGGCGGATGTCGCAGGCAGTGTCGCCGCTGCGTCGGGTGCCGGAGGTGCAGCTTGGGTTTGATCCTGGGACGCGGGCGCAGTGGTATCCGCTG
>DATBCB010000362.1:0-4950 GCA_036270675.1 Acidobacteriaceae bacterium | reverse complement strand
CCGTACTGTTCGCCGAGACGCCAGTTGAGGCGCGCAAGCTCGGCGGCGGAGGTATTGTGCGCGTCCATAGCGGCCAAAACCGCTTTGCGCAGCGCGGCGGGATAGGGAAAGGCGCGGTGGCGGATGAGCTCGATGTGCGGCCGCGGGCGTGCGGGAGAGATGCGGCAGAGCGCGACGTCAATGCCATCGGCGGAGGTGCCGCTCATGATGCCGTCGACCCGCATGGAGTTCTTCTGTGCGGCCGGAGTCACGCAGATGCCTGCGGCGCTTTGGCGTTGATGTCGGCGGTGAAGGCGAGGACGCTTTCTCGCATGGCAGCGAGCTCGGTTACGTTTGGCGGCGAGGAAAGAGAGGAGTGACGCAGCAGCTTGTGGCGATGCGCGCGAACCGTGGCGGCGGATTCTTCGACCATGGCGCGGAAGCTGCGGGAGTGCTCTGCCTCGCTCAGGATCGCCTCATAGGCGGTGAGGACTAGCGCAGGGTCTTTGCAGATTTCGATCAGATGTGTGCCTGCCGCGATCGCAGCAACGGCGGCTTCTTCCATCGGGGCGTGATGCAGGATGCCGCCCATCTCCATGTCGTCGGAGACGATGAGGCCGCGGAAGCCGAGCTTGTGGCGGAGCATGCGATCGATCCAGAAGGGGGAGATGGATGCGGGAAGGGGCTTCGTGTCCGGCTTGCTGTATGCGTGCGGATAGGTGGCATGCGAGACCATGATGAAGGGCAGCGCGCGATGCAGCTTGCGAAAGGGAAGCATGTCCTCTTCCCAAAGCTCTTTCCATGTGCGGTCGATGGCGGGCGTGGCGTGGTGCGAGTCGAGCGCGCCGCCGCCGAGGCCGGGGAAGTGTTTGCCGCAGCCGACTGCGCCGGCTCTGCTGAGCCCGGTGAGGAAGGCTTCGGCGTAGGCGGTGACTGCTTTGGGATCTTCGGAGACGACGCGCGTGCGCATCACGTCGGTGGAGGCGGCGGTGCACAGATCGAGGACGGGTGCGAAGGCGATGTTGAAGCCGAGCAGACGCAGCTCAGAGCCGATGAGATAGCCGTGCTGGCGGAAGAGCCTTCTGCTGCCGGTGGCGGCGACTGCCGCAGGCGCGGGTATGGGGGCGATGAGGTCGCGCAGGCGGTCGACCAGGCCGCCCTCGACGTCGGCTGCGTGAAAGAGTGGGCCGTCGCCGACGATATCTGCGACGCCTGCAAGCAGCGTGTGTACCTGCGCGGCTTCTTCGATGTTGCGGCGGAAGAGCACGGTGCCCGCAGGGCGGATCAGCCGCAGCCATGCGCGCTCAGTGACATCGAGCTCGGTTCCGGCGAGTCCTACAAGGAATAGTTGACCGACGTCGTGGCGCAGGCTCATGAGTGTCTTCAGTATCTATGCTAGCGGCTTGCTGGTGGGCGGGGCATCGGGGTTTGCAGCGGCACGTATCTCAGTCTTCAACTCTTCGAGCAGGTTCAGGGCCTGCAGCGGGGTGAGGCTGTTGGTGTCGAGCTCGGTGATGCGGTCCAGGATGCGCTGTGAGAGCGGGGTGAAGATGGTCAGTTGCAGTGGGGCGGAGGCGTCCTCGGCTTCGAGCGCGACGTTGCGCTTCTCGGATTTTTCGTGCTGCGCGAGGACGCGGCGGGCGCGCTCGATAACGGATGCGGGCAGGCCGGCGAGGCGGGCCACATCGATGCCGTAGCTCTTGCTGGCGGCGCCGGGTTCGATACTGTGCAGGAACGCGATGCCGGCAGGCGACTCCTTGACGGCGACGCGCAGATTGCTGAGGCGGGGAAGCTGCTCCGCCAACAAGGTGAGTTCGTGATAGTGGGTGGCGAAGAGGGTGCGCGCGCCGATGCGGCCGTGGATGTATTCGAGCGTAGCCCAGGCGAGCGAGAGGCCGTCGAAGGTTGCGGTGCCGCGTCCCATCTCATCGAGCAGGATGAGCGAATGCTTTGTGGCCGTGTTGAGGATGGTTGCGGTTTCGGTCATCTCGACCATGAAGGTGGAGCGGCCGCGCGCGACGTTGTCGCTGGCGCCGATGCGGGTGTAGACGCGATCCACCAGACCGAAGCGCATGCGGGCTGCGGGGACGAACGAGCCCATCTGCGCCATGATGACGAGCAGCGCGGCCTGGCGGAGATAGGTGGATTTGCCGCCCATATTGGGGCCGGTGAGCAGCAGGACGGCGGGGCCTTCGGTCGAGAGATAGAGGTCGTTGGGAACGAAGCGGCCTTCTGCGTTCTCTTCCATGCGGCACTCGACGACGGGGTGGCGGGTGGCCGCGCCTTCGAGCACGCATTCTCCCGTGAGGGTGGGACGCGTGTAGTGGCGCATTGCGGCGACGTGGGCAAAGTTGGCGAGCAGATCCAGTTCCGCGACGACGGCAGCGCTGCGGCGGATGCGCGCTGCGGTAGCGAGGATGGTCGAGCGCAGCTCAGCGAAGAGGCGGCGCTCGATCTCGATGGCGCGCTCGTGTGCGGTGAGGACGCGGGTTTCGTAGTCCTTGAGTTCGGGTGTGGTGAAGCGCTCCGCATTGACCAGCGTCTGCTTGCGCTCGTAGTCGGCGGGGACGGACTTGAGATTGGACTTGGTGATCTCGATGTAGTAGCCGAAGACATTGTTAAAGCGAACCTTTAAGGATCCGATGCCGGTGCGCTGGCGCTCTCGTTCTTCGATGGCGGCGATGGATTGACGTCCGCTCTGGCTGAGGGTGCGGAGCTCGTCCAGCTCCGCGTGGACGCCCGCCGCGATCACGCCACCGTCGGTGAGTGTGAGGGGCGGCTCGTTGACCAGCGATGTTTCGATGGCGGCGTGCACGTCTTCGAGTTGGTCGAGGCGCTGACACGAATCCTGCCAGCGCGCTGACTGTAGCGGCACGACAGCCGCGGCGACCAGGGGCAGGCGGGCGAGGGATGCCCCGAGGGCGAGAACATCGCGCGGACCGGCGGAGTCGAGCGAGACGCGGCCGAGCAGGCGTTCCATGTCGAGAACGCCGCCCAGGGCGCGGCGCAGCTCTTCCCGGGGCTGGAGTGCGGTGTGCAGCTCGGCAACGGCGTCGAGCCGTGCGTTGATCTCGGGCGCGTCGAGCAGCGGACGCAGAAGATTGGCGCGCAGCAGGCGCTTGCCCATCGGGGTCTGGCAGCAGTCGAGGGTGTGGAAGAGCGTGGTGCGCGAGGAGACGTCGGCGAAGAGCGGCTCGACTAGCTCGAGATTGCGCACGCTAACTGGATCGAGCTCCAGATGTTCGGTGCGCTCGTAGTAGTGGAGACCGTCGATGTGCGATAGGTCGCCGGCCTGGGTAGAACGGACGTAGTGCAGCGCAGCACCTGCGGCGATGGCGGCGGTGGTGTGCCCGGCCAGGCCGAAGCCATCGAGCGAGCGAGCCTGCAGTTGACGCTCAAGCAGCGGAATGGCGTAGTCGGCGCTGAAGGCCCAGGCATCGAGGCGGGTCTTGGTGCGGATTGGATCGAGCGCTGCGCCGAGTACGTCGGCTGGCAGTGAAGGGAAGAGCGTCGTCTCTGCTGCAAGCAACAGCTCGGCCGGCTGCTGACGAGTCAATTCATCGAGGCAGAGCGCTGCCGCCGATTTGCCGGTGAATTCAGTGGCCCGGAATTCGCCGGTGGAGAGATCGAGCAGTGCGAGGCCGGCACGTTCCTCTGTCGTGTGCACGGCGGCCAGATAGTTGTTGCGCTCCGAGCGGTGCGCCGGATCGAGTGCCGTGCCGGGCGAGAGGACGCGAGTGACTTCGCGGCGAACGATCTTTTTGGCGAGCTTGGGGTCTTCCATCTGCTCGCAGATGGCGATGCGGTAGCCCTTGTGCAAGAGGCGCGCGATGTAGCCTTCGACGGCGTGATAGGGAACGCCGCACATCGGCACCTGGCGTTCGCGGTCACGCGCCGTGAGCGTGATTTCGAGCTCGCGGGCAGCCAGTTTGGCGTCCTCATAAAAGAGCTCGTAGAAGTCGCCCATGCGGAAGAAGAGCAGGGCGTCCGGGTGCTGCGCCTTTGCGGCAAAATATTGTCGCATCAGCGGCGTCTGGACCGGCTCGGCGGGTGTGGATGGGGGGCTGGCTGACACGGAAACGCCAGCATAGAGCATTTCGGGTGTGGATGTGGGGACGAGTGCGGGTTGCTCGGATTTCGCGGGCCGCGCTTCGATCCTAAACTTGTGAGGTCGCTTCGCTCCGGCTGGATGGCTGAGGAACTACCCCACCCTTCGACAAGCTCAGGGCACGCCCTACCGACAAGCTCGGGGCAAGCCCTACGGCTTCGCGTAAGGTGGGGTACCCATTGTGGCGATCTCCGCTAAACAGCAGATACCCTTCGACAAGCTCAGGGGCAGATCCCTCCGCTTCGCCGATCGCTCTTACGAGCGATGGCTTCGGTCGGGATGACGAGTTATTTGGATTAGGTTTGCCGCCATCGGAACGACGAAAGGGTAGTGTCTCATTTGAAACTGAGACACTACCGACGAAAGACGATGATGGACTCTGTCAGTCGTTGTTAGTGTGGATTGCGTCCGATCCGTGCTGCTTCACCATTTTGTTGTAGATGCCCAGCAGCAGGAAGGGCGCGGCCCACTGGCCGAAGAACAGCGCGTTGTGGTTTTTGCCTTGCAGTTTGGCAATGAGCGAAGCCACTATGGAGGCCCCGGCGGCGCAGAGATAGAAACTGGAGGGCAGTTGCGCGGAGTAGCTCTCCATCAGCGACGTTACCTGGTCCTCTTCGATGTCGCCTGCGCGTACTCGATAATCCGTCATGCGAAATGTCTCCCTTTGGGTCCGCGTCTCGATATTGAAACCCCGCGGCACTCACAAAGGAGATGCGAGGGCGGTGCGGGGAGTCAACCGGCGATCAGGATTCTTTCGCGTATTGCGAAAGCGCTGCACATACGAAGATGCGTCCAACGATGAACTTTGGGCCAGGACTATTCGCCGAGCATGAGGCGCTGGACACCGGTCGCGCGGCCGGTGG
>DATBCB010000361.1:0-25531 GCA_036270675.1 Acidobacteriaceae bacterium | reverse complement strand
CGACGCCCGCAGGCGCCGGTGTGGAACCGGCAACGACGCACGCATAAGACCGCGTCCGCGTGTGACGAAAGAGTGGAACGCAGGGAGAAAGATATATGCAGCGAAAACGGATGACGATCTTAGCCGTACTGATGACGGCAGCAGCACTTTCAGCAAGCGCCGCGAAACAGAAGCCGGTAGTTGTCGCCATTCACACTGCCGATGGCAAGGATGCAGGAACCATAACGCTGCGCCCCGGCAAAGCCGGAGCTGTGAATGTGCGGGTAGACGTGAAAAACCTGCCGCCCGGCCAGCATGGCATTCACATTCATCAGTACGCAAAATGCGATCCCCCGGACTTCACGTCTGCGGGCGCTCACTTCAACCCCGGCAGCAAGCAGCATGGCGTCAACAATCCGAACGGTCCACATGCGGGTGACATGCCCTTCAACCTCACGGTAGAGCCGGACGGCACAGATAAGACCGAATTCAGCACCAAGGGCATTTCGCTCGATCCCAAGGCGATGGACTCGGTCTTCACCGGCGAAGGCACGTCGATCGTCATTCACGCGAAGGCAGACGACATGATCACGGATCCATCCGGAAACTCGGGCGCCCGCATCGCCTGCGGCATCATCATGACCCCCGCCTCGATGTAGCTCGGTACGTTATTGAATCGGATCGCACAGCTCGCCGGCATTGCTGCTGCCCCAGGTTGTGCGATCATGCCGCCATGGCCCGCGCCTCTCTCGCCTACCGCTTCAAACATCAACCGCTGGCTGTCATCGGAGTCGCGCTGCTTGTTCTCTTCGTGCTCATGGCTCTGCTGGCCTCGGCAACTGCGCCCTACGATCCTGCCGCCATCGACCTGAATCATCGCCTGCTCTCACCCAGCTACGCCCACTGGTTTGGCACCGATGAACTCGGCCGCGATATCTTCTCGCGCATTCTTTTTGGCGCGCGCATCTCGTTAATCGTGGCGGTCAGCGTGGTCGCGATCTCCCTTTCGCTGGGCATGCTGGTAGGCGGCCTCGCCGGCTATTACGGCGGATGGGTCGACACGGCGCTCAACATCTTTGTGATGAACGCATTTCTCGCGCTGCCGGGAATCCTGCTGGCCATTGCGTTCGTCGCTTTTCTCGGACCCGGCCTCTTCAACCTTGTGCTTGCGCTCTCCATCAGCGGCTGGGTCGGGTATGCACGGCAGGTACGAGCCCAGGTGCTGGCGGTTCGCGAGCGCGAATTCGTCGAAGCCGCGCGCGCCCTCGGCGCAGGCGATCTCCGCATCTTTACCCGCCACATTGTGCCGAACATCGTGCAGCCCATTCTTGTTCAGGCCGCTATCGGCATGGCCGGCGCCGTGCTCGCCGAAGCCACATTGAGTTTCCTCGGCCTCGGCATTCCGGCGCCGGCGCCCAGTTGGGGCTCCATGCTGAACGACGCGCGCTCTCACCTCTTCGATGCACCGCACCTGGTCGTCTTCCCTGCTCTCGCCGTGATGGGTTGCGTGCTCTCCTTCAACTTCATCGGCGATGCCCTGCGCGACTATCTCGATCCACGCACGCGCATGGCAGTCGGGCTGTAATCGATGCGCGTTGGTGTGATTCGCATTGGAATCATCTCGGACACGCATGGCCTGCTGCGACCCGAAGCGCTCAACGCATTGCAGGGGGCAGAGCACATCCTCCATGCCGGTGACGTTGGCGATCCCGCCATCCTCGATACCCTCAGCGCCATCGCGCCCGTCACGGCCATTCGCGGCAACATCGATGAAGACGGCCCATGCCGTCATCTCCCGCCAAGTGAACTGATAGAACTCAACGGCCGCAACATCTACTTGCTGCACGATGTAAAGAAACTCGATCTCAATCCCGAGGCCGCCGACATCGCCGCCGTAGTCTTCGGGCATTCACACAAGCCGCTGGTCGAGCGGCGGCGCGGCGTGCTCTTCCTGAACCCCGGCAGCGCCGGCCCGCGGCGCTTTCAGCTTCCCGTCACACTCGCTTGGCTGAACATCGACGCCAAAGGCCTGAGCGCGCAGATCATCGACCTCTAGATCTAATGGGACTTATCGATCCGGACTTGAGGCATGCACCGGCTCTGGCGGTTTCACCGCGCCCAGCCGCACAACCTGGTCAGGATCGATGCGCTTCGAGCGCGTAAATGGCGCCAGCTTCTGCACTTCTCCGGTTTTCAGTGAGCGCTCGATTGCCTCCAGGACGCGCACGTCCGCCAGGCCCTCCTCCGCATCCGGCTCCGGATCGATGTCATGCAGGATGCAGTCGGAAAAATACTTCATTTCTCCGCCGAAGTGGTCAGTGTTTTTGTAACTGACGTTGTCCTTTTTCTCGCCGATGGTCAGGGAGTGCTCCAGTGACTTGCCGTAGCTATAGCCCGGCTGCACCTGCAGCGATCCTTTGGTGCCGAGCACCGTATAGCTATCGATCGCATTGCCGTAGTACGAGACCACGAATTGCGCGAGCCGCCCCTCTGGAAAGCGCAACATCACCGCCACTGTGTCATCGAAATCGCCCAGACCCGAATTCGCGTGCCGCGATCCGAAGGCCGACACCTCCGTCGGCTCGGCGCCGAACAGGTTGCGCACCGCATTCACCGGATACGGCCCCATATCGAGCACTGGTCCGGCAGCCTCGGTCTTCGCGCGATGATTCGCCGGGTCCACCATCTGCGCAAAGGCCGACGTGAACAGATGCACCTGCCCCAGTTCGCCGTTGCGGACGCGTTCAATCGCGGCCACCGTCGCGGGCTCAAAGTGCAGCCGGTAGGCCACCATCAGCTTCGCCTTCGATGACCTCTGCGCATCGAGGATCTTTTGACAACGAGCGCTGTCGATCTCCAGCGGCTTCTCCACCAGCACATGGATGCCGGCGGCCAGTGCAGGCAGCACGAATTCAGCATGGCGCCAGTTCGGCGTCGCTATGTAGACCGCGTCGACATTTCCCGATGCGAGCATCTCGGGAAATTGCTCGTAGTTGTAAGTGTGCTGTACGCTGTAGCGCTCCGCCAGCCGCCCCGCCTTCACGGGATCGCTCGTGACCAGCGCCGCAATGGACGAGTTCCCTGTGTGCTCCGCCGCGGGAAGCATCGCCTCCTGCGCGATGTCGCCCAGCCCAACAAACCCGTAGCGAATCTTCTTCTTCGGCGCGAGACCCAGCGCCTCCCGGATGTTCATCATGCATCTCCTGTACTGACTTCTATCAGATGCAGGGGCCGCGAAGTATGAGCATTCACGCCCGGATGCGTGGATTCAGAACAGCGTAGAGAATGTCCGTCGCCAGGTTCACAAGGATATAAGTCAAGCCGACAGCAAGGATGCAGCCCTGCACCAGCGCGTAGTCGCGATTGGAGATTGCCGTGATCGTCAGCCGGCCCACGCCCGGCCAGCTGAAGATGGTCTCGGTCACGATCGCGCCAGCCAGCAGCGCGCCGAATTGCAACCCCACCAGCGTCACAATGGGGATCAGCGCGTTGCGTAGCGCATGACGATAGAGCACCGTCCGCTCCGGCAATCCCTTGGCGCGCGCGGTGCGGATGTAGTCCTGGCCCAGTTCCTCCAACATGGCCGTGCGCACCATCCGGGTCAGGATGGCCGCCAGCCCGGAGCCCATCGTGATCGCCGGCAGCACCAGATGCGCCAGCGATCCCGCGCCCGATACCGGCAGCCAGCCGAGTTTGATCGAGACCAGCAGAATCGCGATCGGCCCCATCGCGAACGCAGGAAACGACAGCCCGAACAACGACACCACACCCACCGTGTTGTCGCGCCACTTGCCGCGATGGAGCGCTGCCAGAATGCCGGCGGGAATGGCAGCCACCAGCGCAATCACCAGCGCGGCGAGCGTCAGCTCCAGCGTGTATGGATAGCGCTGCAGGATGAGGTGCGTTACCGAATCGTTCAGCCGCAGCGAATGCCCAAGATCTCCGTGCAGCACGCCGTGCCAATAATGAAGGTACTGCTGGCTCAGCGGCAGATCGAGCCCGTACTGATGCCGCAGGGCATCCAGATCAGTCGGCGTTGCGCCTTCGCCCAGCATCTGCGCTACGGGATCGCCCGGCACGAGATGAATCAGCAGAAAGACCAGCGAAACCACCAGCCAGATAACGGGAAGCGTGTACAGCAGACGGCGGCCCAGCGCGGGCAGCAGCTTCATGCGCCTCCTCGTGCGGGCAGCGTGGTCGCGTGGGCCGCGGCGGCCTTGGAAGGAACCGGCTCGATGCGCACGCGGCTGATGCGGTGTCCACTCATCTCGGCAACAGTGTAGCGGCGTCCCTCAAAATCCACGCTCTCACCGGCGGAGGGAATGTGCCCAAGCTGCGTTAGCAGGAAACCGGCCAGCGTCTCCACGCCGCCATCGCGGGGCAGATGCCAGTGCATCTGCGTTTCCAGGTCACGCAGATTCACTCCGCCATCCATATAGAAGGCCTCCGCAGGCATCCGCGCGGAGCGCCGCATCCCCACGTCGAACTCATCCTCCATCTCGCCGACCAGCTGTTCCAGCGCATCCTCCACCGTTACCAGCCCCACCGTCGAGCCATGCTCATCGACCACGATTGCCAGATGCCGCCGGCGCTCCTGAAATTCATGCAGCAGGTCCAGCACCGGCTTGGTCTCCGGCACCACCAGGATGTCGCGCATGATCTGGCCCAGTTGCAAGCCGCGCGACGAACGCTGGCCGCTGCCCCCGCGTGCGAAGGCAAAGTGCATCAGCCGCGATACGTCCTTCGAATAGACCACGCCGACGATATGCTCCGGGCCGCGCGCATCGTAGATCGGGACCCGCGAATGCTGCTCGTCCACAATGCGAGCACTCGCCTCTTCCACTGGCATGCTTGCGGGCAGAGAGAAGATACGTTGGCGCGGCGTCATGATCTCCCGCGCGACGATCGTATTCAGCTCCACCGCGCGATGGATCAGCGACTCCTGATACGGCGGCAGCAGGCCCTGGCGACGGGTCGCGGTCGCCATCAGCTTCAGCTCATCGGGAGAATGCACCGGCACCTCGCTCACAGCGATGGAGTGAAACATTCGCAGGACCAGGCTTGCCGAGCCGTTCATGAACAGCACGAACGGCCGCGTGAGCCGGATGAACACCAGCATCGGCTGAGCCACGCCGAGCGCAAGCTGCTCCGGCCGGCGCAGGGCCAGCGACTTGGGCACCAGCTCGCCCAGGATGACCTCGAGGTACGTGATGCATGCAAAGGCCAGGCCAGCGCTGACGGCATGGGCGAACAATGCTGCGTGAGGCAGCGCGTGCAGAGGCTTCTCGAACAGGGGTGCAACCACAGGTTCTCCCAGCCAGCCCAGCGCCAGGCTCGCGACCGTCACCCCAAACTGCACCGCCGACAACGTGCCACTCATCGAACCGCGCAACTGGGCGATGGCGCGGGCCCCGGGGCGGGACTCCGCCAGCAACTGCTCTACCCGGGTGGCACGAAGGCTCACCAGGGCGAACTCCGCCGCGACAAAGAAGCCATTCGCCAGAATCAGGCCGATGATGGCAACGCCATGGAAGAGTGTCCAATGAACCATGGAGATAGGTTAAAGCAGCGCCGACTCCGCCGATTCGGTGCTAGTTACCCGCCTGACCGAATTGGGCTTCAGCTCCAAGGCCGCGAATATCGACGAAAATGTCCCCAGGGGAACCTTTTTCTCGATCCCTGCGTAGCATAGAGTGACCGGGGCCGTGTCCCCGAACGGGAGGGGTCTGGTGGTGGCTCGCAAGCGCAGTCGGTTCTGGTTGTGGGGCTCACTCGGTGCGCTGGTTGCCCTCGTAGTGCTGGTTGCGGCCGTAGTGGCCCACAGCAGCGGCACCAAGATTGATGGCAGCCGCATCGCCTCCGTCAGCCGCATGGACATCGCCAAGAGCGTCGTAGCCACGGGCAAGGTCCAGCCCATCACCAAGGTCGAGGTGAAATCCAAGGCCAGCGGCATCGTGGAGAAATGGTACGTGGAACCCAACGCCCGCGTGCACAGAGGCCAGGTGCTGGCCCAACTGGACCAGGTAGAAATCCTTGCGCAGGTAGCGGCCCAGCGGGCCACCTTGCAGGCAGCCCAGGCCAATGTAAAGACCGCAGAAGCCGACATTACCCAGGACGAGGTCACCGCAAGAGCGCCGGACCTGCCCATGTATGCAGCGACACTGCGACGCAACCAGGAGATGAAAGAAGCGGGCGTGGTGAGCCAGCAGGCGCTGGACGACGCCAATCGCGACTACCTCTCGAACCTGAACAAGCAGCGCACCGCCGTCGCCACCGTCGCCGTGGATCGCGCCAAGTTGCAACAGGCACAGGCACAGGTCGCCGAAAGTGAAGCCAGCCTGAGGCAGCTCGAAGAACAGTTGAGCTACACCACCGTCACCTCTCCCATCGACGGCGTCGTCCTCTCGCGCGATGTAGAGGTCGGCGACGCAGTCAGCTCCATCCTCGTCCTCGGGTCAACCGCCACTCTCATCTTCACTCTCGGCGACACCAGCCAGGTGTACGTGGATGGAAAGGTGGACGAAGCGGACATCGGAAACGTCTATATGGGACAACCCGCCCGCATCCGCATCGAGTCCTTCAAGAACCGCGTTTTTTACGGCAAGGTCACGCGCATCGCCCCGCTGGGGGTGGAAAAGGACAACGTGACGACCTTTGCCGTGCGCGTCTCCATCGACAATCCGAGCGGCGAAATCAAGGCCATGATGACGGCGAACGCCGAGATCCTGATCAACGAACATAAGGGCGTGCTGGCGGTGCCCGAGCAGGCGATCAGCTATGACGCGCAGAAGCACGCACTTGTAAATGTGCCCGATCCCAAGGCAAAGGACGGCATGCGCAAGGTGGCAGTGACAGTGGGCCTGGCAAACGGCAGCAATACAGAGATCACCAACGGATTGAAAGAGGGCGACAAGGTGGTCCTGCAGCAGTAGTAGAGGGAGAAGGACAATGACAACAATAATGACGGCAATGCGAGCGGCAGCGCTCTCTGCAGCCGCGCTGGCGATTCCTGCCATGGCGCTGGCCTCCGACGGAACGTTTGACAAGACCTTGAGCGTGAACGGCTCGGTGCAACTGGAGGTCTCGACCGGCTCTGGCTATGTGCACGTCAACCCAGGCGCGGACAATCAGGTGCACATCATCGGCCATGTGCGCGCCAGCCACGGCTGGATGGGAGGATCGGGTGAGGACCAGGTCCAGAAAGTCGTCGACAACCCGCCGATTCAGCAGAGTGGCAACACCATTCGCGTCGGCCAGATGCATGAGAGCTGGTTCAACCATGTCTCGATCGACTACGACATCACCGCGCCCAAAAGCACGCACCTGAAAGCGGAGTCCGGCTCCGGCGATCTCAAGGCCGTTTCCATGAACGGTGGCATTCGGCTTGAGACCGGCTCCGGCTCTATCAACGGCGACGATCTGGGAGGCGAGGGCTATCTGCAGACCGGCTCGGGCGATATTCGCGTCAACTTCTCCAACGGCAGCAACGTCACGGCGGGCGCCGGCTCCGGCTCCATCCGCCTGACCGGCGTGAAGGGCAGCCTGAAGGCCGAAACCGGTTCGGGCGATATCAGCGTCGCCGGGCAGCCGACCGAGGGCTGGAAGATCGAAG
This sequence comes from Acidobacteriaceae bacterium, assembly GCA_036270675.1. Classification (GTDB taxonomy): domain Bacteria; phylum Acidobacteriota; class Terriglobia; order Terriglobales; family Acidobacteriaceae; genus KBS-83. Next base: position 17,940 of record DATBCB010000361.1, on the reverse strand, counting down.
CAGGCTCCGGATCCATCGACCTGAACCTCGGCGGGTCGAAGTTCACGCTCGACGCCGAGACCGGCTCCGGCTCCATTCACACCGACCAGGCCATCAGCATGCAGGGCAGCCTGGAGCGTCACCATATCACCGGCAACGTGGCGGGCGGCGGCCCCACGGTGAAGGTAGAGACCGGCTCCGGCAGCATCCGCATCCACTAGCATTCACTAGCGCAACAATCGCCTCAAAGGCCGCGGAGCGCATCTCCGCGGCCTTTCTTTACACTGGCAATATGATCGAGCGCCTGCGCCCGCTCCCCCCGCCCGCTTCTCTCCGGCTCATAGCCTTCGACCTCGACGGCACCCTCATCGACTCGCGCGCCGACTTGGTCGCAAGCGTGAACGCAACCCTCGCGCACCTCGGCCGCCATCCTCTACCCGATGCCGTCATCGCCAGCTACATCGGCGACGGCGTGCACACGCTGGTGCGCCGCGCCCTGGGCGATCCGGAACATGCAGAGATCGTCACCGATGCCGTGGGCTTCTTCCTGAGCCACTACCGCGTCCACAAACTCGACCACACTTACGTCTACGAAGGCGTACTCGATGCGCTCGCGGCCATCGCTCTGGCCCTCCCCAGCACCCGAATCGCTGTCCTCACCAACAAGCCCGTGCGTCCCTCCGAGGAGATCTGCGCCGCGCTCGGGCTGTCGCCGCATTGCTTTCGTATCTACGGCGGCAACTCCTTCGAGACCAAAAAACCGGACCCGTTCGGCCTGGAAACGCTGATGCGCGAAGCGGCCGCGAAGCCGGAAGAGACACTGATGGTCGGCGACTCCGACGTCGACGTCCTGACCGCACGCAACGTCGGCGCAAGCGTCATCGGCTGCCGCTTCGGCCTCTCGCCACACTCGCTTGCAGACGCGCCTCCCGACTGCCTCGTCGATTCTCCCCGCGAGTGGCTGGAAGCGATCGGCATTTCACACAACGAGTAGCACTGCAGACCCATACAATTGAGTCATGGGTCTTTTCGATCGGCTGAAGAAGCCGCCATACAATCCGGATGCGCCTGTGAATGTCCCGGCAGAACCGGTTGTTCCGCAGTCCACGATTCCCGAGCCCGCAATTCCCGAGCCCGAGCTGCCCGAGCGGCATGAACAGGTGCAGGATGAGCCTGCGCCCGCCTTGCTCACCGGCACGCCGGGACGTCGCTTCGTCTCCGTGCCCGAAGAGCGATTCAATCTTGACGACACCAACCGGCTCGCGCAAGCCATGGAAGTGGCCCGCGAACAGCGCGACAGCCGCTGGCTGGACGAGTTTCAGAGCGCGGCATGGAATGCATCCATCGTGCTTCCCACCGAGCCGGTCTTCCTCGGCCCGGATGGCATGCCGTACGTTCGCCTCGCACTGCCTCCCGTCGGCGAGGCGGTGGAGACGAACTGCCTCTCCAACCTTTTCGTCTCCATGGCAGAGCAAGGGCTTGGAGCCGCATTCTTCAAGAACAACACGGATCCGCCGGAGGCTGCCGAATACGTGATGCCTACCGGAGTGCTCGAATCCCTGCGCGCCTACGGCACCTGGGACGGCGATCCCGACGATGTTGCGGAACTATCCGCGCGGCCGCAGCAACACGCCGCCGGCAGCGGCCCAGAGAGCGGTGTGGAGAAGACCGACGTCCAAACCGAGCGCGAGGTCATGATCGGTTCGCCCTCTGAAAACTATCTGCCCAAGCACACGGCGCGCCTGCTCCACCGGCATCTGACCGAAGGCTGGAAGATGGAAGACCCGCGCATCGCGCTGGTGGTCGATCCGCAGATGACGCCGACACGTAATCTGGTCATCGGACGCAAGTACTCCGAGTTCCCCGATCAGGAGATCGCCGCCCAGGCCGCGCGCATGCTGCTATGGTATCTGCCGCCGCGCCGTTATCTGCTGCTCATGCCGGAGAACTGGAACGCCGAACAGATGCGCCCGCTGCGAGAGCTGTGCTGATAGCAACGAATGGTAGATTGATGGAATGCAGGTAACGGTCGACATCCCGGAGCAGGTTGCAGCGAAGGCTGCGGCGCTTGGCGTTTCTGTGGAGGATTACGTAAGGGGCCTCCTATTGCGCGATTCTCCTCCTGTTGTGAAAGCGTACGCGCCGCCTCGCACTCGAGAGGAAATTCGTGCATGGCTGGACAAGATGGCCCAGTTTTCTGACCTGATACCTCAGCTCCCCGATGAAGCCTTCACACGGGAGAGCTTCTATCAGGACCACGACTGATGCGCCTGCCGTCGTGTCTGGTTGATACGAATGTACTTCTCAGAATTGCCAAGCGGGATGACCCGCTTTTTCCAGTAGCGTCGCAGGCGATAGATCTGCTGCTTGCCAGTCAAACGCCGCTCTTCTACACCTTTCAAAACATCGCAGAGATGTGGAACGTGATGACGCGGCCACTGGAGCGCAACGGCTTCGGATTGACTCTGGAAAACGCCGCAGCGGAGGTACGCGTCATCGAGAGCGCTATGAGGATGCTCCCGGAAGATGAGTCCAGTTATCGTCACTGGCGCAGTCTTTTATCGATCTATAAAATCTGTGGTCTGCAGGTACATGACACGCGGCTTGTTGCAGCAATGGTAGCGCAGGGTGTTCAGCACATCCTTACATTCAACACCTCGCATTTCGCTCGTTTCGGCGAGATTCATACCATTCGTCCCCAGGACGTCCCGCAAAACGCCCGATCTTAGCCCATGGACTTCCAGCTAGTCAGCGACTACAAGCCCCGCGGAGACCAGGGCCGCGCCATCGAAGAGATCCTCTCCGGCCTCGCCGCCGGCGAGCAGCACCAGACCTTGCTCGGCGTCACTGGTTCCGGTAAGACCTTCACCATGGCCAAGGTCATCGAGGAGATGAACCGGCCCGCGCTCATCCTGGCGCACAACAAGACCCTGGCCGCGCAGCTCTTCCACGAATTCAAACAGTTCTTCCCCTCGAACGCGGTTGAATACTTCGTCTCCTACTATGACTACTACCAGCCCGAGGCCTACATCCCTTCCGGCGACCTGTATATAGAGAAGGAAGCGACCATCAACGAGGAGCTGGACAAGCTGCGGCTCTCCGCCACGCGTTCGCTCTTCGAGCGACGCGATGCCATCATCGTCGCCTCCGTAAGCTGCATCTACGGCCTCGGATCGCCCGAGGCCTATTACGGCATGCTCCTGCTGCTCGAGCGCGGCCAGAAGATCAAGCGTGAGGACATCACCAAGCGGCTGGTGGAGATTCTCTACGAGCGCAACGATGGCGACTTCCGCCGCGGCACCTTCCGCGTGCGCGGCGATGTCATCGAGGTCTTCCCTACCTACGACGAGATGGCCTACCGCATCGAGCTCTTCGGCGACGAGATCGAAGCCCTCTCGCAGATCGATCCGCTCTTCGGCACAGTACGGCAGAAGTACGCCCGGCTGCCCATTTACCCCAAGAGCCACTACGTAGTCCAGCCCGAGCGCAAGCGCTCCGCCATGGATTCGATCCTGGCCGAGCTGGAGTGGTGGGAAAAGGAACTCGAAGGTCAGGGTCGCCTGGTTGAGTCCCAGCGCGTGCACCAGCGCACCCGCTTCGATCTGGAGATGATCAAGTCGGTCGGCTATTGCCACGGCATCGAGAACTACTCACGCCACTTCAGCGGGCGCATGCCAGGCGAAGCACCACCAACGTTGCTCGACTATTTCCCACGCGACTACCTGCTCTTCGTCGATGAGAGTCATGTCACTGTGCCGCAGCTCCATGGGATGTGGCATGGCGATCGCTCGCGCAAACAGAACCTGGTCGACTACGGCTTCCGCCTGCCCTCGGCGATGGACAATCGTCCGCTCAAGTTCGACGAGTTTGAGACGCGCACCAACCAGATCGTCTACGTCTCCGCGACTCCCGGTCCTTATGAGCTGACAAAATCCTCCGGCGTGGTGATTGAGCAGATCATCCGTCCCACCGGACTGCTTGATCCACCAGTCGAGATTCGCCCCATCAAGGGGCAGATCGACGACTTGCTCGCCGAGATACGTGCGCGCGCCGCAGTGAACGAGCGTGTGCTGGTGACCACACTGACCAAGCGCATGGCAGAGGACCTGGCCGGCTACTACACCGAAGTCGGCGTGAAGTGCCGCTACATGCACTCCGAAATCGAGACGCTGGAGCGCGTGCGTCTGCTGCGCGACCTGCGCCGGGGCGAGTACGATGCGCTGATCGGCATCAACCTGTTGCGCGAGGGGCTCGATCTGCCCGAGGTATCGCTGGTGGCCATTCTCGATGCGGACAAGGAAGGCTTCCTGCGGTCGCAGGGCTCACTTATCCAGACCATCGGCCGCGCCGCCCGGAACATCAACGGTCGCGCCATTCTCTACGCGGACAAGATGACTGATTCGATGCGTCGCGCCATCGATGAAACAGATCGCCGCCGCGTGACTCAGGAAGCCTACAACGAAGAGCATGGCATCACGCCGGAGTCGATCCTGCGCCCAATCGATATGTCGCTCGCGCAAATCCTGAAGGCCGAATACGCCGACATGACCGAGCAGGACGAAACCACGCCGGAGTTCAGCAGTCAGCAGGAGTTGGATGCCTTCGTCGCGAAACTGGAAATCGAGATGCGCGAAGCAGCCAAGAAGTTCGAGTTTGAGAAAGCCGCAAAGTTGCGCGACCGGGTGAAAGAACTCAAGACGAAGGAGTTTCTCTTCGGCTAGAGCATTTTCACGCCGGCGCCCACTTGTTCCACTAGCTATCCTTTTGCAGCCAGTATCCCGATCTTGTTGATCTGCGGATCGCCGCTTAGCAACTCCTTCGCATTGGCCATCAGCGCCTTCGCGATTTCTCCGTTCAGATGAGCTTCCCGTCCCGCCTCATCGTTGAACGTATCGAAGATGCCGAACTTCCCGTCGCCCAGCTTGATCGCGTACCACGTGACAGTCTCCGGTTCTGCCTCGGCCAGCTGCTGCGCCGATTTGAGGAAGGCCTCCACCTGGGCCTCTTTTCCGGGTTTGGCCTGGACAGTGGCCCAGATTGCAAACTTAACCATGTAGTAACTCCTTTCCACACATCAGATGCCCGTGAGGTCAGCCTGTTACAGAACGCCCGCGTTAATTTTCGTGTCGCGGGAACGCGAACCCGTTGTATCGTGGTGCGGTCCCCCAGTCTGATCTCTGACCGGTGCGGACAATTGGGCCCCCGGCGTCGGGACTGCGCGACCGCAGTAGACTTCCGAGGAGGAATCGCCATGCAGTGTCCAGCCTGCTCAACACAAAATCCAGCCGGTGCCACGTTCTGCCAGCACTGCGGCGCGTCGTTAACCGCGGCACCACCACCGCCAGCCGGCGGCTATACCCAGGTGCCTCAACCGGCGGCCGGACCTGCGGGTGCGGCCTACGCGCCCGCGCAAAGCGGACTCTCGGATAATGCCGCCGCCGCAATCGCCTATCTTACGTTTATTCCAGCCATCATCTTTCTGCTTCTAGAGCCTTATTCTAAAAAGCCGTTCGTCCGCTTTCATGCCATGCAATGCCTTGGACTGACCGTGGCTTCGGTCGTGCTGCACTTCGCCATCGCGATGCTGGTGGTCATCTTGCACGGATTCACGTTCATGCTCTCGACCCTGGTGAGCCTGGGCTTCTTTGTCCTCTGGCTCATCTGCATCGTAAGCGCGGCGCAAGGCAAGTGGTTTAAGGTGCCGGTTATCGGCGATTTTGCCCAGAAGCAGGCAGGCGCCTAGAAGCAAACGCCAGCTCGGCAACAAAGCGACGGCCGGGAGGAATCCCTCGGCCATCGCTGTCTGTTCCAGCCTTACCCTATTCAACCTCCTGCCGGGCATTCCCGGCCGGGCAAACGCTTGTACCCTATTCAACTTCCTGCCGGGCCTTGTAACCGTCGCGCGCAACCACGTCGTACTTCAGGCTGTGGTGCTTTTCATCCTGCATCTGCAGAGGCTTGCCCTCATTGTCCACCAGCTCGACTCGGATCTTGCGATAGGTCCCATCCTCCTTCGCATTGGTGGGCCGGTAGCTGACCACGTACTGGTTGCGGATCGCAGAGTTGATATCGTGGAAGATCTCCGGCATCTCGCCTTCAAAGCGCGGGAAGTACGCTTTGCCGCCCGTCATGCCGGCAAAGGTCCGCAACTCGTTATCGGCCTGCAGGTAGTCAATCTCGTGAGCGCCGAACATGCCGCCGCGGGCGTTGCCGGTCAGGCGCGCCGTCTGGCCGGTGCTGATGGGATAGATGGTCACGTTTGGCGTGGCCTTGATCTTCTGCAGGATCTTATCCAGGTTGATCTTCGAAAACGTATCGATCCCGGACCCGACGAAGATGACGTACTTGCGCCCCTCCACCCGGCTCAGCCGGTCCAGCGTTTCGTACAGTGCATCGAAGGTGTTGGTCTCGCTGAACCCGGGAATCTGCAGTGAGTTCAAGGACTCGTAGACCAGCCGCTTGTCCTCGGTAAAGTCGGTCAGGATGTGCGTGTGCATGTCAAAGGTTGCGACGGCTATGTAGTCATCGGGACGCAACTGCTGCGCGAACGCATATGCGGCATTGCGCATGTCATAGATGAACCAATAATTGTTCGCGGCAAACTCGCAGAGCAGCACCGCAGTGATCGGCGCCTGGATGCGGCCGAAGGAGACGATCTCCTGCTGCTTGCCATCCTCGAAGACACGGAAATTCTCTTCCTTCAGGTTCGGCACAAACTGATGTGTCTTCTGCAGCAGCACGCCAACGTCCACGGTCACCACCGGCACATTCACGCGCAGCGAATAATTCTCCAGCCCCTTGGGATTCTTCACTACCGGAGGCGGTGGTGGCGGCGGAGGCGCGCTCTCGGCCGGGTTCTTCTTGGGCAGGACAATCCCCCCGCTATCGCCACCCGGGCCCCCGGCTTCGGGTGCGGACTGGTCCGGATTCGGCGCGGGGTTCTGCGCTGGAGGAGCTTCGCCCGGCATCTGGTACTGACCGTTATGCTGGGGCTGCTGCTTCTCGGTGGAAGGAGCCTGCTGCTGCGAATCGGAGGGCGCTTGCTGCGAATCAGACGAAGTAGTCTGGGCAAAGGCAGCGACCGGCGCCGCTGCCACGCCTGTAGCCAGAGACGCGGCAAGGAAAACACGAGTGAATCGATCGACGAGCAAGGAACCAACCTCGGATGTCACACCTTAAGGACGGCTGCCCACGCCGAAAGTTGGCGGCTCGCGTGCAACCGTCTACTGTTAAAGACGTGCCTGCCCACCGTTTCGATGTGTCTGTCGCCCCTGTGAAGTCATTTTCCTATGACCACAGCTCCTATGACCACGGCTCCTATGGTTACGTCCAGCGGAGCGCTGCCGTCCGCAGTCTTTTCCCAGCGAAGGCTGGCAAAAACGACAAAGCCCACCAGAACGGCCGTTGGGTCAACGGCCACAGCGGGAAACTAGCTCTACTGCTCACCATTCTTGCGCCGGTTGTCCTGCACGCGCAAATCACCCCGCCGGCTCAGGCCCCCAAACCGGTCCCTGAGCCCATCCCTACAGAGGTGCGGACCCCGCCTCCACCGGCGACTCCGCCGGACTCGGCCAAGGCTGGCATCTTCCCCCTGGACCAGGTGCGCCGCGGCCAGCACGGTGTGGCCTACACCGTCTTTGAGGGCGTGATGCCCTCCGCCGTCGAAGTGGAAATCCTCGGCATCCTGCATAACGCCCTCGGTCCCAACCAGGACATGATCCTGGCCCGGCTGGGCGGGAAAGACGCCATCTATACCGGCGTCGTCGCTGGCATGAGCGGCAGCCCGGTCTACATCGACGGCAAGCTTGCCGGCGCGCTTGCCTTCCGCATCGGCCAGTTCAGCAAGGAGCCGATCGCCGGCATCACCCCCATCCAGCAGATGCTGGAGGTGAAAGACATGCCGCAGGGCGGCCCTAGTCCGGTCGGCGCCGGTAGCGCGGAGATCCGTCCCATCGAGACACCGCTGCTCTTCAGCGGCTTCAGCCAGCAGGCGGTCGATGCCTTCAAAGACCGCTTCACCGCACAGGGACTGACTCCGGTGGTCGGTCTGGGCGGCGGATCAACCACCGAGAAGCAGCCGGAGCCGATCGAGCCTGGCTCCTCGGTCAGCGCGCTGCTGGTGCGCGGAGACATGGAGATCGCCGCCACCTGCACCGCAACCTACGTCGACAAAAACCAGTTGCTCGCGTGCGGGCATCCCATCACCCAGACCGGCTCCGTCTCCGTGCCCATGACGAAGGCGGAGGTGGTCGCCACGCTGCCCTCGCCGCTCAATGCCTTCAAGATCGTCAACACCACCGAAGAAGTAGGCGCCTTTACCCAGGACCGTCAGACAGCGATCCGCGGCGAGTTCGGGACGAAGGCCCATATGGTGCCCGTTACAGTTACCTTTAACGGCGAGGGCACAAGCCGAGCCGTGCACTTCGACGTGATAGACAGCCCCGATCTGACTCCGCTGCTCATGCTCACCTCGATCTACCAGTCCATGATGCAGAGCAACACGTACTCCGCCGAGACCACCTACCGCATGCGGGAGCGCGTCGAGCTCGACGGCGCGCCGGACGTGGACCTCACCCGCTTCGCCGCACCCACCAGCGGCATACCCGCGGCCCTGGGCGCGACGCTCGCCATCGGCGAGCCGCTGGTCCAGCTTTATGCAAATCCGGCGCGGCGCGGCGTGCTGCACAGCGTCTCGCTGGATGTCGATGCGATCTCCGGCCGGCAGGCCGTAGAGATCGAGAGTGCAGAGCGGGAAGGTGGCGCCGTGCACGCCGGCAGTACAGTTTCGCTGCGCGCAACCCTGCGCCCCTGGCACGGCGCAACCCGCACCGTCGACATTCCGATCAAACTGCCGGATACCATCCCCGATGGCCCCATCCGCCTGGTCGTGAGCGACGCGGCAACCGTCGACCACATGATGGATTCATCCGCGAACCATCTCGATATGAACGAAACTGTCGCTGCATTGAACGCGACCCACGCCAACGACCGCGTCTATGTAACTATGCTGACTCCGGAGCCGCAGGCGCGTCTCGATGGACGCACCCTCGCAGACGTTCCCATCTCCATGGCCAACGTCCTCGACTCGCTGCGCGTCAACCACGCGCTCACGCTCAATGGCGAGTCTGCGGTTGCTGTAACATCAGTGCCCATGGACGCCGTCGTGACCGGCAACCAGGTGGTCACGATTCAGGTCGAATAGACGGCGCGCTAGAGCGTTTTCACAAACGCTCTAGCCACCGGGATGAGACTTGACGCAGCTTTTCCGTCAAGAAAAGCTGCTCCGCGCGGCTGCTGGCCAGACACAGTATTTGTGAAAACGCACTAGAGCCGAAAAGTACGGAGCACACGAGGAACGATGCCAGAGATCCGAGGCTATGCAACACATGCTGCCGGGGCCGAATTGCTTGCATACAGGTATGAAGTTGGAGACCTGGGGCCCGATGAAGTCGAGATTCGTATCAGCCATTGCGGCGTGTGCCGCAGCGACCTGCACCTGATCGATAACGATTGGCAGGTCAGCAAATTTCCGTTTATCCCCGGCCACGAGATCGTGGGCGCCGTGGAAGCAGTTGGCAAAGCAGTTCAGAATCTTCAGCCAGGCGAGCGCGTCGGCGTGGGCTGGCAAGCGGGGAGTTGCGGCAACTGCAAGTGGTGCCGCTCGGGCAAAGAAAATCTCTGCCCCCAATCCCAGCTAACCTGCGTGCACCGCAATGGCGGCTTTGCCGACGCGGTGCGTGTGCCCGCGCGTTTCGTCCTTCCCATTCCTGAGACACTCGACAGTGAAAACGCCGCGCCTCTGCTCTGCGCCGGAATCACCGTCTACACGCCGCTGCGCACCTACGGCGTTTCTCCGGCCTCCCGCGTCGGTGTTGTCGGCATCGGAGGGCTGGGCCATCTGGCTCTGCAGTTTGCGCGCGTCTTCGGCGCGGAAGTTACCGCCTTCTCCAGCTCGCCCGCGAAGGAAGCAGAGGCGCGGGCCATTGGGGCGCATCACTTCTGCAATACGCGCGAGAGCAAAAGCATGAAGGCGCTCGCCGGCTCGCTCGACCTGATCGTCTCCACCGTGAATGCGGACCAGGACTGGAGCGCCTTTCTGAGCGCGCTGCGGCCGGAGGGTGTGCTCTGCCTGGTTGGCGCGCCGACACGCCCGCTGCAGATTCCCGGCTCGCTTCTGATCCAGGCAGCAAGAACCGTCAGCGGCAGCAACACCGGCAGTCCCCTGGCGCTGGCCGAAATGCTGGACGTTGCCGCGCGCCACAAGGTGACAACGCAGACCGAGCGCTTTCCCATGACCAGAGTCAACGAAGCAGTGGCCAAGGTCCGCAAAGGCGCCGTGCGCTACCGCGCCGTGCTCACCAACTGACACGCGCTCTTACAAATTCAGTTCCCGCTTCGCCTCGGCAAACTTCTCGATCGCAAACTCGAGCTCCTTGCGCGTGTGCGCGGCGGATATCTGCGTGCGGATGCGCGCCTTGCCGAGCGGAACCACCGGGTAAGAAAACGCCACGACATAGACGCCTTTGCCGAGCAACAGCTCCGCCATGCGCGATGCGACCACCGCATCGCCAAACATCACCGGCACGATCGGGTGTTCGCCGGGCAGCACATTAAAGCCGGCGCCGGTCATCTGCGCGCGGAAGTAGCGAGTGTTCTCTCTCAGCCGCTCCCGAAGCTCTGACGATTGGCCTACCAGCTCCAGCACCTTCAGCGACGCGGCCACAATCGGCGGAGCCACGGAGTTCGAGAACAGATACGGCCGCGAGCGCTGCCGAAGCAGGTCGATGATCTCCTTGCGGCCACTGGTATAGCCGCCGCTCGCGCCGCCCAGCGCCTTGCCCAGCGTTCCGGTTAGTATGTCGATCCGGCCTTCAACGCCGCAAGCTTCGGGAGTTCCTCGCCCGTGCTCGCCGATGAAGCCGACAGCGTGCGAATCATCCACCATCACTAGCGCCTCGTATTTCTCCGCAAGATCACAAATCCTGTCCAGCCGTGCGAGGTAGCCATCCATGGAGAAGATCCCGTCCGTCGCAATGAGCCGATGGCGCGCGCCGGCCGCCTCCTTCAGCTTTTCTTCCAGGTCCTGCATATCGCCGTTGCGATAGCGGAGCCTCGCCGCCTTCGAGAGCCGGACTCCATCGATGATGCTGGCGTGATTCAGCTCATCGGAGATGATCGCGTCTTCCGCCTCCGTCAGCGTCTCGAAGAGGCCGCCGTTGGCATCGAAGCACGAGCTGTAAAGGATCGTGTCGTCCATGCCGAGGAAGCTACTCAGGCGATCTTCGAGCTGTTTATGAATGGCCTGCGTGCCGCAGATAAAGCGCACGCTGGCCAGCCCGTATCCCCACTCCCCGAGCGCCTGCTGTGCGGCTGCGACCACCTCTGGATGATTCGCCAGCCCCAGATAGTTGTTCGCGCAGAGATTGAGCACGACGCCGTCCCGAACGGCAACCTCGGGCTGCTGTGGACCGGCAATCACACGCTCGCGCTTGTAAAGGCCTGCCTTCTGAATCTCGGCCAGCTTTTCCTGAAGATGCTCCCGCATTGTTCCGTACATTCGCCACTCACTCCTGCCTGCAAATATCTGCCGTCCGTATGTGCGTCAATCTTACCGGCTGATGCGTATCATTGAGGTTGTTCGATGCATCGAACAATCCGGCAAAAACTGTTGCCGGGCCTGTGGAGTAAGGTAGGACGGCATGGTCAATTTGCTGGCAGTGATCGGTCTCGGATTTGTCCTTGGCATGCGCCATGCCACAGACCCGGACCACGTCATCGCCGTTTCCACCATCGTCAGCCGCCAGCGGAGCATCCGCCAGGCAGGTGTGATCGGCGCGCTCTGGGGCATCGGCCACACCATCACCATCTTCTGCGTGGGCGCGGCCATTATCCTCTTCAACATCGTCATTCCGCCGCGCATCGGGCTCGCCATGGAGCTGGCCGTAGGCCTGATGCTGATCCTGCTCGGCATCCTCAATCTGACCGGGATTACGCAGCGGATTACCCATCGCTATACTCCAGACCACGATCACGGCGCTGTTGTGCACTCGCATCTTCATCAGCACCAGGGCGTCGTTCACGAACACATCCACGGTCACAGCCCGGAGGTCCACATGCATCTGGGTCCCGGGATGAACACAGAGATCAACACCGGGATGAACACCGATCAGAAGCCGCGCAACCTCTTGCAGCGGATGCTGCGAAAGCTGGGACTCTATCAGTTCCTTCGGCCACTCGCGATCGGCCTCGTGCATGGTCTCGCCGGCTCAGCCGCCGTTGCTCTCCTGGTGCTTGCAGAGATTCGCGATCCGCGCTGGGCCATCGCCTATCTCCTGGTATTCGGCATTGGCACCATCGCCGGCATGATGGTCATCACCATGATGATCGGCGCCCCATTCGCTTACACCCGCAAACGCTTTGCGCCCTTCAACTACGGCCTTGGCGTCGCATCGGGCCTGCTCAGCCTCGCCTTCGGGCTCTTCATCACCTTCCAGATCGCCGTCACGGATGGACTTTTCGCCAAGCATCCTCACTGGACCCCACACTAGAGCATCGGCCTGCTGACCAGACTGCTTCAATGCAGCCATCGCATCTACATCGCGCGCCTCTTTTCTTCTTTCGTAGCTGGAACTAGCTGCTAGTCTGGTGTCAATTTCACCGCCACTATGCCAGCCAAAAAGAACGTGCAATTGCCCCGAGGCGACTCCGAGGAAAAGAACTCCTATGCAACCCCGGCGCTCGAAAAGGGCCTCGATGTCATCGAGCTCCTCGCCCATCAGCCGGGCGGCCTCACCAAAAGTGAGATATCGCGAGAGCTGAAGCGGACCGTCTCTGAGATATTTCGCATGCTGGTTTGTCTGGAGCGCCGCGGCTATATCGCGCAGGTGGACAGCGACAGATACGCGCTGACCCTGAAGCTCTTCAAGCTGGTGCAGGAGCATCCGCCGACCGAACGGCTCATCACCGAAGCGCTGCCGGTCATGCATCAGCTTGCTCACGAGACGCAGCAATCCTGCCACATGGGCATCATTGAAGGTGCGCAGGTGAACATTCTCGCCCAGGTGAACGCGCCCACCAGCATCGGCTTCTATGTAAAGCTCGGCTCGTCGGTCGAGCTGATGGAGGCCAGCACAGGGTATGTCATCCTCGCGCACCAGGATGATGAGCACCGCGCACGAACCCTGGCCGACTGGAGACGGCTCACCGGAGAAGAAATTCCCGCAGACCTTCATGCGCACCTCGCGCGGGTGAAGCGCCAGGGATTTGAGTCAAGGGCGAGTTACAAGGTGCGTGGCGTCACCAACATCAGTTATCCCATCTTCGACGAGAGAGGTTCGGCCATCGGAGCATTGACCGTGCCCTACATCCAGCTCATCGATGGTGTAGCCGACGCTTCCCAGGTAAGTGCGAGCCTGAAGAAAGCCTCGCGGAAAATCACTGCCGCGATCGGCGGGAGAGCTCCCGCAAAACGGCAGCCGCACGCACAATCGACGGAAAGAATAACTCAGGAAACAAAAATTCCGCGGAGATAGAGCAGGGTTGCTCTGTCTCCGCGGAGGGAGAGCTTGGAAGATTTTTCATGCTCTGAGGCAGCGGAGATTCTCTCAGCGTGGCCTTTCCGTAATGAAAGGCCACATAAGCCACTGTCGGCCGGTCTACACCTACAGCAAAAATGCTTCTAAAACGCGTACTTCAGCGATAGCTGGAAGAAGCGCGCATCCGGCGTATTGCTCTGGAAGGTCTTCGGCCCGGTGATGTTGCCTCCGTTGTTGTTGATGCTGCTGTTCGGATTGCCCAACGTCGGATGGTTCAGCACGTTGAAGCCATCCGCGCGGAACTGCAGATACTGCTCCCGCCAGGTGGGGAAGCTTTTGAACAGCGACATATTCACCTGGTAGTAGCCGGGGCCGTAGACGTTGTTCGATCGTCCGCCGAGGAAAGCGATAGCCGTCTGCGGGTCGGTAATGACCGAGGGATACCCGTTTGTTCCAATCAGGTTGCCGGGCAGCGGATTGCGGAAGGCGCATGGGTTGAACCAGTTCGCCTTGGTTCTGGTCTTCGGCGCGCACGTCACGTCCGGGTTGGACGGGTCGGGCGTACCGCCGGAACCAAACGGATCGCGCACCAGAATTGCCCTGGCACTCCCATTCGATGCGGTGCTGATATTCGGCGTCACGGTGAATGGGGTTCCAGTCTGCGCCGCAAAGGTCAGACTGGACGACCAGCCGCCGATGGTCTCATCCACAAGACGCGAATCGTGGAGGAATGCCTTGCCCCTGCCGACGGGCAGCTCGTAATTGCCGTTGAAGGTGAAGCGGTGGCGAACGTCAAAGACTGAGTTGGTGTATTCGTCGATGAACGGGATCAGCGCCAGGTTGCGATCGCCGATCGCGGTGAAATTGCCGGCCGCGTCGCTCGCGTCATCAAGCGCATGCGCCCAGGTGTAAGTCGCGAGGAAGGACAAGCCATGCGAGTACCGCTTCTCTATCTTGGCCTGCAGCGAGTTATAGGTGCTCACGCCGGCGTAATGTATCTGGCCGATGCCACCCAGGTCCGGGAAAGGCTGATATTGCTGCGTGTTGGTGCCCGGAGCAAAGAGGCCCGGAGGTGTGTTGGGCGCGCCGTAAAGAGAGAGGTGACGCGACACGTTGCCTACATAGCTGAGTGTCGCCGCCATGTTATTGGACAGCGCCTGCTGCATCGACATGCTGTAGTTCATGGTGTAGGGCGTCCTGATATTGACATCCGTCGCGTGGAAGCCCGGGAAGGAGACGAAGTTCTGGAAGCCGCCGCTGACCTGCGGCGCCAGCCCGGTCTCAAGCGTAATGCCGTTGGCGCCGGCCAGCGAAGTGCAGTTGCCGACGGAGCACGTGGGGGCAAAGAAGTTTGCCGAGTTAGAGAACGGGAAGTTCGCCCCGATGTTGGTGTTTCCTTGTGCCATCAGGCCGCCGTAGAAGATGCCAAACCCGCCGCGAATCACCGTGTTCTGGTGCGCCTGATAGGCGAACCCGACGCGCGGAGCGAAGTTCGTCTTCTGCGCATTGGCCAGTCTCTCGTTGTCGGAGTACTGCACAGAGACGTTGTCCTTCGCCAGCGTGCTGAGGAACGCTGCACCCAGGTCGACGTTCTTGGCCGCGGTGGGAAGCTGATAGATACCCGAGCCGGTGGCGAGTCCGAGCGGACCGGTCGCGATGAAGTTGGCCTGCAGCCCGCCGATCTCCTTATAGGGCTGGTAATAGTCGTAACGGACACCGAGGTTCAGCGTCAGCTTTGGATTCACCTTCCAGTCATCCTGAGCGTACGCGGAGTCGTACCATTGCGCATCACGGATATTGGGCGCGTTCGCGATGTTCGCATTGTTCGATTGATCTGCGAGAAAGTCCGCGACGCCGCTGCCGGTAAAGCTCTGACCCGGAACACCGGTGAACTGGCCGTTGAAGTAGTACTGCCCGAGGGATGCCGGCGCGTACAGATAGGAGAAACGAACCGACTGGAAGGACACGCCGAACTTGAGCGAGTGGTTCCCAAGGATCTTGGTCACGTTGTCCAGAATCTGGTAGACGTTCTGGGTTTCGTTGTTGGTGCCAACCGAACCCCACTGCTGGATTTCGCCGTTGGGGAAGTAGCCGAGTGGCAGGCCGTACTGGCCGGGGCCGAGGCTGGGCACCCCGCCCAATCCCAGTGAGGAAGCGATCGTCGGGTTGTCGGCGTTCGGCTGTTTGAACGCTGAGTGGTTCCAGTTGTAACCGAAGCGGAATTCGTTGGTCAGCGTGGGAGCGAAGATATGCGTCTCGCTGAGCATGAAGTTCTGCGAGAAGATGAAGTCCCGTTCGCCGCCGTATCCGCTGCCATCCAGAATGGGCCCAAGCGGAAGAGCGTTCAGGATGATGTCGTGCAGGTAGCTGTAACGCGCATAAGTCTGGTCCTTGGGGCTGATATTCCAGTCCAGCCGCTGATCCCACTGGATGGTGTTGTCGGTCTTCGCGATGTTCTCTACCAGGTTGCTGTAGGTTTTGCCGCCGTTGGTATTCGGCGCGGGATACAGATTGAGAATCTTCTGCGCGACAGGATTGATCTGGTTGGCGCAGAAGACGTTCGCCTGCCCGTTACAGGTGAGCGGCCGATTCGGGTCGCCGGAATTCGGCTGATAGAGGGTGACCGGCTGTGACTGGCCGGTGAGATTGGTGTTGAGCAGCTCGGAGAAGTTGCCCTGCCGCATCAGCGCCGTCGGCACGTTCAGAACGTTGGTCTGCCCGATCGAGATGCGGTTCGCCTCGATATCGCCGAAGTAGAAGAGCTTGTTCTTCCAGATGGGAAATCCCAGAGTCGCGCCAAACTGGTTCTGATGATATGGCGGAACTGTCAGCGCATTCCAGTTTTTCGCGTCCAGATTTGTATTGCGCACATACTCCCACACGTCGCCGTGGATCTGGTTGGTGCCCGACTTGATACTGGCATTCAACACTGCGCCGGCCGAGTGTCCGAACTCCGCGCTGAAGTTGCTGGTCTGCAGCTGAAATTCGGCCAGCGCATCCGGCGGAGGACGCATTACGAAGCTCGATCCGTTCAGGAAGTCGACCAGGTTGGTGTTGTTATCCACGCCGTCCAGGATGAAATTGTTCTGCTCCGCGCGTTGCCCATTCGCGACGAAGTCGCCACTGCCGCTGCCGCGCGTATTCCCGAACGGCGGCGCAACTCCCGCCGTCAATTGCGCGATGTAAACCCAGTTCCTTCCGTTCAGGGGAGTGTCATTGATCGCCTTGGTGTCCACCACCTGGCCTACCGCGCTGGACTGCGTCTGCAGCAGTGCAACCGCACCGGTCACCGTCACCGTCTGAGATACCTGGCCAGGAGTGAGAGCGAGATTCACCTGCAGGCGCTGCTGCACATCCACATGCACATTCTGCCGGCTCGTGGTCTGGAAGCCCGAGGCCGTCGCACTCACCGTGTAATTGCCGATCTTGATCGGAGAGAAGGTGTAGCTGCCGCTGCCGTTGGACTTTTGCTGCAGAGTGAAGCCGGTCTCAGGAGCCGTCAGCGTTACCTGCGCGCCAGGAACGATCGCGCCGCTGTTGTCGGTCACGGTTCCCGTAATTGCGCCCTGGTCTACCTGGGCGGATGCTACGCTGGTTATAAGCAGCAGGCACAAACCCACCAGCCACCATGTACGTCGTTGCGTTGTTCGAAGAATCTTTAGCATCTGTTGGCCTTCCATCGAATGTTGATTTTGCGCAGAGAACACTGCATGCGTGCGGGATGTCTCTGTTTCGAACGAACCCTTGTTTTGAGGGCTCTGTTTTGAGCGCTCATCCTGACGAAATCGAACAACATGATTTCATGGGAGCCTTCCATGCACCTCTGGCCTGTTTCTTATGTATGAATTCAACGTTTCATATATCAAACGTTGCAAAGCTACGCCTAAAATGTAAGCGTTGTCAATCGAGCCCCCAGACAACCGTCTTCCTTCGCGGCAGCGTCCGGAAAGCAATAATCATTGCTCCTCTTGCGGTTGGCCTAAATATCGGAAATTGACATAGTTAGCATCGGCCGCTGTCCCTTTTTTCAGGGTCAGGCTATTCCTTGCGGTAAGTACTTGGAATTGCCCTGCCGCCGCCGCGGCTTTGCCGTCTGTGCACGGTATGCAAACTTGTATGCGTGAGATAGAAAAAGCGCCTTGCTTGTGGTTCCTGCCACGCGGAATCGCGAGCAGCTTATGCGCGGCCCTACTCCACCAGATCTTTCAAATCTGCAGCTCCTTCAGGTCCGTCGAGGCGCCCGCCTCGTGTGGCGTGCGATAACGCCCGCCCTCCAACTCCGCCGGAAAGGCAAAGTGCGATCGTAGATGCGGAATTTGTTCCAGAAAGAGCGGTTCGTTTCCCATCGCGACGTGCAGAAACAGCACCAGGTGCTGATGGATCTGTCCCATGTCTCCCACGTGCGGCACGACGGGCAAACCGAACT
>DATBCB010000360.1:0-32709 GCA_036270675.1 Acidobacteriaceae bacterium | reverse complement strand
CTCTCCCGCAGCGACGGGAATGGAAGAAGCCTGTGCTCGACATTCTGGCACTGGCGGATGCGCAGGGCGGTCATAGCCATGTGCATGATGGAGCTACCAAACACAAGTCCGGTTAGTCTGCTGTTCAGTCTCCACCTTTTTTATTCGAATTCAATAGAATGCTTCGGAATGACTGCGGGTAGTCGACACTCGCCCGAATTTGGCGTGCGGATCGGGCGCACGGCTTGATGTCCAGTCAGTCGCGAAGCCGTCAGTCGCGAAGCCGAATGCGCGCCATCGCGGGCCTGTGGGCCTTCCCCAATCGCGCATCTCAGGACCTACTTCCTTCTGCAAGCTGTCGTGCCATGCTGTCGGCCATGTCGAGCTTGCCGGCGACCCTTCAGCAGGCTGCGCCTTCGGTGGTTCTCGGTTCGAGCGACTACCGTCCCAATTCGGGACCCGCTTCCGCCCCGCCATCGGAGACCTGGTTACCTCCATCGTCTCATCCATCCGAGGTTACCGCGCGCCCCTCGCTCGTTGCCGACCTGCGGATCGACAATCATGACGATCTGGTGCGCGAACTTGGCCTGGCGCAGACCGCGACGGATGACGAGGTCCTCGCCCACGCATGGATGCGGTGGAATATCAGTGTTGTGGATCACCTAGTCGGCGGCTTCGCATTCGCCTGCTGGGACCCGCGGCAACAGACACTGTTTCTAGCCCGCGACCATGCCGGTGAGCGGCCAATGCACTTCACTCGTTTGCCCGGTCCGGATGGCGGCTTTGCCTTTGCCTCCATGCCTACCGGACTCTGCGCGCTGCCGGCAGTCGGTCATCGCATCAATGTCGCGCACATGGCGCATTTTCTCGCTGCCCTCTCATCCGAGGGTGCCGAGACATTTTTTGAAGGCGTCGAGAGCCTGCGGCCGGCACACTGGATGAAGGTGTCGCCGGCCGGCATTGAGATTCGTCGCTACTGGCACCCCATCGACACCCGATCGATTCGCTATCGGAACGATGACGACTACATCGAGGATTTTCGTGAGCGGTTCGATCGTGCCGTAGCGGCCCGCCTCTCTGGAGCAGAGGCGATTGCCTCGCAACTAAGCGGCGGTCTGGATAGCTCATCCGTCACGGTTACCGCTGCCCGTCTGCTGGCGCTCGAAGGCCGGCGCCTCACATCGTTCACGGCAGTGCCGTTGCCCAGCTACGACGGATCGGCCCTCTTCGGCCGCTTCGGCAATGAGGGCCCGATGGCCGCCGAGGTTGCTGCGCGCTATCCAAACATCGATCATCTGGCGGTAAACGTGACCGGCCGCGATCTGGTGTCCTCCTCCGAGCAAGACGCGCGGCTCAGCGGTCAGCCCACCTTCAATCCCACCAACCTGCTTTGGATTCACACCATCCTGGACAGCGCGCGCGACTCCGGAGCAAGCGTGCTGCTGCAGGGAGCGGGCGGGAATAATACCATCAGCTTCGGCGGCCTTATCGGCCTGTCGGATCTGCTGCGCAGCGGCCAATGGCTGAGGCTTCTTCGATTGACCCATGAGCTGCGTGCCGGCGGTTATACCTCGTGGCGCGGCGCCGCCTCCTGGGCCACAGGATGGATCGTGCCGCAATGGCTGCGACGTCTCTATCATCCGGAGATGCGCGACTTCTCTCTCAGCTTCAGCGCCGTGCATCCGCAGTTCGCGTCCGAATACCGGCTCAAGGAGAAGGCGCTCGCCGAGTTTTACGGCGTGGAGAGCAGCACCGCCGCCGTCCGTCGCAGCCTCTACGAGTACTACGATCCTGGCTTGGCGAATGGCGCTGCAGCCGCCGGTTGGCACATTGAGCAGAGCGATCCAACGCAGGACAAGCGCATCTTCGAATTCTGCTTTGGCATTCCTATGGAGCAGTACCTGGCAGGCGGACAAAGCCGCTCCTTGATTCGCCGTGCGATGCAGGGACGCCTTCCTGATTCCACTCTGTGCCGCACGACGCGCGGGCTCCAGTCCGCCGACTGGTATCTGACGGTCGGGGCCGCACGTCCGCAACTCTCCGCCGAGCTCACCCGCATCGAGCGCTCGCCTCTCGCTTGCCGCATCCTCGATACAGCCAGGCTGCGCACGCTGCTCGATACCTGGCCCAGCTCCGGATATCACACCTCCCAGGTGAGCGACGTGTGGCACCTCGCGCTCACCCGCGGCATTGCGGCCGGCAGCTTTCTCGCAATGCATGACCCAGACATGCGTGACCCGGACATGCATGATCCAGACACGGCAGAGGACGAGACCACCACAGCGGCAACAGAAAGACCCGGCACCGTGCCGGGTCTCCGATGAATCTTGGTTGGAGCTTTACGCTGTCGTAGCCGCGCCGCAGTATTCGTTGAACGCACGCATCAGTTCCTGACCGATGAGTTGTGCCGTTGCGCCCTCGATGACGAAGCGCTGCATCAAGTACACCAGCTTGCCATCACGCAGGATAGCGACGGCCGGCGATGTCGGCGGCTGTCCCTCGAAGTAGGAGCGCGCCCGCTCCGTTGCCTCGCGGTCCTGACCGGCAAAAACGGTGATGCTCTGCTCCGGCTTCACTGCGTTCTGCATCGCGAGCCGCACGCCCGGACGCATCTTGCCCGCCGCGCATCCGCAGATGGAGTTGACTACCACCATCGTTGTTCCCGGCTTCGCCAATGCTGCGTCCACTTCTGCCGCTGTGCGCGTCTCCTGAATACCCGCGCGCGTCAACTCTTCGCGCATCGGGATCACCATCATCTCTGGGTACATGCCTGCTCCTTGTGTGTCGACGCCAGCGTCCCCGCTCGCTGTCTATGTCTCTCCCTATTGTATGGAGCGGCGGAGCGGATTGCCAGCGGCGGACTGGCCGTCCAGGCAACGCGCCTTCGGCGGGGCGCTCCCGTTGGTCGCTGACGGGCTCGACGCCACGGAGAAAGTTCGTTAGGTTCGTTGTGCGATCAGTGGCCGGAGGCGGCCAGTTCCCCTTGACTATCTACAATCTAATTGTAGATAGTCACACTATGGGGAAACCAACCGATCTCGTGCAGGGAACACTCGACCTGCTCATCCTGAAAACCATCTCGCTCGAGCCGAAGCATGGCTGGGCCATCGCCAAGCGCATCCAGCAAATCTCCGGAGACGTGCTGCAGGTGCAGCAGGGGTCGCTCTATCCCGCGCTTCATCGCCTGGAGCAGCAGGGCTGGATTCGCGCCAAGTGGGCGGAGACGGACACCGGCCGCAACGCGAAATTTTATTCGCTCACCGCCGCCGGCCGCGCTCAGCTTGCCGCCGAGACTGCGAGTTGGAACCGCCTCTCCGGCGCGATCAACCTGGTGGTGCAGGAGAGCTAGGAGGATTTTCGGTAAGCCTGTCGCTTGCGGAGTTTCACTCGGCGTGGCTTTTCCGTTAAGAAAAGCCACAAGAACAATCGTCGGACGGTCTAGACCATACCGAAAATCCTATAGGAGGCACCAATGCAGGAGGCATGGATGCGGGCACTCGACAGATTGCGAATGCTGCTCCGCTCGCTTGTCAGCCGCAAGGCCACGGATGCCGAGCTCGATCGAGAGCTGCGCTTCCATCTGGAAGAGCAGATCGCAGAGAACCGCACAGCCGGTATGAACGAAATCGAGGCTCGCCAGGCCGCGCTGCGCCTCTTCGGCAATCCCGGAGTGGTACGCGCACACGCACGAGAGACGTGGAGCGGGCAATGGCTCGACGCGCTCGCGCGCGATGTTCGCCAGGGCACGCGCCGGCTGATGCGGTCTCCATCCTTCGCGCTCACGGCAATCGCGGTGCTGGCGCTGGGTATCGGCGCCAACATCGCGCTGTTCACCGTCGTCAATGCGGTGCTGCTCAAGCCGCTGCCCGTCGCGCATCCCGACCGATTGGTGCGTATCTACGAGGCGGACAGCCGCGGCCGTTTTCAGGACAACATCGTTGCCGCAGGATGCTTTGCACGCTGGCAGCAGCAGGCCCGCAGCTTTGTCCAGATGGGTATCATGCAAGGGACGACGTACGACCTGGCAGGCGGCGGACAGATGCCCGAAGTTGTCCATGCGCAGCAGGCCTCCTGGAATACGCTGCCCATGCTCGGCGTGCATCCGTTGCTGGGACGCTTCTTCACCCGCGACGATGACCGGCCCGATGCGAATGCCACCATCATCCTGAGCGAGGGCCTGTGGAAGCGCCGCTATGGCGGCGATCCCTCAGTGCTCGGCCACACCATCACGGTGGACCTCAAGCCATATACCGTGATCGGTATCCTGCCTGCCTGGTTTCGCTATCCGGACGCGCGGACGCAGGTGTGGGTGCCGGTCTATCACGAGCGGTCTCCGCAGCTGATGCAAATGTTCGCTTCGCATAGCTTCGATGTCGTCGGCCAGCTTCGGCCGGACGTCACCACCCCGCAGGCAACAGCGGAGCTTGACACCATCCAGCGGCAGATCCGGCAACAGAATCCGGATGGTCCAGTGAATGATGCCGTCAACCTGCGACCCATTCTCGACGGGCAGGTGCGCGACGTTAAGGCCGGTCTCTATGCATTGCTTGCGGCTACCGGCTGCCTGCTGCTGATCGCATGCCTCAACATTGCGAACCTGCTGGTAGCGCGTGCGGCATCGCGCGGGCGCGAAACTGCCATCCGCACCGCGCTCGGCGGCAGCCGGATCGCGCTCATCCGTACTCAGGTAGTGGAGAGCCTGCTGCTTTCATCTGCCGGTGGCGTGCTGGGCGTGGCGCTCGCTTATGGCGCTGTGCAGTGGCTCGTACAAGTGCGCACCGATCTGCCGCGTGTTGACTCCATCCACATCGACATCACTACCGCGATCTTCGCTGCCGGCTGCATTTTGCTGTGCGGTGTTGTCGCCGGCCTGGTGCCCGCCCTCTCTGCCCATGACCGCAACATCGTGCGCGCACTGCAGGAGTCATCGCGCTCCGCCGGTGCAGGCCGCAGCCGTGCCCGGATGCGTCGCGCGCTGCTCGCCGCGGAGGTCGGCCTCACGGTTGTGCTGCTCATCGCGGCGGGGCTGTTGCTGAAGAGCTATCGCGCCATGCGCGCATCGGATCTCGGTTGCGTCACCCAGAATGTCCTGACGATGAACCTGAGCCAGCCGCGGCACGTCAGAACGAGTGTGGAGGTCGTAGCGTTCTACGAAGTACTGCTGGAGCGTGTCCGCCAGATTCCCGGCGTCAAAGCGGCGGCCGCCACAAATGATCTCCCGGGGCAGGATCGCGATCGCGACGACACCTACACCATCCGTGAGCACCCACCGTTGCCCAAGGGCCAGGTTCTCGACGCCACCACTCGCTTTGTCGATCCTGGCTACTTCCAGGCAATGGAGATACCGCTGATCGCCGGGCGCACCTTCACGCCCGGTGAGCGGCTGGAACGTGCAGACAAGGTCATCATCAGCCAGCAACTGGCGCGGCAGAATTTCAAGGGCGAGGATCCGATCGGGAAGCACCTTGTCGCTCAGATATTCAGCCCCGACCCGACTACCCTTGAGATCGTCGGTGTTGCCGTGGATACGCGCGAGCTGTCCGCCGCCGATTTCCGTCCGACGATCTACTATCCGCTGCTTTCCGGTTCGGAAAATTCAATCTACCTCGTCATCCGCACAGCCGGAGATCCTGCAGCAATGGCGGAGCCGGTGAAGCGCGTCATCGCCTCCATCGACAGCAACCTGCCTGTATCCGACATCATGACCATGGATGAGATCGTGGGGCGCGCCGCGCTGGAGACCAGCTTCGAGGCCACGCTGCTCGCCGGCTTTGCAGCTCTGTCGCTGGTACTTGCCGCAGTCGGGCTCTTCGGCGTTCTCTCGTTCCTGGTCGCGCAGCGTACGACGGAGATCGGCGTGCGCATCGCGCTCGGCGCAGGGCGCGGAAGGGTGCTGCGCCTGATGCTGTTCGACGGCCTGCGCCCCGCCATCGTCGGACTCATCCTGGGGCTGGCCGGTGCCGCGGCCGCCACGCAGCTTATGAAATCGCTTCTGGTAGACACGCGCCCGCTCGACCTCGCGGTCTACATCCTCGTCAGTGTGGTCCTGCTAGGCGTCGCGGCGCTCGCGTGCCTCGTGCCCGCGTGGAGCGCCTCGCGCCTCGATCCGATGCAGGCGCTGCGCACGGAATAGTTAACACCGTCTTTGTGGGATCTGACGCCTGTTCCACAAAAGTGTGGCTGGACGATTCGATTCCGTGATGTACCCTCCGCAAATGGACCGTTTCTCCTGTATGTCTAAAGTCGCAGAAGAAGCTGGCGCAGCCCTTCCGTCAAGAAAGGCTGCCGTCAAGAAAGGCTGCATAGCACGGCATCTGCGTGCCTGCACTTAACAGGAGAAATGGTATGGAGCTCCGGCAGCGGGTCTCTTTGGCCCCCTTCACCACCTTCGAGATCGGCGGCCCGGCTGCGTGGTTCGCCGAAGCGGCCACCGAGTCCGATATCGAAGCGGCGGTCGAGTTCGCCACTGAGCGCAAGCTGCGCCTCTTCGTGCTGGGGGGCGGCAGCAACGTGCTCGTCTCTGACAGCGGGTTCGATGGGCTGGTCCTCCACATCGCTCTCCGTGGCATCGATCGCAGCGGGGCTGTGCTCTCCGCCGCCGCCGGCGAAGACTGGGATGCGCTGGTTGCCCTCAGCGTCGACGCAAGCCTGGCTGGCATCGAGTGTCTCAGCGGCATTCCCGGCACGGTCGGCGGCACACCCGTGCAGAACGTCGGCGCCTACGGGCAGGAGGTCTCGCGCACCATCCGCAGCGTGCGCGCCTTCGACCGCGCGACGCGCCAATGGATCGACCTGAGCAACGCCGACTGCGGCTTCGCTTACCGCCGCAGCCGCTTCAACCAGGGGGCGGACCGCGATCGCTTCATCGTCAGCCGTGTCACCTATGAGCTTGCAGATAACGTGCCAGCGGCGGTGACCTATGCTGACTTAAAGCATTACTTTAAGAATCGAGACATCGCCGAGCCATGCCTGCAGCAGGTGCGCGATGCCGTGCTGCGCATCCGGCTGGGCAAGGGCATGGTGGTAACAACGGATAACCCGGAGCGTCGCAGCGCAGGCAGCTTCTTCAAGAATCCTGTGATCGCGGCTGCCAAGCTGCCGCACATAGCCGAAGCCGCCCGCATTCCGGAAGCAGAGGTGCCGCGCTATCCGGCCGGCGCGGGAGAGGTGAAGCTTCCCGCGGCGTGGCTGCTGGAGCGTGCCGGCTTTATCAAGGGATATCGTCTCGGTGCGGCAGCGGTCTCCACACGCCACACACTCGCTCTTACCAATCAGGGCGGCGCGACGGCAGCGGAAATCACTGCACTGCGCGATACGATTCAGGAGCGGGTGCGCGAGCTCTTCGACATACGGCTCGAGCCGGAGCCCGTTTGGGTTAGCTGAACGGGCGCTTGAAGTGAACTCCGATGAAATTAAGTTGCCTTGAACGCTGCCGTCATCTCGACCGGAGCGGCAAAGCCGCGCAGTGAAGAGATCTGCTTTCTCGCCACTCTCGACTGGCCCGGGTCCTCAATCAGAGCTTCCTCAACGCATCGCCGCCTGCACCAGTTGCGATAAAGGTTCGCGCCGTTGCAGCCACTCGTAAGGAATCCCGCGAGCTTCGGTGCGCATTGCGACAATGCCGCCGACGATCGCGCAGTTCGTATCCAGATCGCCGCCGCCGTTGACTGTCTCCCACAGCGCATTTTCATAGTTGTCCAGCGAGCGCGCCGCGCACCACAGTGCAAAGGGCACCGTGTCCAGCGCCGTACAGCGCGACCCGTTGCCGATGGTCAGCGCCGCGTCCAGCGTCGTGGTCGAAGCGGGCAACGCCAGGGCGCGGTCGATGCCATCGCGTACCTTGCTCTCCGGCGTGAAGTCGCGCAGCGCTTCGAGAAATGCCGTAGGGCTCATGGTGCTCGCTGCGCCCCGGTCCCGCCACGCAATCGCCGTTGCGGCTGCAACCGCGATCGCACCGGCAACGCCTTCCGGATGGCAGTGCGTAGCAATGGCTGATATCGCCGCCTGCTCCGTCACCAGCCCCATGTCGTGCGCAAAATAGGCTCCCACCGGCGCCACCCGCATGGCCGCGCCGTTGCCGAACGATCCGGCGCCATCGAACAGCGCCTGCGCCTCCTCAAACCAGTTCGCCGCGCCGATGGTGCTCAGCCGCATCATCAGACCGTTCATCGCCTGGCCATAGCCGCGCTCGGGATCGTAATGTCGGGCAAAGCTCTCCGCCAGCCACTCCGGCTCAATGCCATGGTGACGCTCGAGAGATGCGCAGATGGAGACAGCCATCAAGGTGTCGTCGGTGAACGGCCAGGGCGCAGGAGGCAAGGTGCGTGACGCACGAATCTCCACTGCACGATTCCGCGGATCGAAGAAGCATTCACCGAAGGCATCGCCGCAGGAGAGCCCTTCGAGCGACGCGAGCGCCCGCGCCATGCAGGCTTCCGGCGTGGCGTGCTGCGCCTTTTGTTGAAGTTCGCTCACTGCCATCTCAGCCACCAAGTAAAAGCAGGGTAGATATAAAGGTAAAGCCGGAATTTCGACAGGTTTTTTCTCAAGAAAGGCCCAGATAGCGGTTTTTCGGGTAACTCACCTTCGCTTTTTAGACGCTACTTACGTGGAAAAGGGGGCACCGTCGGCCGGAAGAGGTTTCCGTCTGCCACACAACAACGATGCCACCGACCATCGTGCCTCCGGCTCTCCGATCAGAAAGGCAGAAAAGCACCCAGCAAAGACCGACCACTCCAGCGATGCACCGAAATAGCGCCAGAGCGCAACATGCGGTCCCGGATATCCCGCGGAGAGCCAAAGCAGCAACATCATCAGAATGCCGAACACGCTGGCCACTCGCGTCAGTACGCCCAACACGAGCGCCAGTCCGATCAGCAATTCACCATACGCCGTCAGGAATGCACAAAAACGTGCGTGCGGCAGCACGAGATGTTGCAGCACCGGCGCCATCCAGGGAAACGTCCCCTGCGCCAGGAAGCCGCGAATCCACTCTTCGAATCCGCCGTGCAGCGTGAAGTCGGTCCCGAAGACCTTCCACTCGCCAAAAAGCAGAAAGAAGATACCAACAAAGATGCGCAGCGCAGCGAGTGCGGTTGTATTTCGGTCGGGCTTAGTCTGCATATCTCGGCCTTCGAAAAAGATAAGTAATTCGAAAAAGATAAGTAATTCTTAGTGTGCCCGAGGAAAGAATTACTCAAGTGTCCTAAGTAACTGCGTTCGATCCGCCGCCAGCACTACGGCTGCAGGGCCTTGTCTTACGATGCGGCCCTCCTCAATCCGCAGCACCTCGGCGTCTGGCCGCGAACCCAGCCGCCACGCTTCTGCCACATCGTGAGTTACATAAAATACCGGCGTGCGCCTTGCTCTCAGCCAGCCTTCCAGATCGCGCAGGATTGCGTCCTTCAGCGTCAGGTTAAGTCCGGCGAAGGGCTCATCGAGCAGCAGCACACGCGGATGCGGCGCCAGTGTCCGCGCCACAGCCACGCGCTGCTGTTCTCCGCCGGAAAGTTGCGCTGGCCGGCGACTCAGTACCGATTCCAGGCGGAAGAGAGCCGTCATCTCCTCGACCCGCCGGTCGCGCTCCTGACGCGGCAGCGCATGCAGCCCGAACTCGATGTTGTCTCGCGCCGTCATGGCCGGGAAGAGCGCAGGCCGCTGCGTCACCAGTCCACAGCCGCGCCTGGCAGGAGGGAGGTGGACGCCTCGCCCGCTGTCCCAGACAGTCGTGCCCGCCACGGTGACGTATCCGCGCTGCGGCAGCATCAGTCCGGCAATGCTGCGCAACAGGGAAGTCTTGCCCGCGCCGGATGGGCCGACCAGCACGGCGACCGATCCATGGAGCGATGCCTCCGCGGCCAGCATCGGGCCGCCGCTGTGCAGGTTCTCGTGTGGTTTGGAATCGCGATCGCTGCGAGCGCCATGGTAGACGGCGAACGCAAGCCACGGCCTCTGCTCACGCACCTCGTTTTCAGACGCGGTCGGCGAATGCACCTCCGTCTCACGCACCGGGCGTCTCTCCGCGCGCGCCCGGCCGCGCCACGCTGTATACCACCAGCAAGGCGGCGAGCGAGATCGCTACCAGTGCAAGCGCCATGTGATTGGCGGCGGCATAGTTGCCGTCCATCACCTGGTCATACAGGGCGATCGAAAGCGTGCGCGTCACGCCGGGGATCGATCCGCCCAGCATGAGCACCACGCCGAACTCACCCACCGTATGCGCAAAGCACAATACCGCCGCGGCCAGCACCGACGCCTGAGCGCCCGGCAGCAGCACGCGCATCAGCATCCGCCAGCGCGAAGCGCCCAGCAGATCAGCGCTTTCCATCAGCGCCGGATCGATGCCGCGCAAGCCGGCCAGTACCGGCTGCACTGCGAACGGCAAACTATACAGAATGGAGCCGATCACCAACCCCCAGAAGGTGAATGCCAGCGGATGTCCGACCATACGCACCAGCAGCCGTCCCGGAGCGGTTGCCGGTCCCAGCAGCACCAGCAGGTAAAAGCCAAGCACCGTAGGTGGCAGCACCAGCGGCAGTCCAACCGCAGCCTCCACCACGCGGGCCGCCCAGCTCCGCGACCGCGCCAGCCACGCCGAGAGCACAAGCGCCAGCGGCAGAAGAATCGCCGTCGTCACCGCAGCCAGTCGGAGTGTCAGAAACAGGGCCTGCTGGTCCATGTCTTCAAAGACTAGCTCACACGGACCCTCCCGGACTCTACTCCCCGTGCGACTCCCGTGTGACTCCCCGTGCGGCAGAATCATCGGATTCACCGAGAGCGCGCGCGGTGCTTGAAGCCACGTAGGCAGAAGGATGGGTGTCCCACTTCCATAGGAGTGCGTCCATCCCCGAACCCGTCTCCGGACCCGAGCTCCCGCGCATCGAGTCCCGGCTAACAAGTCGCGTAACAAACCACTGGCGGCGAATGCAGCTTTGGCAGGAACATGACAGCGGCAGGAAAAGATCTTCTGAATCGTTATACCGACCGGTCTAATCTACTCGGAATACGAGGCAAAATGCTCTCGGACCTTCAGGAGGTATCGCACAATGTCAGCACCCGTATCCAAAGGTACTGCTCTCATCACTGGCGCTTCCACCGGCATCGGCGCAGTCTATGCAGATCGCCTTGCTAAACGTGGTTACGACCTAATCCTGGTCGCGCGCAGCGAGCAAAAGCTCTGTGAAGTTGCAGCGCAATTGAAGTCTACCGACCGCAAGATCGAGACAATCGCGGCCGACCTAACCAAGAAAGAAGACGTACAGCGAGTGGCCCAGCGGCTGAGCAGCGATCCTACCATCACTGCGCTCGTAAACAACGCGGGCGCGGCCAGCGTGGGGCAGCTTCTTGACGCCAAAATCGATGATCTCGAGTCCATGATCCATCTGAATGTCACCGCTTTAACCCGGCTGGCCCTGGCCGCTCTGCCGGGTTTTGTGGCACGCAAAAACGGTCTCATTATTAACATTGCCTCGATCGTTGCCCTTGCGCCCGAGCTTCTGAACGGCACCTACAGCGGCACCAAAGCATATGTGGTGAACTTTACGCAGGCGCTGAAGAAGGAAGTGGAAGGCAAAGGTGTGACGGTGCAGGCTGTGTTGCCCGGTGTGACTGCAACGCCTATGTGGGAAAAGGCCGGCCGCCCGGTGCAGCATCTGCCCAGCGAGATGGTGATGACCGCTGAGGACATGGTGGACGCCTCACTCGCCGGTCTCGACCAGCATGAGCTGATTACGATTCCCTCCCTGCCTGACATTGCAGACTGGGAGAAGTTTGAGGCAGCGCGCAAAGCTCTGGCACCGAACCTTTCCCGTCAGAAACCGGCCCCGCGTTACGGAATTCGAGGCTGATCTCAATCAGGATGCCTTCCGCCGTTGTGGCTCTCCGGGCTACGCACCGCGGGCCATTTCGGCGCTTTCATCAACCAGCGAGGAGGCACGAGGAAACCTCTATGAACGCAAATATGACCGCAAAATCGACGCGTGACCACTTGATCGACGTAGGCCAGAAGTTGATGCACCAGCATGGGTACAACGCCACCGGCCTGACCGAGATTCTGAAGGCAGCGGATGTGCCCAAGGGGTCGTTCTACCACCACTTTGGCAGCAAGGAGGACTTTGCTGCGGCCGCCCTGCAGGAGTATGCCGCTCGCATGGCGGAGCATTCCGCGGCTACCCTGAACGACACGAAGACTCCGCCATTGAAGCGGCTGAGGTGCTATTTCCTGGATCTGATGAAGGTCTCCGGCCAGAACGGACCGCTTCCCGGGTGCATGATCGGCCGCTTCAGTTTGGAAGTCGCGGCAGACAGTCCGCCGCTGAGAACACGAATCACAGCTTGCTTCGCACGGTGGCAGCACGGCATCGCGTCGGCCATTCAGCAGGCTGTCTCGCAGAAGGAGCTTCCCCCCAGCACGGATCCAGAGTCGCTGGCGGGCTTCCTGCTCAATAGCTGGGAGGGGGCGCTCTTGCGTTCGCAAGCTGAAAAGAGCGACGCTCCGCTCGAAACCTTCATGCACTACGTATTCGAGGGATTGTTAGCGAACAAATCGACGGTCAAGGGCAGCGGCAAGCCCAGGGCAATCCGCTGATTCGGTATCTACACGTCGCGGACAAAGTGCTGCTGCGGCGCGCCCTTATCAAAGGCACGACGGCCATGATGTTTGCGGCCGCCTGACAGACACGGTTCAATGCAAAGGAGAAACCCATGTCCACCATCCATCTTCATCAGACAACTACCTTGACGCCCGAACAGTATGTCGCCGGACTCACCGACTTCGGACCCGGCCGCTCGAAGCTCTTTGGCAATAGCGCCGACGAGTATCTCAAGCTGCATAGTCGCGGCCGCTGGCAGGCCGACGTCACGGAAGGCTCGGGCGGCATCTGGGAACGCCTGCACTACGACTGGTCCGATCCCACGCGCGTCGTCCTCACAACGACTGACTCCAATGTGTGGGGAGGCGCGTCCGGCCATACCTACACCTTCACGCGTCGGCCCAACGGCACCACCGACATTGACCTGGTCATCGTACGCGACGGCAGGAACCTCAAAGGTCGAATGCTCGGCTTCGTGCTCGGGACCATCGGCAGGCGCGTTTTGGAAACGGCATTTGAAAACAGCGTCAAGGCCATCGAAGCCCGAAACAGCGCCGTAAGGGAAGCAGTGGCATCATGAGCCCAGATACCTGCCGGCTCACCGCGCGGCTTCCATCAATCCCAATCCTGTCGAGGCCCTACGCGCCGAGTAGAGAGCGAATGTCTCGCGCGGCACACCGCAGCGGTGTCTCGCCGTCCATTCCGTGAGACATCGCTCATGCCGCAGCGCCTCAATAGGCTGCACCAGCGCAAGGAGAAGCGCAGAGAAGAGGGATTTTGCGATCAGCCCAGGCATCTATCCTCCAACATTTATCGCCCGGAAATCTATCCGGGAACAGCCATCAGCGCGCCTTCTCGCGCTGTCGCGCCGGTGAATTCGACGCCGAGCACCGTGATGTCGTCGTTCTGTCCGAAGCTCTGCGCCTGCTGCGCAATGGAGATGGCAGTCTGCCCGCTGATCTGCTGCGCCCGCGCGAAGCCGAACAACTCACTGGCAGGATTCATGGCCTCGACCACGCCATCGGTCAGGAAGGTGATGCGGTCTCCCGGATCTAGGGTGAAGGTCTGCGCCGACGATGTGGCTTCGCTGCTCAGACCCAGCGGCAGCGAGCCTTCCAGCTCCATCTCCTTGCCGTTGCGATACGTCGGCATGTGCCCGGCATTAGCAAGCCTCATCGTTCCGTCGGGGAGAATCTCTGCCGCGAGGCAGGTCGCGAAATGACCACCGGAGCGCCCCAGCAGGCGCCGGTTCAGCATGGTAAGCATGGCGGCCGGATCGAAACTGTACTCGGCCTGGTTACGAATCGCTCCTACCAGCACCGCCACCAGCATGGCCGCGCTCACGCCTTTGCCGGAGACGTCGCCGATCACCACCAGCAAGCTGCCGTCCGGCCTGGTGAGCGTCTGAAAGAAGTCGCCGCCCACCGTCTGCGCCGGGCGGTACTCGGCTTCGACGGTGAAGAAGGGCGAGATGAGCACTTCCGGCACCAGCACCCGCTGCTGCAATTGGTGCGCCTGTTCCAGATCCAGCGCGATGGCCTTCCGCGTCACCTCCTGGCCCACCTGGGTGCGCACAAAGCGCCGCAGCGCCAGCGCACCAATCACCAGCATCATCAGCATGCTGGCGATATTGTTGACGCTAATGCCCAGGCCGAAGGGGAAGAACGTGTTGGGAATATGGAAGGTGGTCAGAAGATAGACGCCAAAGCTGGCAAACTCGAGCAGCAGGATGGGAACCAGGGCCAGCAGCGCCTCAATACGGTCGCGGCGAAAGCCTTCGATCAGGATGACAACCAGCAGCACGCCCAGCGCGGCCACGCACCACAGCGATGCCGCATTGCACCAGTGCAAAGCGGCTTGCGGCACCAAGCTGAGTCCGAAGTTTGGCGAGTCTGCACAGTAGTCAGCCAGCATGCGCGCTGCCGTCAGCAGCCATGCCGTCCGCGGAATCCAGCGCCTCTCCCGCAGCCCAAACCAATGCCACCAGAACATGATCCACAAAGACAGGGTAAGTGGATTAAAAAGGACGGTCCCCAAAAGCGTGTCGATCGCAATGGTCAGCGCAAAGGACAAGCTCGCGAGCACCTGCACCAGGCTGGAGAGAATGGTGCAGGCCAGCGCCAGAAAGAGCCATAGATACATTCGCTCCTGCCGGTTACGTAGCCAGGCCCACAGCGCCAGCGGCGCGATCAGCAGGAAGAGGAATGCCCGCAGGAGACCGCCAAAGAAGCCATGCAGATTGGCATCGTCGTCCGCGGCCTGCAGCAAGTGCACGGTGGAAGCCAGCCCCAGCGCCGGCGGCCCGTGCATGCCGCCTACATCGGGACTGTTGAATCGCGTGGCGGGGGACATGTAAAAGCGCACCGCCAGTTCGATCTCTCCGTCCGGCACCGGCGCGGGCAGCGGAAAGGAGAGCGGCTGCGTGTAGTAAAGACTGACGTGGTGCGCGGAGAAGCCGCCGAACTGCCCGACATAATGCCCGTTGGCGTAGACCTGATAGCCGTCGTCCACATTGAGCGGCATCTCGAGCCACAACGGCTGGTCTGCATTTCTGACGCGCAGGCGCAGCCGGTACCACGCATAGCCGCTCAGGTCGGGATAGCCGCGCTGCGTCCATCCAGGGACAAAGCCCGCAGTGCCATTGTTCAGATCGACCGAGCCGGCCTGGGGCGTGAGGTCCATCGTCGCCCAGTGGGCATCGTCAAAGCCCGGCTGCGCCCGCACCGGCGAGCCGTTGACCCAGGGCGAGTCGCCGGGCGAGAACTTCCACGGTCCGGTCAGCGCGACGGCCGAGTTGCCGAGCGTAACGATCTCCGTGGACGCTGTGGGCGCGCCCTGCGCCCACCCCGTCCCATGCGAGGAAACCAACAGGGGCCCCAGCAGAAAGACCAGACGGACGATGCGCATTTGAGGGAGAGTAGCACCCGCGCTGTGTGGTCAGCGACAAAATACGGGAACGGTCAGAAAGCTGCTGACCCTCTCAAGCGCGGGGCTGGCTCTCTTCCATTCTCGGGTGCGTTCTAATCCACCGGCGCCAATCCGCCCTGCTGAAGCTGCTGTGCCACAGCCGGCGAGTGCAGATAGCGCAGGAACGTAACTGCGCCTTTCGAATTCGCGCCGCCCTTCAGCGCGACGGCCCCTTGCAGGATCGGCTGGTATGCATTCGCCGGCACTGCGACGTAATGTCCCTGCGAGGTGAGCGTGAGCGCGGAAGTCAGCGAGATCAGGCCGACATCCGCGTTGCCGGTGCTGGCGAACTGCGCTGCCTGCGCAATGTTTTCCGCCGTCCGCAGCTTTGGCTGCACCGCGGGAAGCAGTGCCATGCTGGTGAGCGCCTGCAGTGCGGCGCGGCCGTACGGCGCATGCTGCGGGTTTGCGATGGCGACGCTGTGTACTGTGGGCGATGCGAGCATCTGCATCGTGAGCTGAGCCACACCACTCTGATTGCGCGTCCACAGCACGAGCGTGCCGCGGGCGTAAGGTTGCGCGGTGCTGCCTGCGGCAGCAAACCCATCGCGGACGATCTTCTCTGGAAGTGCCATGTCCGCGGAGAGGAAAACGTCGAACGGAGCGCCGTTCTCAATCTGTGTCGCGAGCGTCGCCGAGGAGGCAAAGGACGCCTCCACATGTTGACCGGTCTGTCGCTCGTAATTCCTCAGCAGGGCGGGGAGCAGCGGTTCGAGATCCGCCGCCGCCGCAATCCGGATCGGCGCCGGCGACTGCGCAAGCACTCGCGTGTGACTCTGCAGGAACAAAAGTGCGAGCGAAAGCGGAGCGAGGAGAAACCATCTATGGCGGCTCGGGCTGCTCGCCTGGGCTTGCGGCTTACGGCTCGCGTCAGACACGAAGCAGCATCACTTCGGTCGACTTGATCAGCGCCGCCGCCGTCTCCCCCACTTCCAGTTGAAGCTCGCGCGCCGCATCCGCCGTAATCAGCGACGTGATGATCTGGCCGCCGATGGAAAGCTTGATCTGCGCCAGCAAACCCTCGATCTTGATCTCTACGATCCGGCCGACCAGTTGATTGCGCCCGCTGACGGTGCGCAGCATCTGCCGCTTCGGTGTCTCCGGCCGTCGCGCCTTGTGCAGCAGGCTGTCGAGCTCCGCCTCCGGGATGCGGTAGTGGCCTCCGGGCGTCTTGATCGCTTTCAGCTTGCCCCGGTAGAGCCATTGCTTCATGGTGGGATAGGAGATGCCGAGACGGAGCGCCGCCTCGCGCGGAGAAAGTAGACCGGCCATTTGTGATGAAGTATACGATTTTTTCCAGTTTGCCGACGGTTTTTAGCCAATCTCCAGGGGAGCCAGGCCGCTGAGTAAAGTAATATCTGGGCCGATGACCACAAAAGTACCTAAGTTTTATTTACTTTTTCGGTCCGTACCGCCTACCTTCTCACCCGTGGGCAGTTCTGGGGGAGGGCTGCTCTAGCGCCTGTGGCTCCTGTGTGGGCCACAGGCGCTTTTAGCTTTCCACAGCCGGTTTGCGGCGAATCCCGCTAAGATGACGACAGGCATTCGCAGCGTGCGACTTTTGGCGCCCTGCTGCATCTGTATAAGGGCAGATTCTGGCGCACAAACTGCGCCTGAATACGCACGCAAAGGGCAGTTTCGGACACAGATTCGAGCCCCGTTTCGGTGTCCAGATGGAGGAAGAATGGCAGGTCATGGGATCACTGAGGTTAACGACGCGACCTTTGAGCAGGAGGTTCTGAAGTCTAACGAACCCGTCCTGGTGGACTTCTGGGCGGCCTGGTGCGGCCCGTGTCGCGCGCTGGCCCCAATCGTGGACGAGGTGGCCGCCACCTACCACGGCAAGCTCAAGGTTATGAAGATGGATGTGGACCGCAATGCGTCCACGCCCGCTCGCTACGGCATTCGAGGCATCCCCGCATTGCTGCTCTTCAAGGGCGGCAAGGTGGCGGAGCAGATCGTCGGCTATGTGCCGAAGGAAATGATCGACAAGAGCGTCGCGAAGGTGCTGGCTGCCACCCCAGTCGCCTAAGCGCAGCTATTAGCGAGCGATAAAAGAGAGCGGCCCGGCAGATTTGCCGGGCCGCTTTTCATTTCCCGCCAGGATTTGCCTGGCGCCAGGATTTGCCAGATCACGCGTATTTGCGCAGGATGCCCAATACGCGGCCCTGGATCGCGAGCTGCTCGGCCGGTACGTAGATGGGGGCCATCTCCACATTGGAAGGCTGCAGCCGCACCTGGTCGCCTTCCATGTAGTAGCGTTTCAGCGTGGTCTCACTCCCACGGACTAGCGCGACGATGATCTCCCCCGGACGGGCGGTCTTCACGCGCTCCACCAGCACATAATCGCCGTCGACGATGTGCTCGTCGCGCATCGAATCGCCCCGCACTTCGAGTGCGTAAACGTCTTTGTTACCAATAATATCCCCGAGTGA
Organism: Acidobacteriaceae bacterium; assembly: GCA_036270675.1. GTDB lineage: Bacteria > Acidobacteriota > Terriglobia > Terriglobales > Acidobacteriaceae > KBS-83. The sequence goes on along the minus strand of DATBCB010000360.1, from coordinate 14,738 downwards.
AATGGATTCCGAAGCCTCCGCGGCATCCACCGGAAGACCGGCGGCAATTCGGCCGACCAGGGGCAGGCGCTCCGGCGGGCGGGACTTGCTCTTGGGCGGAATGATATCGATCGAACGGCTGCGATTGTGGGCGCGCTCGAGCATACCCTTCTTCTGCAGGTTCGTGACGTGCTTGTGCACCGTAGCCAGGGACTTGAGGTTCAGCCCCCGTGCGATCTCATCGAAGGAGGGAGAATATCCATTCTCTTCCACGAAGCCGCTGATAAAGTCGACCACTTCTTTTTGCCGGCGTGTGACGGACATGCCACCATTGTAGCGAAGAAACAGCGAAATGTGGCGAAGAAATCTTCGCCGAGTTGCTTCCCAATTCCCACTTTGAAACAAAACCCCTGAGGCGTACCAAAAGCGAAACATAGGCGAAGAAAATGGAAACAATATCTTGCCAAGATCACCCGTTTGACGAGATGGTGTCCTTGCAAGCCGGCGAATAACCCGGCGCTGAGAAGAGGGACGGGCCTTGAGAATCCTGATAGCTGAACACGAAGCTGCCCTGGGAATGTTCGTCGCGCGATCACTGGAAAAGGAAGACCATACGGTGACGCTGGTGGGTGACGCGGCTGGAGCCGCCAACGCGATCGCAAGCGCGGACTACGACCTGTTTCTGCTGGACCTGGACCTACCGGGAGAGATGGACCTTCCGGGAGAGATAGGGATGGGGGTTCTGGAAGTGGCGCGCACGGTGGGCAACGGTATGCGTGTCCTGGTCCTGACGGCGCAGGCCGGAGAGCTTGAAACGCGTATTGCCTGCCTGGAAGCAGGGGCGGACGACTGCATGATGAAGCCGTTCGCGATGCGGGAGCTGAAGGCGCGCTGCCGGGCGCTGGTGCGCCGTCAGGATGGTGGAGCGGTGCTTCGCTGCGGCGGCCTTGAACTGAACCGCCTGCAACAGTCGCTGGAATGCGGCGAAGAGTTGATTGCCCTGAGCCGCCGCGAGTTTGGCCTGCTGGAATACCTGATGCTCCACCGCGGCCACTGCGTCTCCCGCGCGACGTTGCTGGAGAGGGTGTGGAGCGCAAGCGATGCGGGGAACACGAATGTCGTCGACGTCTACATCGACTATCTGCGCCGGAAGCTGGGTCCGAGCGGTTCCTTGATCGAAACCGTTCGCGGCCAAGGCTATCGTATCGCCGGAGTGGATACCGGCAAGACGGCACAGCCGGTGCCGCTACCCGCGCTCTCCCCGGTGTTCCAACAAGCAGCGATGCAGTAGTGCAGCCCGTACCCCAAAGTCGAAAGTGAAAAGAGAGGCTTACGATGGCGACAGCTTCCGTCATGACGAAAAATGCAGCATCGGTGCTGGTGCTCAGCACCGATGCCGCGGTTCGCGCACGTTTGCGCATGGCCCTTGCAGCGCAGCGCTGGGAGGTCCACGAAGCTGATGGAGGCGCGGCTGCGCTGCTGCTGATGGAGCACACAGATCTGCACGCGACACTTCTGGATGGTCCGCTTCCGGACCTGCATCTGGAAGACTTTGCGGACGAGGTTCGCTCCAGCCATCCCACCATGGACCTGATTGCTCTCGACGGCGCGCTTGCGGGAATCCCGGAAGCGGTGCGGAGTCCCCGGCGCGGCGAGCTGTTGCAGGTACTACGGTCGGTGTGCGAGGAGGGGTCTTCACCGTTCATTCCCGATTTGGGTCTGCCAGCCCACCCGGCAGTGGTCGCGATGTCCCCGCGCGCGGGCGCCAAGTCTTCGCCGCGCTCTATCCATCCGGCGGAAGTTGCTCCCATATCGGTGCGGCTGCCGGAACTGATTGGAGACTCGGAGCAGATGCTCGAGGTGAGCCGCCGGATCCGCCTGGTCGCGAAACGCAAGACGACGGTTCTCATTCAAGGACCCACCGGCACGGGAAAAGAGGTAGTGGCGCACGCTCTCCATCGCCTGAGTCCGCGTGCGCAGCGTCCTTTCGTGGCGCTGAACTGCGCGGCTATCCCCGAGGCGCTGCTCGAGGCCGAGCTGTTCGGCCATGCCCGCGGGGCCTTTACCGGCGCCTTACAGCGCCGGACGGGGCGGATTGAGGCGGCGAACGGGGGCACGCTCTTCCTGGACGAGATCGGCGAGATGCCGCTGGCGCTTCAGTCCAAACTGCTGCGCTTTTTGGAGAGCGGCGAGCTACAGCGTGTGGGCGAGAACGAGGCGGTTCGAGTGGATGTGCGGATTCTTGCTGCGACGCATCAGCCACTGGCCCGGCGTGCTCAGGAAGGCAGCTTTCGTGCGGACCTCTTTTATCGCCTCGCGGTTTTTCCAGTGCAGACGCTTATCTCCACACTGCAGCGCATGGGAGTGAACGTGTCCACGACGGGCAGCGCGAACTCGCTCCGCGTGCAAAACATGGCGGCCGTGTTCATCGCAGCGACTCTACCGCCCTTCGCAGAACCCGGCACCAAGCTCGATATCACCGTATCCTCGGCCGGGGATGCGCGCAGCCTCAATGGTGGTCTGCTGTTGATGACTCCGCTCTACGGCCCGGATGGGCGGATCTATGCGCAGGCTCAAGGTCCGATCGTTTTAGGAGGATATGTGGCGGCGGCCAACGGCAATGCAAAGGTGGTCAACCATCCGACGACTGGACGCATTCCGGGTGGCGCGATGGTGGAACGGGGAGTGCCGCTCGACCTGTCTCGATTGCCGGCGCTCTCCATATTGCTGAACGATGCGGATTTCCGCACCGCAGGACGAATGGCCGACGCAATCAATAGTGAACTGAAGCGCCCTCTCGCGCATGCCGCGGATAGCCGGCGGGTTGATCTGCATCCTCAGCCGGGCGAGGATCTGCCCGCTCTCCTGGCTCGCGTAGAGGCGGTCGAGATAGATACCTTCCCACGCGCCAAGGTGGTTGTGAATGAGCGAACGGGGACGGTGGTGATCGGCGGCAATGTTCGCTTGCTGCCCGTGTCCATCCTGCATGGCGGACTGGTCGTGAATGTCGTCAGCGATGTCGCAGTCTCCCAGCCCGGACCCTTCAGCAACGGGACTACACAGACCGTGCAGGAGACGCGCGTCAATGCGCAGGACAAGCCGGTGAACCAGATCGTATTGAAGCCCGGTGCAACGGTCGATGATCTGGTGGAGGAGTTGCAGGGTATTGGGGCAAGCGCGCGTGATGTGATCTCGATTCTGCAGGCGATGAAAGAGGCTGGAGCTCTAGAAGCCGAGCTGGAGGTGCTCTAGTGCAGCTTGCGAAGTTGGAGTCGCAGGGTGTCGGGTTGCAGAACGCCTCCGCCGCTGCGGGACAAACCAGGGATCCCAGGCTCGAGCGTTCGGCCCACGAGTTTGAAGCGAGCCTGATGGCTGAGTTATTGAAACCGTTGCAAGAGGGAGACGGGCTTACGGGAGAAGAGGGCGGTGCGGGAAGCGGAGGCGCTCTGGCTGGCTTTGCCTCTCAGTCGCTTGCCCGGGCGATCTCGGAACGAGGCGGGTTCGGCATCGCGGGCCGAATTCTGCATCAATTGGAGTCCAGCCATGCCGGCGGTGGGAAGGATCAAACAGCAAACCCAGTCCAGAAGGGCCTCAAGCTTTCCGCGTCGCGGCCGATATAGGTTGTGAGGAGATCCATCCATGGACGTGCATGATCGATCCACATATCCATCGAATCTCGCGAGTACAGGAGTGCAGGCGGCGTCCCGCCCGCGCAGCGACGATCGATCGACCCCTTCGGCCCGCAGCACGTCCTCCGGGAATGACTCGGCAGAACTTAGCCCGGCGGCACAGTCAGTGGCCGAAGCGATGCAAATGCCCGAAGTACGACAGGATCGCGTCGCGAGCCTTCAGCAGCAGATTGCCAGCGGAACATATCGAGTCGCGCCGCAGGACGTAGCGGACGCCATGTTGCGCAACCTGCGCGGTTAAGGGAACTTGATGACGCGCAGCGGGACAGAAAATCCGTGGTTTCTTCCGGCGGCGGAGATTGAGCGGACGCTCGATCGTGTGATTGATGGCCTGGCCAAAATGGATGCAGAGCTGCTGGTGCAGCTGGCGTGCCGCTGCCGGGAGTGGGAAGCGAAAGGGCGGCAGCTCTCCGTCTCCGATGCGACCCACGCGCGCCTCTCCTGGAAGCTGCTGTTGCTGGATCGTCTGCTTCGGCAAACGCGTACCAATCTGAATGTGCTGGGGCTGGAGCCGGGTCACGATTCACCAGTGGACGGCTATCGGGCTTTGGCTAGGCGCTGAATACCATGGCTTCTCTGAATCAGGCTTGGAATATCGCGACGGGCTCCCTGGCAGCAGATCAAGCGGCGATCTCGGTTGTGGCGGGCAACATCGCGAATGCGAATACGCCGGGCTATACCACCGAGACCGTGCAGTGGGGCGCGATCGACACGGTATCGGTGGGTGGGCGATCGTCGGCCGGCGGTGTGGCGTTTGAGGGAGCGGCTTCCCAGCGCGATCGTATCTTGAATCAGCGTATCGATCAGCAGACACAGGACCAGTCTTCCACTGCCGCGCGACTTGCCGCACTGACCGATCTGCAGTCCCTGTTTTCGGGGGCGATCACGGCTACAGGAAACACAAACAGCAGTGGCCTTGCTGACATTGGCCAGCAGATGACGGCATTTTTTCAGAGCTTCTCGTCGCTTTCTGCTGATCCCTCCAATTCCAGCCTGCGGACCGGAGTTCTCTCTGCGGCGCAGCAGCTCGCTGCGACGTTCAACCAGGTTTCGAGCAGCTTGGCACAACAGGGATCTGGTCTCGATGCGTCCATTGCTTCCGCGGCCGATCAGGTGAACTCGCTGACCAGCGCTATCGCCGGCTTGAACGCTAAGATCAGCGCGAGCAGCCCGACGGGCGATGCGGGCACACTCGAAGATCAGCGGCAATACGATATCCAGCAATTGTCGCAGCTGATTGGCATTCATCAGATCACGAACGAAAACAACAACCTCACCATAACCACGACATCGGGCGCCGTGCTGGTGGCGGGTGGCCAAAGCGTGGACCTTCAGACGCAGAGCTCGGGTGGCGTCACCCACCTGTTGCTCGGCGGAGTGGACCAGACCTCCGCTCTGACCAATGGGGGCGGGCAGATTGGTGGCGGGCTCGAGGCGCGGGACTCCGATATTCCAAGTGCCCTCGCATCGCTCGACCAGTTGGCGTGGAACGTCGGCACCGCAGTCAATGCGCAGCAGGCAAGCGGAACGGATGCCAATGGGAACAGCGGTGCGGCGATCTTCTCCCTGGGGAGCAGCGCCACTGGAGCAGCGAATGCAATCTCCGTCGCACTGACCAATCCGAAGGGAGTGGCGGCATCGGCCACCGGGGCCGGAGCGCAGGACGGGTCGAATGCTACCGCGATTGCCGCTCTCGCATCGGCAGGTATCGTGGGTGGACAGACGCCGACTGCCTCGTATGCAGCACTGGTCGGCGAGATCGGGACAAAGGTGAGCGAAGCGACCACGACGCAGGCATCGCAGAATGCCTCTCTTACCCAGCTTCAGTCGCAGCAAAGCGCTTTGTCGTCAGTGAACATGAATGATCAGGCAGCGCTCCTGCAGACCTTTGAGCAGTCCTATCAAGCTGCTGCCAAGGTCTTCACCATCTTGAATTCGGTGATGACAAGTGCCATCAATCTGGGCACCGAGACTGCTGTGGCATAGCGATCGGAGAACGGGAAGATGAACGTCAATTCAAATTACCTCCAGCAGCTCACCGCGGCGCTTTCCCATAACACGGCGCAGCAGCAGGCGATTTCCAGCGAAATATCGAGTGGCGTACGGCTCAGCGGTTTGGGCGATGATCCGATAGCAGCGTCACAAAATGTGCAGTTCTCTTCGCAAATCGCCGCGGACAGCAAATTCACGCAGACTGCGTCGACGACAACAGCCATGATGCAGGTTGCCGATTCGACACTTGGGTCGGTGGTCGACCAGATCAACCAGGCTATTTCGGTGGCTACCTCGGGAAATAACGGCACCAATAACGCGAGCGACCGGTCCAGCGTCGCAGCGGAACTTACCAGCATCCGCGATGAGATCCTGGGCTTGGCGAACACGAGCTACAGCGGAAAGTACCTCTTCTCTGGAAGCCAGAACAATAACCCGCCGTTCCAACTGGACACCTCGACCACGCCTGCCACCGTCACTTATTCAGGCGACAACGTTGTGAACCATGTGAGCACGCCGGGGGGCCAGTCGATTGCGACGAACCTGCCCGGACAGCAGGTATTCACCGCGGCCGGCGGCGACCTTCTGGGCACGCTGAATGCGTTGATCCAGGATTTTTCTTCGGGTAACACGGCTACCACCATCTCATTGACCTCGCAGTTGGGCGCGGCGCTCTCGCAGGTGAGCACGCAGCGCGCTTCACTCGACGGCGCGATCAACCGCTTTCAATCGGCTTCCTCGTATGCCTCCCAGGAGCGGACACAACTCGTGGCTAACCAGACGAATCTGCTGCAGGCGGATTTGCCAACAGTGGCAACGGAACTCTCCTCCAACCAGACGCAGCAGGCGGCGCTCGAATCCGTCATCGTAACCATCGAGAAACAGGGGACACTCTTCGATCGCATGTAACGGCCGGTGTCGGTCGGCCCGGCGGGCAAGCCCGATGCCGGAGCATTGAATCCCACCTCTATACTGATGGTCGGAGTCCGAGCCAATGCGAAGCGCGATGCGATTTCTCTGGAATGCCACACGCGGACATCGCCTTCGGCCGTGGCGCAGTGAATATCTGCGCTGGCGCATCGAAACCTACTCTGGGCAGGCGGCGCACAGCATAGGCGCCCGAGACTTTTTCCGCTTCGTGTGGCAGGAGAAGGGGCGGCTGATCCGTTTCCTGCATTGGACTAGCCAGCTCGATGAGGGCAAGTAGGAACGTGTGGGACTCCAGACTGCGCCATTTCGCGACAGCAATCATTCAGCGGAGGGCTGGAACTGACGAAGCATCGTTCTGCCCAATTTCCGAGTCGGGCGACAGTGCTTTTGCATCTATGTAGGCGAAACTTCTCAGGTTCTGCCGAGCTCATCAGTCGTATCCTTGCGCAGGGCAAGTCCTATCCGGCAGGAGCAAGACGCAGACATGGCAGCAGCGGCAGCGGCAGTTCCCATGACGGCATGGAAGCCGAAGACAAATCCCTGGGTGATTGCTGCGACTGTTGCAATGGCTGCTTTCATGGAGGTGCTGGATACCTCCATCGCGAACGTCGCGTTGCCATACATCGCAGGCGGCCTTGCAGCCAGTCGCGACGAAAGCACATGGGTCTTGACGACGTATCTGGTCGCGAATGCCGTAGTGCTGCCGATGGGCGGTTGGGCTTCGAGCGTGATCGGGCGCAAGAATTTCTTCATGCTCTGCATCGTGATTTTCACCGCGGCCTCGTTCCTGTGCGGACTTGCACCGTCCCTTGGAATGTTGCTGCTCTTCCGCGTAATCCAGGGTGCTGGAGGTGGTGGACTCCAACCGATGGCGCAGGCCATCATGGCGGACTCGTTTGAGCCCAGCAAGCGCGGGCTGGCGTTCTCGCTCTACGGCGTCGTTGCCGTGTTGGCTCCGTCGATCGGCCCTACGGTCGGCGGCTGGCTGACGGACAACTATAGCTGGCACTGGATCTTCTACATCAACATTCCGATCGGCATTCTCGCGCTGGTGCTGGTGCAGCGGCTAGTTGAGGACCCGCCTTACCTGAAGCCTGACCGGGCCAAACTGTGGCGCTTGGACTACGTCGGTGTGATATTGCTGGTCATCTCCATGGGTTCGCTCGAAATCTTCCTGGACAAGGGCGAGGAGTGGGACTGGTTCGGGTCGCGTGGGATCCGTTTCTATGCGATCACGTTCGCGATTTCGACCCTTGTTTTGATCTGGTGGGAGGTCTCAGGAGCGAAGGAGCCGATCATCCACATGCGGCTCTATAAATACCGAAATTTCGTCGTTTGTTCTTTCCTGATGTTGATCACGGGTGGTCTCCTGAATGCATCGACGGTGTTGCAGCCGCAGTTTACGCAGCAGCTGCTTGGATACACGGCCACCATCGCGGGACTTGCCCTGTCCTGGGGCGGTGTCGTCTTGCTCTTCGTGTTTCCGATGGCCGGCCAGGCAGTGTCTCGCTTTCCGGCGCGCAATATTATCGCCTTCGGGTTCAGCCTCTATACCTGCGCGTTCTTCTACTCAGCGGTTCGGCTGAATTTGGGGATGAGCTTCGGCTTCGCTTCGTGGCTGCGTATCGTGCAGGTCATCGCGATCCCGTTCGTCTTTGTCTCGGTTACGACTGCGGCGTACTTCGGGCTGCCGCGTGAGTTGAATAACCAGGTCTCCGGCTTGATCAATTTCGCCCGAAATATAGGCGGGTCGATTCTGATCTCGCTCACCGGTGCGTTCGTCACAGAGAGTACGGCCTTCCATCAGGCGAGTTCCTTACATTACGTACAGCCCGGGAATGCAGCGTTCCAGCAACGTATCCAGGCAACCACTAGCGCGTTGATCCCCCATCTGGGGGGAGCCAACGCTCCGGGCGGCGCGCAACTCCGCACCTACACCGACTTGCAGGCGCAGACGCAGACGCAAGGCTACGTGGATGTGTACTTTGCGTTGGCTGCACTTGCAGCAATCATGGTGCTGCTGACCTTTCTGCTCGATAAAAACAATCCGCGAGAAGGCGGCAAGACCGAGATCGCCGTACATTAGCGTGCAAATCTGTCTGGGCTCGCGAAAGCACTCTATGTTACTCTTGGGGCAGACACTTAGAGAGTGGATTCGATAAGAGCATAGAGAGGTAAGCGTGCTGGCAACAGAAAAGAAGACAGAGGTGATCTCCCGCTTCCGGGCACACGATTCGGATACGGGCAGTCCCGAGGTGCAGATCGCGATTCTCAGCGAACGGATCGGCGAGCTGACCGAGCATTTCAAAACCCACAAGAAGGACCACGCATCCCGCCGTGGTCTATTGATGCTGGTGAGCAAACGGCGTCGTCTTCTGAATTATCTGAAGACCAGCGACTCCGTCCGCTACCGCGACGTTATCGGCAAGCTCGGCATTCGTAAGTAAGTCCGTACACCTTGCCCCTTTTATCGCACGCTTCTGACAGCGACGCGGGACTCCGGCCGTGGCTCTTTCAAGGGCCGGCCGCGCGTTGCTTCCGCACCCTTCCACTCGCCGCGATGGCTGAGAGGGGATCGCATGCGAACCATGCCGCGCACCCGGAGGTCTTCATGGGTGCTGCGCGCCTTCCTGCCTGGAGCCACATCATCTCCTGCGCTGCACAGAAAACGAGGATTCCATGAAACAAGAAGTATCTGTTGAGCTTGCCGGCGGCAAGCGACTGACCTTTGAAACCGGCCGCATGGCCAAACAAGCGCCCGGCGCCGCGTTGGTAACCCAGGGTGACACCGTGGTGCTGGTCACCGCTGTAGCTTCCGCAGACCCGCGCGAAGGCATCGACTTCTTTCCCCTTACCGTCGATTATCGCGAATACACCTACGCCGGCGGACGCATACCCGGCGGCTTCATCAAGCGAGAAGGGCGCCCCAGTGAGAAGGAGATCCTGACCTCGCGGCAGATCGATCGTCCCATCCGTCCGCTCTTTCCTGAAGCCTTCCGGAATGAAACGCAGGTGATCGCGTTTGTTCTTTCGGCGGACAAGGAAAACGATCCGGATGTCATCGCCATCAACGGAGCGGGCGCGGCACTCGCGCTCTCGGACATTCCTTTTGGCGGTCCGGTTGGCGCCGTGCGTGTCGGTCGTGTGAATGACCAGTTCGTCGTCAATCCCACTTATGCGGAGCGGCACGAGAGCACCCTGAACATCATGGTCGTCGGCACGAAGGACGGCATCGTGATGGTGGAGAGCGGCGCAAAAGAAGTGAGCGAAGAGATCGTGGTCGATGCGATCGACTTCGGTCATGGCGAGATCAAGAAGATCATTGCGGCGATGGAAGAGCTCGTTGCGAAGGCGGGCAAGACCAAGCGTACGGTTGCCGAGCTCGAGGTCGACCACGCTTACGCATCGGAACTCGAATCCAAGGCGGGCGCCCGGCTGAAAGATGCACTGGATACCAGGACGCACGCCAAGACCGAGAGCTATGCGATGGTCAAGGCGATCAAGGATGAGCTGGCGAAAGAGCTTCCGGCCGATCAGCCGGATGCGAAGAAAAAGCTCGGCAAGTATTACGAAGCACTGCGCGAGCGCATCTTCCGGGAACAGGTGCTGCAGGAGCGGGTACGCCCGGATCGCCGTGCATTCGACGAGATCCGGCAGATCACCATTGAGACCAGCGTGCTGCCGCGCACCCACGGCTCGGCGCTCTTCACCCGCGGCGAGACCCAGGCTCTGGTCACCGTCACCCTCGGCACGACCGACGACCAGCAGCGCCTGGAGACCTACGAAGGCGAACAGAAAAAGCGCCTGATGCTCCACTACAATTTCCCGCCGTTCTCCGTCGGTGAAACCGGCCGCATGACAGGTGTAGGCCGGCGCGAAGTGGGTCACGGTGCGCTGGCTGAGCGTGCGATTTCCGCGGTGCTGCCGGCGGTAGAGGAATCGCCTTATACCTTCCGCATCGTCTCCGACATTCTTGAGTCGAACGGTTCTTCCTCGATGGCAAGTGTCTGCGGCGCTAGCCTTGCGCTGATGGATGCTGGTGTCACGCTGAAGGGCGCGGTGGCTGGCATAGCGATGGGTCTGGTGAAGGAAGGGGACCAATACGCCATCCTGACCGACATTGCCGGCGCGGAAGACCACTACGGCGATATGGATTTCAAAGTAGCCGGCACGCGCAAGGGCATTACTGCGATGCAGATGGACATCAAGATCCCAGGCATCACCGGTCAGATCATGCGCGAAGCGATGGAGCAGGCGCGGCATGGCCGACTTTTCCTGCTGGACAAGATGGATGCGGAGCTGCAAGCGGCGCGTGAGACCCGTTCGAAGTTCGCTCCGCGCATTCATACCCTGCAGATTCCTACAGACAAGATCCGCGATTTGATCGGGCCGGGCGGCAAGGTCATTCGCGGCATTATCGAGGCGACCGGCGTGAAGATCGATGTCGACGACACAGGCCGCGTGAATGTGGCCTCCAGCGACGAAGTCGGTCTGACCAAGGCGCTGGGCATGATCAACGACCTCACCGCTGTGCCCGAGATAGGAAAGACCTACCTCGGCAAAGTCGTCAGGCTGGCCGAGTTTGGCGCCTTTGTGGAACTCTTTCCCGGGACCGATGGCCTGCTGCACATCAGTGAAATCGCGGAGCATCGCGTGAAGGATGTGAAGGACGAACTCCGCGAGGGCGACCAGGTGATGGTGAAAGTCCTCGGCATCGAGGGCAATCGCATCAAGCTTTCGCGTAAAGCGCTGCTGAAGGAGCAGCGGCAGAAGCTTGGATTGCCTGAACCCGGCAGCGAGGGCGGAAGCGAAACGGCAGCAGCGCCCCGTCCGCCACGCCAGGAACACGCGGATCGTCAACCCACAGAGCGTCAGCCTTCCTCGAATGCAAGTACGATCATGATCGAGGGTGGAGAAGACTTCGAAGAGTCGGACGAGCCGATCGACGAGGAGAATGAGCCCAACTTCAATCGCGCAGATGATGCGCCGGCACCGGCGGGGGCTCCACGCAACGGAGGCGGCTCAGCAGACCCGAATCGCCGTCGGCGCCGTCGCGGGCGCAGTGGTGGTGGCCGCGGACCGGGCGCTGGCGGAGGTCAGGGTGGCCGCCGCTAGTTGATGAGGAAAGGGCTACGCTGAACGCGTAGCCCTTCTTGTCTATGCGCAATCGATGCCTCGCCGCGTTTCTGGGACTGTCCTTGTTGTGGGGCTCGGAATGGATGTTGACGGCATCCATTCCCGCACAGCCGCACCTTCGCGCTCTCGCAATCCGTTACGGGCTCGGCGCTCTCCTGTTGCTTCCTTGGGCAATCCGCCGCCGTATATGGCGCAGGCCGGTTCGCAGCATTGCCATCGCGATCCTTGCCGGTATAGGCATTCTGTGCCTTCCGCAGATACTCATATCCACCAGCAGCCGGAACTTGTCGCCGGCTGTCGGGCTTGCCGCAATGGCGGCCGTTCCGGTCTTGCTGGCGATCAGTGGGCGGCTCTCGATTACCACCGCTGTCTGCGGTCTGGCGGGCGTGCTCTTCCTGGCGGGCAATGGACTCGGCATCGCCATGCATCAGATACCGTGGCTATTGCTTCCTCTGGCGGCTGCGGCAGTCCTGGCTCTAGCTCTCATTGCCGTCGACAAACATCTGCGCGGAATATCCATCGCCGAGGCGCTGTTCGTGCAGTGCGCCATCTCCGCCTTGCTGCTTTGGATTGTCTCTCTACTGGAGCATCAGGACGTAACGTGGTCGACAACGGCCGCGCTGGGGTTCTTGATTGACGCTGCGTTGATGACGGTCGGCGGTTATCTTCTCTTCTATTGGTTGTTGGGTAAATCTGGTGCTGCCACCGTGAGCGTGTTGCAATGGACGCAGCCACTGATTGCAACGGTGGAATCCGTAGTGTTGCTGCACATCCGGCCGGACTGGACCGCTGTTCTCGGTGCGATTTTGATCGTTGCCGCAACTGTGGGGATATTTTTGAATTGGGACGCGCGGGGAGTAATAATTGAGATTACTCAGACCTAGGATACCTGCAATCCTGGGTCCGCATCTCAAAGACCGTGGAGTACACTGCTCGCGTGGCTGCGTCCATGTACATCGTCGTAGAAGGTGAGGATCCGGGATACGACATCTTCGTGAACGGTCGCGCGCTGGCCAGAAACGAAGATGCTCTGGAGAAGCTGGCGCATCGCCTGGGTGTGCGCCCGATCCTCGACTTCTTTTCCGCAGATGAGAACTCGATGGCGCTTCTTCTCGAAGAAGGGGCCGGAGATCCGGAGTGGGCGAAGACTCTGCCGCCTCCGCAGTGGTTTGCTGCCGAGGATGGTCTGATCACCGTTTGCACGCTGATCGATTTCCTTCGCGACCATCCTCTCGCGCTGGGCAATGAGACCGTGGAAGTCCTGAAGGAAACCGAGGAGTTTGAACGCGTGCTTCGCAAGACTGCGCAACGGCATCTTCGCTGGCAACTGGCCGTTAGCTGGCGCTAAGACGTTTCCACCGTTGGGGCATGGACATACATCCACGTTGAATAGCGCTACGCCTTCCATATCCCGAGCAGCCGCCGCAAAATAACCAACTCGCCTAGGTGATAGCTGGTGTGGTCCGCTGCCAGCAGGACTTCACGAAGCAGGGTCTCCCCATTTTTTCCCCACGGGATGGTCGCGTACAGATTGCTGTCTGGAGAATGGACGAGCGCCTCGAAGTTCTTCATGTCTGCCTGAATGGCTTTCACCGTCGCATCCCAGGATTCGCCTTCACCTGGCGTTGAGTTCTTGGGCCAATAGCCGCTGGGCCATTCCAGTTCCACATATTCTGAATTGGTGACGAACTCCAAAAGATCGTGAAGCGTGATCCGGATGTGCTCTACCAGTTGCCACGCAGAGTAGGGCAGGCCCTTCGGGCGTTCGCCGATACGGTTCGCAGGAAAATGGGCCACCGCATCCGCCAGCGTGGCATGTGCCTGGCCGCCCTTCAGCAGGGCGACGAGTTGCGCTCTCAACGCTTTATTCTCGTTATCGTGCATAAGAATCCTCCATTTGAGATGCTTCCAAAAGAGCAAGCGAACAGAATTTTCCGTTAGGACTCGGCCTGGCAAGAGGTCGGCGAATTGCTGAGCATCAGCATGGAAAGCGTGAGCACTAGCAACCCAATGCCGATTTCCCAGGTGCGGACTGCTCCCCGGATGCGGGTGATGCGCCACCAGATCACAGTACAAGCGAGCAAGGCGAGTACCGTGATCCCATCGGCGATGCGGCCGGAGTATATCGATGCCGGTTGCATAAGAGAAAAGAAGGGGCAAGCTGCCGCCGAGCTGCGCATTTCCTTGCTGCTGAAACGGCTGAAGGATATTCGCATGTTGCGCAGCGAACAGACCGCATACGGCTAACGTCGGCAGCAAAAATCCGGCGGCCCATGCTAAACGTCGACGCGCGCTCAGGAAGAGCAGGGGCGCGAAAATCAATGGAAGAAATTTCACCGCAATTAAAGAAATCGAATAAACTTACGCCGGATGCGGCATCGCGTCGTCGAGCGAAGAAAAAGAGCATGAGCGCAAGACTTAACGCTATCCAGGCGTTATTGCCGCCATCAACAGCGACTTGAAGAGCATCAAGGGCTGTACCAAATAGAGGAGTGCGCCACGCCGGAACGCGGTTTCTGGGCAGGACGGACGCAGTGCAGCGAACCAGATCGGAATAGAGCTGATCTCGACCAGAATGGTGAATGCGATGAGGGCCAGCGGAGTGTTTTTCAGCTGGAGAACGGCCGCGCCCATATAGCCGAACAAGGGCGCATAACTGGAGGTGAAGTCCCGATAGACAAGTGCTCCATGCAAAGCACGATTCGCTTCTGCGTAGTAGTAGCAGACGACGTCTCCGCGCGGAGCGATATGTAGAACGAAAAAAATCAGAGTGAAAACGAGAATGCGGCTCGATATGAGGAGAGCGAAATAGAGACCATCAAACGTCCGCTGCGATGCGGAAAGAAGCTTCTGGGGTAGGGGGAGAAATGCCAGGAGAACAGTTGCCGGAATTACAGAGACGGCATATATACAGCGCAGCCAAAGCACTGTTTGGTCAGGAAACTCTTTCATCCAGTACCGTGCTCCGCTATGTTGCCGAGGAAGCCCCGAGAGCGCCAGTTGAGTAGCTCG
>DATBCB010000359.1:0-5753 GCA_036270675.1 Acidobacteriaceae bacterium | reverse complement strand
GTTTTGCCGGAGCCGTTGGGGCCGAGCAGGCCGAAGATCTGCGCGGGCGCGACGGAGAAGGAGAGATGGTCGAGCGCGAGCCGGCTGCCGTAGTCGTGGGTGAGTGACGAGAGCACGATGGGGTCGTCGGAATGGGGAGGCGCAGAGGACGCGGCGACGGTGTCGGGCTCAAGTGTAGTCATGGGCATCGTTATCTCCTTCCTGCTGTGGCATCCAGCATCATGATGATGAGTAACAACGGCAGATACAGAACGCTGGCCTTGAGCAGCGCGCGGGCGTAGGGGCGCGATGCGGCGAAGGTTGGAGCTTTGAGAATCTTCGCGAAGCGGATGGTGTACGCCAGATAGCCGACGCCGAGGATGAGCGCGGCCACGGCGTAGATGCTGCCGGAGATGTGGAAGTACCAGGGCAGCAACGAGATCGGGATCATGATGACGGCGTAGGCGAGGGCTTCGACCACGGTGGACCAGCCGTCCGGCTGGACGACGGGCAGCATGCGGATGCCGGCGCGGCCGTAGTCCTCGCGTTAGAGCCACGCGATGGCCATGAAGTGCGGGAACTGCCAGACGAAGAGGATGGCGAAGAGCGCGACGGCGGGCCACTCGATGCGGCCGCGCGCGGCCGTCCAGCCCAGCAGCGGGCCCATGGCTCCGGGAAATGCGCCGACGAAGGTGGCGAGCGTGCTGCGGTATTTCAGCGGCGTGTAGACGGCGACGTAGGTGAAGACGGTAAGCAGGCCGAGAACGACGGTGACTGGATTGGTGAAGCGCAGCAGCAGCAGCGAACCGACGATGATCGTGGCGAAGGCGACCAGCAGACCGTGGGGGAGGCTGATGCGTCCGGTGGCGAGCGGACGACCGGCGGTACGGACCATGCGGGCGTCCGATTTGCGCTCGAGGACTTCGTTGAGCGCGGCGGCGCCGGCGGAGATCAGCGCGATGCCGGCGAGGGTTTCGAGCAAACCGATGTGGAAGCTGGGGATGGCTGAGCGGACGGAGCCGAGGTAGAAGCCGGCCCAGGCGGTGATGACGACCAGCGCGGTGACCCGGGCCTTGAAGAGCTCCATGTAGTCGGAGAGCAGATTGGTAGCGGCCTTGGCGCGAGGCTTGGCCGGGACCGCATTCGGCTGGGCGGAGAGGGCCGCGGCGTCGACTTCGGCGCCGGTGGCAATGCGTGGCGTGGCTTCGGCCGTGCTTAGGAGTGTTTTCACTGTTGCTATGTACCAGCCAAGTTTAGCGAAGTGTGGCTTTTCTTCCACCCCGCCGACGAAGACCTGTTGCCTGGGGCCCCGGATTTCCACCCCGCCGACGAAGACCTGTCGGCGGGGACCCCGGATTTGATGCAAAAGCCAGGTCGACCACGGCGCACCGGGATATACCTATAGTGAAGACACTCGTGGCAGGGCATGCTCGCGGCGGAGATTCGGGGTTGCTGCATGAGCGAGAGAGGGGCGCTGGCTTGCAGGGACCGGAGTTGGTCAGCGTAGCGTGCGCTTGTTGTCATGATAGCAAGGTGGCACGATGGCGGCCGCTTCTACGGCTGGTCGCGCTGGACGACGTACTCGTCGACGAGAACCGCAACCAGGACCGCGGTCGGGACTGAGACCATGGCGCCGACCACCCCGTCGATGGCTGAGCCGAGCAGCAGGGAGACGATGATGGCAAGTCCGGGAAGATCGACGGAGCTTTGCATGATCTTGGGCGTGAGGTAGGAGCTCTCCACCTGCGCGTAGATGCCGTAGGCGATGAGGACGTAGAGGACGCGCATCCAGGAGTCGATCGCGGCGGCAAAGACGACCAGTGCCATCGACACCAGCGCGCCGATCACAGGGATGATGTTGAAGACGCCCATGATGACGCCGAGCGCGTAGGAGTAGCGCACGTGCAGCAGGGTGAAGACGATGGTGGAGTAGACGCCGAGGATGAGCATGAGCGTGCCCTGGCCGAGCAGCCAGCGGCCCATACGGGCATCGGCGCGGAGCAGCGTCAGATTCAGGCGTTCGCGGCGCGGCGGAGCGAAAAAGGAGAGCACCCAGTGGTAAGCGTGTTCGCCTTCCAGCATGAAGTAGATGGTGAGCACAATGCCGGCGAGGATCTTGAAGACCCCGCTGGCCCACTTGCTGACGGAGGTGACGAGGTAGGTGACGAAGTTGGAGGCATAGTCCTGGAGTTTGGCGTTGAGTGCAGCGACATTGAGCCGTGAGGCGAAGGGCAGCTGCTTGAGCCGGCTCAGCATCTCCGGTCCGCGCGTGGGGAGTTCTTTCACGAACTCGCGCATGTCGCGAATGACGGGGGGCAGCGCGAACAGGATGAAGAGTGTAATGGCGCCGCCGACGACAGCCAGGATAATGAAGATGGCCGAGCCGCGGCCCGGACTCCACTTGCCGATCTTGATCATCTGGACGCCGCGGATGACGGGCATGAGCACGACAGCGAAGAGCGCGCTGACGTAGAGCAGGGCCAGCTCCTCGCGCAACTGGTAAGCGATGGCGAGAGCAATGCCGAGCGCGAAGGTGAAGACGATATCGCTGCGCAGTGTGCGCGGGGGGCGCTTGAGCTCCACGGGGTGTTCGAGCTCGGTGGTCTGCAGGTCGTAGCGGCTGATCTTGTCTGGCATGCGGTCGTTCTCGAAGGTGGCTCTTAAAACCGTTTTCACAAACACTGTATTCTCACTCACATCTGTGAGGAGCAGCTTTTCTTGATGAAAAAGCTGCGTCAGGCGTTGTTACAAGCCCTAGACCTTTTGTGAAAACGGTCTATTATGCCGCCCAGTTTCGCTTTTTGCGGTTTAGTTCCGCCCTTGTGGCCTTTTTTTTGCGGGTATCCGTCGTCTCCCCTTCGCCTTGTGCGTTCATCGCCCGCTTAGGGAGTGGGGGCGTCTGCGTTGCTCAGCCAGGCGAGAATGCGCTCGACCACCTCGACTGGAGGGATGCCTGCGGTGTCGAGGGTGAGATGCGCGCGGCGGTAGTGGGGAAGCCGGCGGGCGAGGCGCGCTTCCGGGGGTTCGGGCGCGGTGAGCAGGGGACGGAGGGGCGCCTTCGCGGTGGCCTCTGCTTCCCCGCAGGCATTTTCGTTTGGATTCGCGTTTGGGTCCACATGGCAGCGGGCGAGCAGCTCGGCAAGCGGGGCGGAGAGGAAGATCGTCACCATTGTGGGCACCGATAGCACTTCATCGAAGAGCAACTGGCGCACGGCCTCGGTTTCGATTGCGCCGCCGCCGAGCGCGATCACGGCTTGTTCGTATTCATGAGCTGGGTCGAGAACGCGGGCGGTGGCCTCGGCTTCCAGGCGGCGGAAGTGCTCTTCGCCATCCTGGCCAAAGATCTGGGCGACGGTCAGGCCGTGCTCCGCGGTGATGAGGGAATCGACGTCGACAAAGGGCCAGCCGAGACGCGCCCCCAGGAGGCGGCCCACCGTGGACTTGCCCGCGCCCATGAATCCGGTGAGGACAACCCGGCGGGGCAGGGGGCGTCGCGGCGGAGACGCGGGTGACGATATGGGCCCTGGGGGGCCTGCGCTCATTTCGTCTGACTCGAGCCGGAGTTCTGCTTTTCGCTGGAGAGCGAGCTCTGGATGTTCTCCCACACGGCCGGACTGGGGTCGTGAATAGGGAGCAGCAGTTTGGCCTGCTGCGCAATGTACTCCAGATCGCTTACCAGGGCAGAGCATTGCTCACAGGTCTTCAGGTGCTCCTGCTCTTTCAGGTCGATTTCGGACTCGAAGAGCTCCGGAAGCTGATCCTGAAACTCGGCGCAGGTGATGCATGGACCGTAGGTTTTCATGGATGGGTTGTTCTTGCCGCCTGCGTTCATAGCAAGGCCTCACGCTCGCGCTCACGCCGGGGACTGGTCTGCCCGGCGCGCAGCAGGTCGCGCAGCTTCATGCGCGCCTTGTGCAGTTGCGACTTGCTGTTGCCGATAGAGCATTCCAGCATGTCGGCGATCTCGTTGTGCTCGTAGCCTTCGACATCGTGCAGCACGAAGACGAGCCGGTAGCCTGGGGGAAGATCGGAGACCGCGCGTTCGAGCGTGACCCGATCGATGGATCCGGAGAGCATGAGGTCGCGCGCGCCGATGTCCTTGCGCGGACCGTCTTCCTGCGAGGGCTCCAGCGTCTCTTCAAGCGAGACCTGGGGCAGACCCTTCTTGCGGAGGTGCATCAGCACCACATTGACCGCGAGCCGGTGCAGCCAGGTGGAGAAGGCCGAGTCGCCGCGGAAGGTGCCGATCTTGCGATAGAGCTGGAGGAAGGCTTCCTGGGTCAGATCTTCGGCTTCCGCTACGTTGCCCAGCATGCGCAGGCACAGGGAGTAGACCCGGCGCTTGTGCAGGCTGTAGAGCCGCTCAAAGGCGGCTCCGTCGCCGGCCTGGGCGGCGGCGATAGCCTCCGCCTCACCGGCAATCGGCGGGTTGCGCCGGAGATGCTGGTTGGCTTTCTGACGCTCCGGAGTTGCCGTCGCAGTGCCCTTTGCGGGAGGGGAAAAGACGCCATTGGTTACAGATTTTGTCATTGTTGTTCGTCTACCGGCCAGCGCATTGGTCATGAAGGTCCTGATGTTGGGTCACCGTCGCATCTGGTTGGGGGCAATGCCTGTCGGACGCTGGCGAGGGGGGAGAGGTTGCCTTAGCCTGGCAAGCGAGCGAGTTATCATGCCGGCACCCCAGCCTTGTGCGGCGGCTTCCGTCAAGGCAGCTAGGCTTTCACGGCAAGCGCGATGTTTCCTTTCGGGCTTCCATGGATCTCCGCTCGAACGAGCGTACCGGGGAGAAACTCCCATGCCTCGACGCCGGAATTGTAGCCCGGGGAGGCGACGAGCTTGAACAATCCACCACCCAGCTTCAGGGCGCGAGTCGGCCGGAATGCCTCCGTTCCTTCGTTAAGAATGCGCACGTGAAGCTCAATAAACGATCGTGAGAAGGTCATATCTACTAGTTTCCCACGAGCGGACGTAGAGGTGCGCGCGATATCTTCTAGTGCCTGATCGAGTGTCCCGGTCTCCTGGAACTGACCCGGCCATCGTTGCAACCGGTAAATCACTCTTCCGCGGGTTTATTTACACACTCCCGCCACTGTGGCGTCATGGCAGGCATCCAGCAACTTGGCCAGCCGAGGGTCTCTTTGTTGCTTGAGCGAGGGCACAGAGTACCTCACGAAGTAGGCATCCACTACTGCTCTGAGTGTGGAGGGCTTTCCATGAGCCGGGCGCGCTGAAACCATGAAAAGCAGCGAGGCACAGATGGCGACGGCATAGATCGTTCGCTGGGTCGCAGGGGGCCGATTTTGGAGGTACACTCCCGCGAGCACCATGCCTGCCGCCGCCAGGTATGCGAGGTAAGGCCCGTCAGAAAAGTAGTACAGCAAAAAGAAAGCCAGGCCCGGCGCGAGAAAGATCATCATGCTGCGGGCAATCGCGTTCCGTGTCCATGCGGCTGCCCCCAGGCATACGGCAGGTGTCAGCAAGCCCAAGGTCATGATGATTCCGGCAACGGCGTGAACAGCATTTACCAGAGCATGGACTCCGAAGTGCCCGGTCAAAATGCCTTGCGCCAATCCATGAACTTGCCGTTGCGATGAACTCAATGGCAAGAGCAGGCTTCCGCCATAGCGTTCTACGGTGGGCACCCACCAGGCTGCCACGATGGCGATGGCCACCAAGACGCCAGCCAGCCGTTCCCTCCAGGAAACATGAAGAGCCTGAAACACCATCCACGGAAGTACGAACACTCCGTCGGATGGCCGAAATCCCGTCATCAG
>DATBCB010000358.1:0-1664 GCA_036270675.1 Acidobacteriaceae bacterium | reverse complement strand
TTCAGATGCTCTTCACGACTGCAGTCCGCCACATCCTCACCGAAGACGATAATGCGCGGGTCGCGCTTCATCTCGTCCTTCAGGCAGGCATTGATCAGGTCAGCCATGGTTCTGTCGGGGCCGCTGGGCTCCGCCATCTTTTCCGGAGCGAATGACTCCGATGTCGGATCGATATTGGGCGAATAGACGTAGTTGTAAATCGTATCCGCGCCGGCAAAGGGAGCGCGCAGCGCTCGATCGGTCGCCGCTTGGATCTCGTCGTCGATCGCCTTCTCCAGCCGCGTGATTCCTTCCGCATCGATCACGCCCTCGCGCAGCAGCCTCATTTGCAGCTTGGGCAGCGGATCGCGCAGATTCTCCGCCTCGAGTTCCGCAGCCGGACGGTACAGTTTGTCATTGTCCGAGAGGGAATGCGAATACGGCCGCGTCACGTGCCCATGCACGAATGCCGGACCCTTCCGCGCGCGGCAGTGCGCGACTGCCTTGGTCATGGCAGCGTAGCTCTCCACTGGATCGGTGCCATCCACTTCGGCAAAGAAGAAATTGGGGAAATTCGCCACCAGTTTCGAGATGTTGCCGCCCGGCGTATTCACCTCCACCGGCGTCGAGATAGCGTATTCGTTATCCTCCACCACGAAAAGCATCGGCAGCTTCTCCAGCGATGCCGTGCTGAGCGACTCCCAGAACTCGCCCTGACTGGTCGATCCTTCGCCAATCGAGGCGTACACCACCTCATCGCCCTGGAATGTTGCGTTATGAAAAGCCCGATAGTCGTTCGCCTGCGGCTCGATGGCATTGGGATGGTTGGCCAGGTAGCGGCCGGCCTCGGCGCAACCCACCGCCTGCAGCATCTGCGTCGCTACCGAAGAGCTTTGGGTCACGATGTTCAGCCGCTGGTTGCCCCAGTGGGATGGCATCTGCCGTCCCCCGCTGGACGGGTCTGCCGCCGCGCCCACTGCCTGCAGCAGCATCTCGTCCGCGGTCACCCCCAGCGTCAGGCAAAGGGCACGGTCGCGGTAGTAGGGATAGAACCAGTCGTAGCCGGGCTTCAACGCCTTGCCGGCCGCCACAAGCAGCGCTTCATGGCCGGCGCCGGAGATCTGGAAGAATATTTTTTGCTGATTCTTCAACAGAATTTCACGATCGTCCAAACGCCGCGACAGGTACATCAGCCGGTAAACGTCCACCCACTCCGCCCCTGTCAGACCGCTCAGTTCGCCGCCGGCGCTCTCGGTGCGCTGCTCCGTCGCCACACTGCCCATACACACCCCTCACTACCTTCCCAAGTCAAAACGACTGGCGATTGTATCCTGTCAGCGCGCACTTGTGCTCACTAAGAAGATGCATATGGCGCCGATTCGCTTCGCCCATGGCAGCAGGATCGGCTTCGGCGAAACCCTCCTCCCGTTTTCACAAAAAGCTTAGCCACCAAGACAGCACTGGACGCAGCTTTTCCGTCAAGAAAAGCTGCCCCGCGCGGATGTTGACCGGACACAGTGTTGTGAAAACGGGATATGGTTTGACTCACTTTTTCCACCCGTGCTTTAATCAGCCTTCCTCGAACCTACGGCTTTCCCGGCAGTGCGCTGCGGCGGCAACGGCGAGACGCACCAACCCAATTCTTTCGGAGAACTTGCATGCAGAATGTCGGCCTGTGGGCCCTG
>DATBCB010000357.1:0-2651 GCA_036270675.1 Acidobacteriaceae bacterium | reverse complement strand
CTCTGGTGCTCGGGTGCTGTGCGATCGCGGCGCATGCAGATGGCGGGCGGCTGCAGATGCGGCAGGCTGCTGGACCGTTTGTGGTGTCGCTATTCACTACGCCGGAGTCGCTGGCTGTAGGACCGGCGGACCTGAGCGTGATGGTCGAAGAGCAGGGCAGCGTACTGCTGGATGCGGATGTTGTCGTGACGCTGACTTCGCAGGATCAGGAGGTCGCGCCGGTGGTCGCGCATCTCTCGCATGAGCACGCGACGAACCGGCTGCTCGAGGATGCAGTCGTCCAGCTATCGCGTGCTGGACGCTGGCATGCAGTCGTTCAGGTCAGCGAAGCAGGACGCGAGGCCAGCGTCGCGACTGATCTGACGGTCGCGAACTACTCAGCTCGTCGCGGGACAGCGTGGTTCTTCCTGCTGCTGCCGGTGTGTGCAGTTGCGCTGTTTGCGTGGGTGCAGGTGGCAAAACGGCGGATGCGCCGGCGGAGAATGCTGAGTCCGGTGTGAGCGCGTTCCGCGCACGAGGGTGACCTGAGCGATTGGGATCGCTATAGTGAAGAGTTTGCCTGATGCATTTCTATGACGAACTCTTCCGCTCCGCTCCTGCTCAACGGTGATCCTCTGACATTGGCACAACTCGATGCGGTTGCTGCCGGCGCGCTCGATGTTGCGCTTGCTCCGCAATCTCATGCGCGCATGCTGGCTTCACGCGCTGTTGTCGATCGTGCTGCCGGGGGCGATGCGGCGGCGTATGGCATCAATACCGGGTTTGGCAAGCTGGCGGAGGTGCGGGTGGCGCCTGATCAGGTGGAGGCGCTGCAGCAGAACCTGGTGCGCAGCCACTGCTGCGGCGTTGGGGAGCCGTTGAGCGAGCGAGAGGTGCGCGGCATGCTGCTGCTGCGCGCGAATGTGCTGGCCAAGGGCTCGAGCGGCGTGCGCAACGAGGTGGCCGAGTTGCTGGTGGCAATGCTCCATCACCGCATTCATCCTGTGGTTCCGTCGCGCGGCTCGGTTGGCGCGAGCGGCGACCTTGCTCCGCTGGCGCATCTCGCGTTGGCGCTGATCGGCGAGGGCGAGGTGTTCGGTCAGGATGGGGCTCGGGGCGAGCGCTTGCCTGCCGCGACTGCGCTTGCGGCTGCGGGGCTTCGGCCGCTGCGGTTGCAGGCCAAGGAAGGTTTGGCGCTGCTGAATGGGACGCAGGCGATGGCTTCGGTCGGCGGATTGAGCCTGGCGCGGGCGCAGCGCGTGGTGCGGCTTTTCGATTTGGCGGGGGCTATGTCGCTCGAAGGACTGCGGGGCACCCCGGCGGCGTTCGATGCGCGCATTCATGAGGCGCGTCCGCATCCTGGACAGATTGCCGCAGCGGCGCATCTGCGGGCGCTGATGGAGCAGAGCGAGATCCGCGAGTCGCACCGGCTGAACGATCCGCGGGTGCAGGATGCGTACTGCCTGCGCTGCATGCCGCAGGTGCATGGCGCGGTGCGCGGCGTGCTCGATCATGCGACGTCGGTGGTCGAGATAGAGACCGGCGCTGCTACTGACAATCCACTAATATTTCCCAACACCGCTGGAGAGAGTGTCTCCGATAAGGGCGAGGCGCCGCCTTCGACTGGTGACATCCTTTCCGGCGGCAACTTCCATGGCGCGCCGCTGGCGTTTGCGCTGGACTACGCGGCGATCGGACTGGCCGATCTGTTGAGTATCAGTGAGCGGCGCATCGACCGGCTGATCAACCCGGATATCAATGAGGGCTTGCCGCCATTCCTCTCCGACAACCCGGGGATCTCGTCGGGCTTCATGATTGCGCATGTGACGGCGGCGGCGCTGCTGAATGAGACGAAGGTGCTGGCGCATCCGGCGAGCGTGGACTCGGTGCCGACGTCGGGCGGCAAGGAGGACCACGTCTCGATGGGGATGACGGCCGCGTTGAAGCTGCGGCAGGTGGTGGAGAACGCCGAGATGGTGCTCGGGATTGAGTTGATGACGGCGGCGCAGGCGCTGGAATTTCGTTTGCCGCTGCGCGCCGCGTTGCAGGTGGAGTCGGCGCGTGCGCGTGTGCGTGAATTTGTTGCGCCGCTGCGTGAAGACCGCGTGCTGGGGGGTGATATCACCAAGCTGGCGTCGGCGATTCGCGCTGGAGCTTTCGATGAGTGGCAGGGGTCCCCCTCCCCCCTCCCGTTTCCGCGGGCTGCCCTGTAAACCGCGTTGTTTCATGCGGTTAGGCGGTGTCCCGGAGATCAAATTCGTCATTCCATAAGGTTTATCGCTAAATTCGTCCAATAAAAGAAGTTATAAAGACAAAAGCCGCGGAGCTGCTCCGTGGCTTTTGTTCTTTCTTACGACCTAATTCAAGGCTAGCAAATCGGCCGGGGTAAACCGGCAAATTTTGGCCGTTGCGTGTTGCATGTGCGCCGATTCGGGAATGGTGTGGTGATGCTTCCGAATCGGCTTCTTCTTGTCGAGTATGTTCAAGGTCTGTGGCGCGTGTCTGCGTTTGCTGCGCTTTGACTTGACAAGTGTGCTGCCGATTGCGGCGGCAACCACGGAGGTGGTGGTCCGTCCCACCGAAGTGATCGCGGAAGAGCAGATGAAAGCCGAAGAGAGGCAGCGTGTGTTCGGCATCGTCCCCCAACTTTTATACGAGTTACATCTGGGATG
>DATBCB010000356.1:0-2695 GCA_036270675.1 Acidobacteriaceae bacterium | reverse complement strand
GCGTGGATGGTGATGGGCTCGTTCGAAGTCGGCTTCAGCTCGGCCGGTCCGGCAATGTCCGCCATCGGAGCCTGGCTCTCCGGCGTCTCGGCAGGCGCATTCGACGAACCTGCGGCGATCTTCTCCTTGGTCTGACGAATGTCCTGCTGGGTAAGCTCGTTCGAGGAGTCGATCTCGAGCGCGCGCATGAACTCGGTCATGGCGCCGCTCAAGTCGCCCTGGTCGCGCAGCTTCTCGCCCTGGTGCGTATGCACCGCGGCCGCGGTGAACTTCAGCCGCTGATAGGAGGTCTTGTAATAAAGATTGTTGGGGTCCCTCTGGTAGGCCGCCGCGTACGCCTCGTACGCTGCGAGATAGTCATCCTTCGCCTCCGCCGCCAGACCTTGTTTGTAGAGCGCCTTCGCCGACTTGTTTTTCGCGTGCACGAGCGGCGCGAAGGCCGGCATGGAGAGCAGAAGAAGGATGGGAAGGGTGCAGTGTAAGGTGCGTCGGTTCATGAAACTCCACAGATAAAAGAAGCGACGGTGCGCACGATTTCCCCGCCCACAGACTTCAGCCGCGCTCCCGGCAGTGTCGCACAGAGACGCTCTCGGATGCTGGCGCCTCACTTTCACGAGAGCTGACTCGCTGATGCGGGATTATAGCAAAGCACCACCTGGCCTAAGTGAATGCGCGCCGCACTGCGCTGTTTGATGCGATAACAATTTTCCCGTAATGGCACACGTTGCTGAGCGTCTCGGCGCGGCCCTGCCGTCGAGCGATGCCGGGCTGCGCTGTCGCCGCCAGAGCACGGTGATGCAGAAAATGCTTTACGATGAGGGTTACGCCTATGCCCCGGCAGACCAGCCATACCCTGCAGGCAGCCCCGCAGAAGGCTGCGCCGCAAAAAGCAAAGGAACGCGATCCGGTAGCCGCCGGCGCGCGGGATGCCTCTGTGAACCGGGCCGCCAGCCATAACTACTTCCTGCTGGAGAAATACGAGGCCGGCGTCGCCCTGCGCGGCACCGAGGTCAAGTCCATCCGCGAAGGCAAAGCCAATTTGAAGGACGCTTACGGGTTGATCAAAGATGGTGAGGCCTTCTTGTTGAACGCGCATATCGGTCCGTACTCTCACGGCAACGCCAGCAATCACGAGGCCGTCCGGACGCGCAAACTGCTGCTGAAGCGGGAAGAGTTGAGGAAGCTAGAGGGAAAGACGCAGATCAAAGGCCACACGCTCATCCCCACGCGGCTTTATTTCCGCAACGGCCGCGTGAAATGCGAGCTGGCGGTCGCCAAAGGCAAGCAGGACTGGGACAAGCGCGAGACGGTGAGACGCCGGGAAGCCGACCGCGAGGCCCGGGCCGCCATCGTTCGCAGCCAGCACCGCAACGCCAGCGCATAACTTTTACTCACTTTCCGCAGGAGACCCATGAAAACAGATTTGTCGTCGCTCGCACCCGCGTCCTTTGAGACCGAGATGCTGGTGGTATTTGCCGTCAACAAGGCCGATAAGAAAGACAAGCAGGCCGCGCCCCAAATCGAGCTGCTTATCGCTGACACATCGGTAACCACTGCCGCAGCGAAGGCGGTCAGCGGACGGGAGTTTTCCGGGGGCAGTTGCGAGACGCTGCTGCTGCACCAGCCGGAAGGATTGAAAGCCGCGCGCCTGCTCATCGTGGGCGTTGCCAAGCCGACCTTGGCCGAACTGCGCAAGGCAGCCGGAGCCGCCGTCCGCT
The DNA here is from genome assembly GCA_036270675.1 of Acidobacteriaceae bacterium. Taxonomy (GTDB): domain Bacteria; phylum Acidobacteriota; class Terriglobia; order Terriglobales; family Acidobacteriaceae; genus KBS-83. Next base: position 977 of record DATBCB010000356.1, on the reverse strand, counting down.
TCGCCAAGCCGCGCAGCATCCGCTCGCTCGCGCTGCTGCTTCCCACTGCAACAGATTTCAATGCGGTCAACACCGCTCGCGCCGCGATTGAAGGCGCCATCATCGCCGACTACGACTCGGACACCTACCGCTCCGATCGCAAGGACCGCAGCGTGGAAAGCGTGACACTCCTTGCTCCGGGCGGTGCCGCGGAATCTGTTTACAAATCCGGTCTCGATGATGGGGTCATCATCGCGGACTCGCAGAACTTCGCCCGCGCATTGATCAATGAGCCTGGCAACGTCTTGACCCCGACGGAGTTCGGCCGCCGCGCCGCGGCTATGGCGAAGGAGAACGGCCTGAGCTGCGAAGTCCACTCGACGGACAAGCTGAAAGAGTTGAAGATGGGCGCCTTTCTCGGTGTTGCGCAGGGTTCGGCCGAGCCGCCCGCGCTCATCGTGCTGCGCTATGAGCCTGCCGATGCGCCGAAGGATGGTCCGGTGCTTGGCCTGGTGGGCAAGGGCATCACTTTCGATACCGGCGGCATCTCCATCAAGCCCGCCGACAACATGGAGAAGATGAAGTACGACATGGCTGGCGGCGCGGCCATGATCGGCGCGATGCGCGCGATCGCGCAGTTGAAGCCGAAGGTGCGGGTCGTCGCCGTCATCTGCTCGACCGAGAACATGCCCGGTGGCAAAGCGTATAAGCCTGGTGACGTGCTGACCGCCATGTCCGGCAAGACCATCGAGATCATCAACACCGATGCGGAGGGCCGCCTGGTTCTCGCAGATGGGCTGCATTACGCGCAGCAGCTCGGGGCTACGCACCTGATCAACGCCGCCACGCTCACCGGCGCGGTCGCGGTCGCGCTGGGTCAGATCAATGCCGGCGTCTTCACCAACAGCGATGAAGAATACGCGCACTTCGCGAAGGCAACCGAACAATCGGACGAGCGCTTCTGGCGTCTGCCCACGGAGGACGAGTATCGCGAATCC
>DATBCB010000355.1:0-16100 GCA_036270675.1 Acidobacteriaceae bacterium | reverse complement strand
AGTTGGATTCCCGGATAGCCCACTGCGGAAATCTGCTCGATCGCCTCGCCGTCGTGCCCATCCCAGGTGATCGCCGCATATCCCACCCGCAGCTCCCACGGACCGCGGTCGACCGGTGTATCGAACAGCGACAGATCCATCGGCGGATACAGCCGCCCCGGCCCGGTAAACTCCGCCGCGGCCTTCTGCAACAGTGACGAGCACACACTCGCCGCACCCGCCGTCGCCAACCCTGCCAGCAACCGCCTTCGCGTTACATCCATCCCCACCTCCCAGCCCATGCGCTGCAAATTCCCTTTAAGTAAACGATTCCCCGACGGCCCATCCTACACCCGAAAACAGCGGACCGATGGCCCAAGCGAGTCAGCAGTCATCTACCTGCGGGGGGCACGGGATAAAAACCACGTCGCCCACGATCTTGAACGTGAGCGACCAAAGAGAGCGAAGCCCACAACCCGCGCCGCAGGCGCTTCTGTCCGTGCGGCCAGCACTCAGAACGACAACGTCGCGGCAAACTGCAACACCCGCGGCGCATATCCCGAAACCGGCGCTGTCACTTGTCCATACGTCGTGCTCGTCAAACTCACCCCTGGGTTGGCAAAGTTCGGGTGGTTCAACGCGTTGAACGCATCCGCGCGCAGTTGCACCGAAACCGCCTCGTGCACGGGAATCGTCCGGAACAGCGACGCATCGAAGGTAGTCAGTCCCGGCCCGTGGAAGCCGTTCTTCGGCGTGTTCCCATACGCTGCTGTCGTCGGCTGCACAAAGGCGCTGGTGTCGAACCACCGTTTGCCCGCGCCGATCGAGCCCAGCTTGTGGAACGGCGCGATCTGGTTCGGCACCTGCGTGTTCCCCGGCGCATTCAGGCTGTTGGCGCTCGCCGTCAGGAAGAGCGGTTGGCCCGTGTCGGCGCTCCACACCGCGCTCGTCTGCCATCCGCCCAGTGCGGCGGCCCCAATGCCTTGCTGCAGCCACGGCTTGTCCTTGCCAAACGGCAGCTCGTAAATAAAGCTCTGACTATAAGTGAAGCGGCGGTCCCAGTTCGTCGGCGCGTAGTCGCGGTGCGGATCGAGATAGAAGTTGAAGCTCGCCAGCCCCGTCGTCGACGAGATAAAGCCCATCGACTTCTGGAAGGCGATCCCACTGGTCCAGCTCAACCCGTTCTGAAAGCGGCGTGTCACCTTCACCTGCAGCCCGTTGTAGTTGCTGTTGGTTCCGTACGCCATGATGTTGGTAGTAGCCGTACGGCCAAAGGTCGCGTGCTCCGGCTGTCCCGCCGAGCCCGCGCCCGCCACCAGACCGGCGTTGATGTTGAAGTACGCCGGAACGTGCCGGCCTTGGTTGCCTACATAAGCAAAGTCCGCCACCCAGCCGCCGCCAAAATCCTGCTGCAGCGCCACGTTATAACTCATCACGTAGGGGTCCTTGTAATCCGGATTCACGATGTTCCACGCAGAGCTCAGCGGCGCATTCGGGATAATCCCATTGGCCGGAATCACCGCCACCGGCGCGGGCGGAAAGCCATTCTCCAGCGTCGCGATCGATCCATCCGTGCGCACCGCGGGCTGATAGCTGCTGGGTGAGTTGAACGACACATTCTGCCGCACTGGATAGTTGTATGCGTAGTTATTGTCCTGGAAGGGTGTGTGGCTGATGCCGAATCCCGCCCGCACCACCGTTCGCGCACCGGCGCGATAGGCAGCGCCCAAGCGCGGCTCAAAGTTCGTCCAGCGCACCGGCAGCCCCAGATCGTCAGGTACCGCACCATAACCCGACACGTGCAGCGTGTTGTCCGTCGGATCGTATTGCGAGAAACCGCCCTTGCGATCAGGATTGGCTGGCGGATAGAACTCCCAGCGCACGCCGTAGGTCAGCGTCAGATTGTGCGTCGCCTGCCAGGTGTCCTGCGCATAGGCAAAGTAAAGCGTCTGCCGCCACGAGGCCGAGCCAACGTTCACATCGCGCCCCACCGTGTTCGGCACATCCAGCAGGAAGCTCGCAAAGTCATTGCCAAAGCTCGTCTTCTGGCCCGGCGCATTCAGTCCCGTCTGTCCCTCGGCATATTCGAAGATGCCGCGCGGCGAGAAGGTCTGCCCCTGTGTCAGGTTGTCGCGCACCCGCCGCAACTCAAAGCCGAACTTCAGTGAATGATTGCCCAGGATGTAGTTCCAGTTGTTCGCCGCGTCGATGTTGCTCTCGCCGCGCTCCCAGGGAATGCTTGCGCTGTAGCCCACCAGCGGACTCGCGCTCGTCAGCGACGCGCCCCCATAGCCCGGAATACTGATCCCCGCCAGGCCGCTGGTAAACGCACTCACGTTCACTCCGGGTATGCCGATCGCTGTCGAAGCATCAGTGCCGTAATCCGTCTGCTGCGCAGTGTTCCGGTAGTGGTTCACACCCACCCGCACGGCAGTCAACAGCCGCGGCGAAAACACATGCGTATATTCGCCCGCCGTGTTGTAGGTTGTATTCGTTCCTGTGCCCTGGAAGCCACCGCCCACTGGGCCGCCCGCCGCGCCGAAGAATGGCTGCTGGAAGGTGGTCACGCGCTGCCAGCTATAGCGATAGGTCAGGTGGTCCTCCGCACGCAGCCGTTGATCGAACTTCACATCGAACTGCGTCGAGTCCTGATCGAAGCCCAGGTTCTGCTGGTAGTTGTTCGTCGTCCCCGCACCGGGAACATTCGGCAGCGGCACCAGGTTCAGAATCGCCACAGCCACCGGACTGAACCGCGCCGGCGAAATCTGATTATTCACGAACTGTGTGCGTCCGGTTCCATCCGCATTGCCCGTTGCCGGATCGTAGATCGCTGTCGGGCTCCCGCTCAGGTCGCCGCCGCGGAAGGCCGCGCTCGGCACCGTGGTCTGCTGGAACACGCTGGAGTGGTTGTTGTAGCGCAGGAAGTCGCCGAAGAAAAACGTCCGGTCCTTGAAAATCGGGCCGCCGATGGTAGCGCCATAGTAGTTGTTGGTAAACCGCGGAAACTTGCCCGTGTTGTTGAAGTAGCTGCGCGCGCCCGTCGTGCTTACCTCGTTGAACTCGTAAGCCGAGCCATGAAAGTTGTTGGTCCCGGACTTCAGCTGCACGTTGGTCACCGCGCCCGCCGCGCGGCCAAACTCCGGCGCGTAGTTGCTCGTCGTCACATCGACCGTCTGGATCGCCGCCGCCGGCGGTATGTACACCTGCAGCAGTCCGGTGCGCTCGTTGTCGTCAATGCCCTCCAGTTGCAGGTTGTTCGCCAGCTCCGCCTGCCCATTCACCTGGAAGGACTGCGAGTTCTGCGCATCGAAAAATGAGGAGTGGTCGTAGATCGGCGCGCTCACTCCCGGCACCAGCGACTCCAGCGCCTGGAAGTTGCGGCTGTTGCCCACCGGCAGATCGCTCACCTGCTTGGCTTCGATCTGCTGGCTCACATCCGCACGATCGGTCTGCAGCGCCGGCGCCATGTCCGTCACCGTCACCGTCTGCGACGCGCCGCCCGGTCTCAACTTCAGGTCGGTACGGTTGGTCGTGTTCACCGTCGCCTGCACACCCTTGGTCACCGAGTTGGAAAACCCCTGATCGGCCACCTCCACCGAATACACGCCCGGCGGCAGCAGCGTGAACTCGTAGTTGCCGCTCGCGTTCGTCTTGCCGGTGTAGGTTTGTCCGGTATTCTCATTCGTAATCGTGACGGTGGCGTTATTCAGCGCCGCACCGGAAGTATCCGTCACCGTTCCCACCAGGGTCGCCGATGTCGCCTGCCCAAACGCTCCCGGTACGGCCGCCAGCATCAGTCCAAGAGCCGCCGCCGACCCGGCAAGCCGCCACCTGCATCTCCATGCCATCCTGATTTCCTGCATTTTGTAGCCTCCCAAAAAGAAAATCTGTTCTTCGCATAGCCCCGGCGCGCCTTTGGCGCATCTCGTTAAAAGAAAATTAAAGAACAGCCGTTGTTCGGACCGAACCATAATCCCCTCAAGAAATAACTGTCAAGTAGTCAGGCAGATTTCGCGTGCGCAGAGCCAACAGGTTTTCATCGTGTCCCACCAGGCCCGATTACCACCCATCGTCATCCCGAACAAGGCCGGCAATTACCATCCATCGTCATCCCGACCGGAGCGAAGCGAATTGGGGAGCCTGCCCTGAGCCTGTCGAAGGGGATCTGCAGTGCCCCGCCGGGCCTCGTTTTCCGCTGTTTTAGTAAGCGTTAACTTTGTACCCAATTGCGCCCCAAAACGTGTCCGGAACGTCTTCCAAACGCCGTTTCAAGACACGAATTTCCGCTGCTTCCGCCTCCTCCACGAAGGCGCTGTGGCAGCATAGGGAGCGTGACGCTCGAACCCATCGTCAATCAGCGGCTCTATCAGCAGGTCGCGGACAGCATCCGCAAACAGATTCAAAGCGGCGCCATGCCGCCCGGATCGCGGCTTCCCTCGGAGAAGCTTCTCGCCCAGCAACTCGGCGTCAGCCGCCCCACCGTGCGCGAAGCCATGATCGCACTTGAGATCGCAGGCCTGGTCGAAATCCGCACCGGATCCGGATCCTACGTGCGCCATCGCGACACCATCGCCGCGCCCTCGGTCGACACTGGCCCCGGGCCGATCGAGCTCTTGAATGCACGCATCCTCATCGAGGGCGAAATCGCTGCGGAAGCCGCGCAGCGCGCCACTCCGGAGGACCTAGTAGAGATCGCCCGAACTCTGACGGAGATGCAGTCGATCATCGCCCGCGGCGAGCACAGCCGCAACGCTGACCAGAGCTTTCACGTCAGCATCGCGCGGGCCTCCGGCAACGATGTGCTGGCTTCGATCGTCGGCGAACTATGGGCCGGCATGTTCTCGCCGCTCTTTCATCAGTTCAGCGAGCGCACCCGCCTGGTGCGCCGCCAGGATGCCGCGCTCAACGAGCACCGCGCCATCTACGCGGCGCTGCGCACCCACGATGCGCTGGGCGCGCGCGCCGCCATGCGCCATCACCTGATGCAGGTGCAGGCCGTGCTCGCCGACGCCGAACTCTCCAAGGACTAAATCAGTGCATCCGGCAGATGCATCTAAAGAACCGTGCCCATGCGCCAGAACCACAAAAATCACCGGCGATTAGTGTCTCGAATAGTCGCTTCCAAATACGCAGGGAGCGCAATCTGATGATGAATCCGGGCACCAATGCACGCACATTGGAAGGCACATTCCGAGCGAACAGAAGCGCGAATTGTGTCTCGAATAAACGTTTTCCGGTACGCTCCGGGCTCCATTTGGTCGCATTGGCTGGGACCCCAAGAGACGGTGCGTCCGACATCTTGGGCCAGGTTGTCAGGCAGATTCCACTGCCAATCCGTTAAGGTGACCGAATGCCGCTGCTTCATCCAGACCGACTATTTCCCGCTAACGCTGAGGTCCGCGGGATTGCACGGAGGATCTTCTCCCAGATTTGCGATCTGCCCATCCTGAGCCCCCATGGACACACGGATCCCCGCTGGTTCGCCGAAGATGCTTGCTTCCCTGACCCCACGGCGCTCTTTCTGCTGCCCGATCACTACATCCTGCGCATGCTCTACAGTCAAGGAATCGCAATGGAGACCCTCCGCGCGGGCGCCGATCCGAAGAAAGCGCCCGAGGTGTGGCGGCTATTCGCGGCGCACTACTACCTGTTTCGCGGCACTCCGACTCGCCTCTGGCTCGACTACGTCTTCCAGGAACTCTTCGGCCTCGACGTCCGGCTCAGCAGGGAGACCGCCGATCTTTACTGGGACAGAATTTCCGAGCATCTGACGACACCAGAGTTTCGACCGCGCGCGCTCTACGAACGCTTTCGCATCGAGGTGATCGCGACCACCGACAACGCGCTCGACAATCTGGGGGCGCACGCCGCCATTCGCAACTCCGGATGGAAGGGGCGTGTGATCCCAACCTTCCGGCCCGACGCGGTGGTCGATCCGGAATTCGCCGGATTCCGCGGGAACCTCGAGACGCTTGGCGGCATGACGGGCGAAGACACCTCGACCTGGAAGGGATACCTCGCAGCGCTCGCGGCGCGAAGGCGCTTCTTCAAACAGCAGGGGGCGACCGCAACGGACCACGGCCATCCGACGGCAGGGACCGTCAACCTCTCCAGAAGCGAGGCAGAGTTGCTCTTCCGACGCATGACGCGAACGGATGAGCCGACTCCGGCCGATGCGGAACTCTTTCGCGCGCAGATGCTGAGCGAGATGGCGCGAATGAGCGTTGAGGACGGGCTGGTGATGCAGTTGCACGTTGGCAGCCTGCGCAACTATAACCCGGTTCTGCTCGCAAAATGGGGGCGCGACCAGGGCGCCGATATTCCTACACCCACAAACTACGTCCACGCGCTGCACCCGCTGCTGGCACGCTACGGCAACGAACGGGACTTTCGGCTGATCCTGTTCACACTCGACGAATCGACCTACAGCCGCGAACTGGCGCCCCTCGCCGGCCATTATCCCTCGCTGATTCTGGGGCCACCGTGGTGGTTTCTCGACAGTCCGGAGGGCATGATGCGCTTCCGCCAGCACGTAACCGAGACTGCTGGTTTTTACAACACGGCGGGCTTCAACGACGACACGCGCGCCTTCCTCTCGATACCCGGACGTCACGACGTGGCGCGGCGCACGGATGCGGCATACCTGGCAACGCTGGTGGCGGATCACCGGCTGGAAGAGGATGAGGCGCTGGAGGTAGCGCGGGACCTGACCGGACCGCTGGTGCGGCGGGCTTACAAGCTGAACGATCCGAATACGACGGATCCTTCGTAATCGTCGTGGTTGCGTGAAAAAGAGCCCTTCACTCCGTCAGCGAGTGCACGGAGTGAAGGGTCCACCCGTTCCTCAACCACAGAAAATCCTCGATGCTCTAGTCAAGCAACACGTACTAGACTGAATTCGTTGCCGAAGCCCCGAACCAAGCCGCCCGTGTCACCGCAAAAGTCACCCGCGCTCGCGGGCGCGCGTCTCGATCTGCTGATTTATCTGGCGTTGCTCCTGGCGACTTTCGCGGTCTACGCCCAAGTCCGCGACTTCGATTTTGTCAACTACGACGATGTCGATTACACAACCGGCAACCCGAACGTCCGGCAGGGGATCACCGTGCAGGGGCTGGAATGGGCTCTGACCTCCCGCGACACCGGCAACTGGGTCCCGCTCACTTGGGTTTCTCACATGCTGGACTGCGAGTTCTTTGGCCAGGATAGCGGCTGGCACCACTTGCACAACGTCCTGCTGCACGCTCTGGCGGCCGTCATGTTGTGCATTTTTCTCGAGCGGGCGACGGGCACACGCTGGCGCAGTGCGTTGGCGGCGTTTTTATTTGCATTGCATCCGCTGCATGTGCAGTCCGTGGCTTGGGTGGCCGAGCGCAAAGACGTGCTCAACGCCTGCTTCTGGTTTCTCACTCTGTGGCTGTATGTTCGATATGCGGAGCGCCCCGGCACGGGCCGATATCTGGCGGTTGCTTTGGGCTTTTGCCTGGGATCGATGGCCAAGCCGATGATGGTCACGCTGCCATTCGTCCTGTTGCTCCTGGATTACTGGCCGTTGGCGCGTTTAGGTCAGCGGGGTCGCAAAGCCATTTGGGAGAAACTCCCGCTGTTGGGGCTTGCTGGCGCTGCCGCCGCCATCGCCTACCTTGCGCAAAAACACGCCGAGTCGGTGAATCTTGTGCCGCTCCAAGCCCGTCTGGCAAACGCGATACATTCCTATACGCTCTATATCCTCCAAACATTCTGGCCGGCGCGGCTGGCGGTTTTCTATCCGTATCCGCGCGACTTCGCCTTCGCCTTTTTACCGCTTCTCGCGGAGGGGGTTCTGTTGGCCGTCGTCACGACCGGTGTGATCGTGCTGCGCCGCCGCGCGCCGTATCTGTTGATGGGTTGGGGCTGGTTTGTGGTCACGCTGGTTCCGGTCATAGGGCTGGTGCAGGTGGGCGACCAGGCCCACGCCGACCGCTATATGTACATCCCCATGGTGGGACTTTTGGTCATGCTGATATGGGGTGCAGCGGAAATCCTGGAAAAGCTGCGGGCTAAGACGCTGGCAATTCCCCTGGCCGCCGCGGCCTGCCTGGCCTCAGCCGTGCTGAGCTGGTTCCAGATCGGGTATTGGCGCAACAGCGAGACACTGTTCCGGCGCGCGCTCGCAGTCACAAACGACAATAAAGTGGCCAATAACAACCTGGGCAGCTACCTGATGGACTCGGGGCGCGTGTCCGAGGCTCTCCCGTATTTTGAAACTGCGGTGCGCATCGATCCCGAGTCCGCGATTTCCCGGGTCGACCTGGGCACCGCCCTGGGCCAGATGGGCCGCCTGCCCGAAGCCATCGCTCAATTGCAGATTGCCGTGCGCCTGTCACCGGATGCGCTTAAACCCCACAGCGATTTGGGCACCGCCCTGGCTATTGCCGGACGTCTGCCCGAAGCCGCCGCCGAATTTGAATCCGCCTTGCGCATTGACCCCAACGATGCCCTAGTGCAGAACAACCTCGGCCTGGCGCTCTCCGGGATCCCCGGCCGCCTCCCCGACGCGCTCCGTCACCTCGAAGAAGCCGACCGCCTGAGCCCCGACCCGGAGCGGGAGCAGGCGATCGCGCATCTGCGGGCAGAGCAGCAGTGAGGTGACGGCGGGACAATCTCAGTGGCAATGGTGTCTTACATCCGCATCGCTAGGAGCTTCGTCTACGCGACGCGCTCGCACATGCGAATGTGCGTGGTGGGTCACATCTTTAAGCCGTGTTCGCCGACAATGGCGAACGCTGACAGGAGATGCGCCGTCCCTAGAAGGAGCCGAACCTGTTTGCCGAGGTTCATCAGCTCCAAAGTGCAACCGGCGGACCGTGCAGAGACGTAAGCGCGAACCAGCGTGCCCAGGCCCATGCTGTCCATGCGGGTGAGGTCCGTCAGGTCCAACACGATTCGTTTGGAATCCGGCAGCAGTTGCTTGACCTTGTTATAGAGAACGTCGTCGCCCGCCATCAACTTGCCATGGCATCGCACAACCACGGTGCTTCCGCTAGTTTCAATGTCAAGCGTAAGGGCAACTGCGTCAGGCATGGTGGGTAGCCTCGTCGCGACTCCATGGCGGGGATGCCAGGGTCGAGCAATTCTCGCATATTGCTGTGAGAAGGAACGCCAACCTGGATGCAGTCTGATTCACTCAGCCGCCGACGAGACAGGCGCACCTATATGAGAAACCGCCGCGGTGGTTAAGATGGCAGCACGCGCGTGCGATGCTTGTGACCTGCATGCATGTGACGGCCTGCGTTGGCGCAGGGTTGATATTCAGGGATCGACAGGAGCTGGTAGTGAGTGAATCAGAAGGCGGGGCCAGGCAGGGTTCGGCGTTAGATGCGAAGCGGGGTTCCGCACTCTTCGATTTGAGCGGCAGGCGGGCCGTGGTGCTGGGCGGAACGACGGGGATCGGTCACGCGCTCAGCGTGGGGTTGGCAGCCGCCGGCGCGGATGTGGTGGCCACGGGCCGCCGCATGGAACCGCTCGAAGAGACTGCTGCAGCAGTCGAAGCGCTGGGCCGGCGCACGGTGCGGCAACCGGCCGATGTGGGCGATCGGGCGAGCCTGATTGCGCTGCGCGATCGCGTCGCCCATGAGCTGGGGCCGGTGGATATTCTGGTGAACTGCGCGGGGCGCATTCGGCGCGTGCCGACCCTGGAGATCGAAGAGAGTGAATGGAACTCGATTGTCGATACCAATCTGACGGGCACGCTGCGCGGCTGCCAGGTCTTTGCGCCGCAGATGCTGGAGCGCGGCGCGGGACGCATCATCAACATCGCCTCGCTGAACAGCTTTGTTTCGTTCCACGAGGTGGCATCGTATGCGGCGAGCAAAGCAGGTGTAGCGGCGCTGACGCGTTCGCTTGCAGTGGAGTGGTCGCGGCGCGGCGTGCTGGTCAACGCGATTGCGCCGGGAGTTTTTCGCACTGCGCTCAACCAACAACTGCTGGACTCGACACCCCGCGGGCAGGAGCTGCTGATGCGCACGCCGCAAGGGCGGTTTGGCAAAGTGGAGGAGCTGGTGGGTGCGGCGGTATTTCTGGCTTCGGAGGCTGCGTCGTATGTCACCGGGGTGGTGTTGCCGGTGGACGGCGGGTTTCTGGCTTCGGGCGTGAACCAGTAGCATTTTCTACTAGGAAGACGAACATTACGCTCGATATCGAGTACGCGACAATCCGAGAGGACATGCTCGCGAGTCTAGTTGAAAGGAGAATTGCGGAAAGATCGCAATTTTAGAACGATTTGTAGTTACATTCTCACGTACTCGATTCGCGATCGGTTCTTCGGATGACATTGGCAAGTGCAGCTCTGGGCGGGCAGGCATGGCGGTTTTTTATTGGACATTTGGCCTGGCGCCCGATGCAAAAAACCGTTGCCACAGTGGCGCGCCCCAGGTAGTCATGGCAAGCAAAGCGCCGAAAAGCACAACGGCATCGATGCTCTCGCGTCCTTCGCGCGACCAGTATGCCATCGCATCGAGATTGAGCCAGAGCGCGAACTCATCGAGCGTGAGCGCTGCTCCGATACCGTACCCAATGGAGAGCAGACGGCTGAGGAAGATAGAGCCGGGCGTAGCCTTAGTTCCGGCTTCGGCGAGCGTGGCGTGCCCGGTAATGAGCAGCAACAGAATGCCCCAGACCAGATGGTGGATGTGGCGGCCGCCCATCTCCACGTAGCCGAACGGCCCGATGTGGTGTGTGATGGAGAATACAAGCAGGCGCACCGCGAGGAATGTGATGAAGAAGCTTACGGAGGCGAGGAAGAGCCGGCGATGCGGGCGGTCGGGTATCTGCTGATGGATGAAGTGACCGAGCCGCGTGAGGTGAAGCAGAAGGAGCAGCACTGCGGCAATCAGGGCGGCGAAGATGAGCAGAATCCACGAACCGGCTATGTGCATGGATCAGGATTATGCTTGGTCATAGCCGCGCTGGCAATCACAGAACGCATCCCACCTGAGAAAGGATGGAGCTTATGCCGACCGAAGGTTTTTCCGATGACGGCACGATGCTGAAGGACTTGGCGCAGTTCGATCTGGCGGGCGAGATGGCAGACTCCGAACAGAAGAAGCCGTGGACCGCGGGCCACTTTGCAAAGACACTTTTCAAAAAGTCGGACTTCAGAATGGTGCTCATCTCTATGGAGAAGTCCTCCATTCTGAAGGAGCATCACGCCGATGGCACAATCTCGGTACATGTCTTAAAAGGAACCATACGGTTCCGCGTTCATGGAGATGCGCATGATCTGCGCACGAACAGCGTGTTGACGCTGGGAGCCTCTATCAAGCACGAGGTCGAAGCGCTCGAAGATTCCGCATTTCTGCTGACCATCTCGTGGCCGGATGCCGGGAAGCTCGCGGCGATGCAGCACCGGGGATATGGGACTTAGCTTCCAAGCGGCGGGCGGTGCTTGCCGCGCTCTCCAATAAATCCAATAAACTAGTCTGCATCCTGCTCGGTAACATTCTCGACCTGGGGCATTTCGTTGGAAATGCGCCTCAGCATGACGACGTGACCTGTGTGCTGATGCGTGCTGTCTGACCGACCGATCAGCCTTGCTCGAACATGCGGCGGATGCCGCGGATGGCCTGGCGGGTGCGCTCCTCGTTTTCGATCAGTGAGAAGCGGACGTGTCCGTCGCCATGATCGCCGAAGCCGATGCCGGGGCTGACGGCGGTCTTGGCGTCGCGCAACAGCTTCTTCGCGAACTCGAGTGAACCGAGCGCGCGGTATTGCTCAGGGATCCGCGCCCAGACAAACATCGTGGCCTTCGGGCTCTCGACCGGCCAGCCGATGTGGTGAAGGCCGCGGATGAGCGCGTCGCGACGCTTGCGATAGGTGTCGCAGATTTGCGCGACGCACTCCTGCGGGCCTTCGAGCGCCTGGATGGAAGCGACCTGAATCGGCGTGAAAGTGCCGTAGTCGAAATAGCTCTTGATGCGCGTCAGTGCGCCGACGAGATCGCGATTGCCGACCATGAAGCCGACTCGCCAGCCCGGCATGTTGTAGCTCTTCGAGAGGGTGAAGAACTCGACGGCAATGTCTTTTGCGCCAGGAATCTCCATGACCGAGGGCGCGCGATCGCCATCGAAGACGAGGTCAGCGTAAGCGAAATCGTGGAGCAGGTAGATCTGCTCGGCGCGGCAGAAGGCGACGACGCGCTCGAAGAATGCGCGATCGACCGTCTGCGCGGTTGGGTTCGCCGGGAAGTTGAGCAGCAGCATCTTCGGCCGCGGGCGCATCGTGGGCAACTCATGCTGCAGACGTTCCAGAAAGCCGGCAGGGTCGTTCATTTCGAGCGAGACGACCTGCGCGCCGGCGATGGTGGGGCCGTAGATGTGGATGGGGTAGCTGGGATTGGGGACGAGGATAGCGTCCTCGTCATCGAGCGTGGCAAGGCAGAGGTGCGCGATGCCTTCCTTCGAGCCGATGGTGACGATGGCCTCGGAGTTGGGATCAAGGTCGACACCATAGCGGCGCTGGTACCAGTCGCAGATGGCCTTGCGCAGGCGCGGAATGCCTTTCGAGAGAGAGTAGCGATGGGTGGAGTCGCGCGCCGCTGCCTCAATGAGCTTGGCAACGATATGCGGCGGCGTTGCGCCGTCGGGATTGCCCATGCCGAAGTCGATGATGTCTTCGCCGCGACGGCGCGCCTCGGCCTTCATTTCGCCGGTAGTGTTAAAGACGTATGGCGGCAACGAGGCGAGGCGGCGAAAGGCTTCCAAAGAATTCTCCTGCACCCTATTGTGCCTGAGGGTGCTGGCCGCACGGGGGACTGGCCGTCCGGGCAATGGCGCCTTCGGCGCGTGTTGCAGATGGGCCGCTTCCGTTGGTCGCTTGCCGTTGGTTTCGCGGCCTTTTCAACACTAGCCAATTCTATGGTGCTGTAGACACACAGCAAATCCCTCCATTTCGGTCGGGATGACAGCATAGGAAGGTCGGGATGACAGGATAGGAAGTGGCTGACTTGCCGACTTGCCGGAATACGCGCTTGGTAGACTTTCAAGAATCTCCATCAAGGCACGGCATGTCCACGACCCCGAGGCAGGCTCCTCCACTTTTCAGTCCCGCACCCGCGCCGCGCGGACGCAATCTGACGGCGATCTCGCTGCTGGTACTGGGAGCGATCTGCGCTATTGCGCTGGCGCTGCAGATTTATCATTTCCGGCCAATCATGGTCGACGATGCGTACATCTCGCTGCGTTACAGCCAGCGGCTGATGGAAGGGCACGGGCTGACATGGAATGACATGCGCCCGGCGGCTGAGGGTTACAGCAACCTGCTGTGGGTGCTGATCTGCGCGGGTCTGGGCGCGCTGGGTATGAGCCTGGAGATGGCGGCTCACCTGTTGGGTGTTGTCTCCACCGTCGCCGGCATTGTGGCGGTCGCGGCGCAGGTGTATCGCGACTACCCGGCGAAGGTGCGATTTTTATCGGCATTGATCGCATGCCTCGCTCTATCGCTGAGCACACCGGTTGCCGTGTGGTCGTTGGCGGGGTTGGAGCAACCGCTGCTGGCGGCTTTGCTGGCATGGGCTGCGTATTTCGGTGTTCGCTGGGTCTCCATGCCGAAAGGAAATGCACGCGATGCAGATGCGACGGGCCTGTTGCTGGGACTCGCACTGCTGTCGCGCGCGGATGCTGCGCTTTTCACCGCCCTGTTCTACGCAGGCGCCGTGCTGGCGGACGGTGTGCGGCCACGAACGCTGATTGCACGGGCACGCATGCTGCCGATCCCGGTTCTCTTCTTCGCGGGACAGGAGGTCTTCCGCCGTGTGTACTACAGTGCCTGGGTGCCGAACACCGCATACGTGAAGGTGGCCTTTACGCGACACCGCTTGTACACCGGGCTCATCTACGATCTGCGGGGCGTGCGCTCGGAGTTTGTCTTTATCGCGCTTGCACTGATGGGTTGCGTTGCGTTGTGGATCGCCGGCAAGAAGCGCCAGGTGATTTTGCTGGCGACGGTCACGCTTGGCTGGCTGTTCTACCTGTTCGTTATTGGCGGCGATTTTTTCGGATGCTACCGGCACTTTGTTCCCGCGATGGCTCTGATGGGCAGCCTGGTATTGGGCTGCGGATTGCTGACGCTCAGCGAGCCGTTCCGCTTTTCGCGGACGCGGGTTGCGATCTTCCTGGTCCTGACACTGCTCGTGCTCACCTCCGACCTGTATGCGGCGAGAGAGGACTGGACACCCGAGGGCAAGCAGATCGGCATCTTCCTGAACACGGCCTTCGGCGCAAAGCAACCGCTGCTTGTCTCCGACCCCGCCGGCGTGCTTCCGTTCTACGCGCATATGGAGGTTATCGATCCGCTGGGCCTGAATGACTACCATATTGCGCGGCATCCCATTGCGGACCGCGGACTGGGCTTCGTAGGACACGAACTGGGCGACGGAAAGTATGTGCTGGACCACAAACCCGACCTGCTCATGCTGTCGAACTATCAAAGCACCGTGTTCTTCCCAGCGGACAGGCAACTGGCCGCCGACCCGCGGTTCGTGGCGCACTATCAGCTCATCCACTTCGATGCGGGGCCGCCTCATCCCGTCCGCGCTGGCATGTACATTCGACGGATCGATGGCAAGCTGGGTATGGAACGCGCGGGCAATCGGGTGACGGTGCCGGCATATCTGGCAACCATCAACGATGCGAACTCGGTGCGTCTGATCGATGGCAAGGCGCAACTGGTGATCGCGCCCCATGGCTCCGCGCAGTTCTCGGCCATCCCGCTGGGAAGGGGAACCTGGAAGAGCACGCTTACCGGCATTGGTGCATCGCGGCTAGGTGCGCACATCTCGTCAGGGAATGCAGTATCAGGGAATGCAGCATTGGGGAATGCAGCCTGCGCCTCATGCGTGCAGGCCGGGGCCGATGGACTGGCCGAGTTAACGATTGAGACAACGAGCGATCAGCCGGCGATCCTGGAAAGGATCGAGCTTACAGACGAGAGCCTCTCTGCTTCGAACGAATAGCCGGGCCCTCTGCACTGACCTGACAGAGCCACCCGGTTCGAATAGCAGTGCACGCGAGACAGGGCTGACTTGCCGGCTTGCTGACTGGCTGGAACATGCGCTTGGTAGACTCTCGGGTAGAACCCACGAAGGCAAGGCATGTCCACGACTCCGAGGCAGGCTCCTCCACTTTTCAGTCCCGCACCCGCGCCCCGCGGACGCAATCTGACGGCACTTTCGCTGGTGGCGCTGGCGGCGATCTGCGCCATCGGCCTGGCGCTGCAGATCTATCACTTCTGGCCGTTCATGACGGACGATGCGTATATCTCCCTGCGCTACAGCCAGCGGCTGATTGAGGGGCATGGACTTACATGGAACGATCTGCCCCCGGCAGTGGAGGGCTACACGAACCTGTTGTGGGTGCTGCTGTGCGCCGGGCTGGGCGCGCTGGGCATGAACCTGGAAACGGCGGCGCACCTGCTGGGGATTGTCTCGACGGTGGCAGCGATCGCGGCGGTGGCGGCCCAGGTGTATCGCGACTTTCCGGCGAAGATCCGATTTCTTTCGGCGCTGATCGGATGTCTAGCGCTCTCGCTGAGCGCGCCGATCGCGGCGTGGTCGCTGGGCGGTCTGGAGCAGCCGCTGCTGGCCGCACTGCTGGCATGGGCAGCGTACTTTGGCATTCGCTGGGTCTCGACGGCGAAGGGCAGAGCACGCGATGCGGATGCAATGGGGATCTTGCTGGGGTTTGCGGTGTTGTCGCGCGCGGACGCTGCGCTGTTTACCGCTCTGTTCTATGCAGGCGCAGTGCTGGCGGACGGTGTGCGTCCCCGGGCGTGGATAACCCGGGCGCGCCTGCTGCCCATCCCCATCCTCTTCTTCGCGGCCCAGGAGATATTCAGGCAAGCGTACTACGGCGCATGGGTGCCGAATACCGCATACGTGAAAGTGGCCTTCACGCTGCACCGGCTGTACACCGGTCTGAGATACGACGTGTACGGAGTGCGCTCGGAGTTTGTCTTTCTGGCGATGGTGGTGGTGGGGTGCGTTGCGTTATGGATTGCGGGCAAGCGCCGGCAGGTAATTCTGTTGTCGACCGTGTCGGTTGGATGGCTGTTTTACATTTTGCTCGTTGGCGGCGATATCTTTCCGTCTT
>DATBCB010000354.1:0-3475 GCA_036270675.1 Acidobacteriaceae bacterium | reverse complement strand
AACCACCGCCACACCTTTCTTCCCATAGTCCTCATACAACTGCTCGATGCGGCGCTCGTACATTTGAGCAATGGGGCAATGATTGCACGTGAAGATCACAACCAGAATGGGGCTGCTCGCGTAATCGCTGAGCTTATGGACTTTTCCATCTACACCGGGGAGAGCGAAGTCCGGAGCCGCAGCCCCCAGAGGAAGAATGGGATGGGTCGGTTGGCCCCAGGCCAGCACGGACAGCAGCAGAACGAAGATCCACGCAAACCTCTTCGGCATCGTTTTCCTCCGTCGCGCGGCTCTTCGTCAAACGTTTGTCGGAAGGCCGTGGAGCCTCCACCGCATCTTACTAGGAGACCTGACCCCGCCAAAAAGGTGTTTGCTGAGCCAGATGTTTCATTTCGAGATATAAGGGACGGTCAGAGGGCGAGACCTGAAGGGGTGAAGAGCCGCCATGCCCGAGAGATCAGTTCCAGCGGTGAGCAGGTTCGGTCCAGCCGAATGCGTTCGAGATCACGCGCAGCTCAGCAGTCGCTTCGTCATTGAAGTACACCGACACGATATCGAAGCGGACGTGCTTGGGCTGCTCGCGCAGGCCGCTCATGTACAAGCGGGCCATGCGACGGATCATACGCCGTTTGTCCGCATCCACGGCTGATTCGGCCGTTGCTACATCGAACCGGCTGCGTGTCTTTACCTCGACGAAGCAGAGGGTGTCGCCTTCCCAGCAAACCAGGTCCAGGTCCCCCGGCTGGCGTGAGGAGCGCCAGCGCCGCGCCACCACCATGCAGCCTTTTTTGCGCAGATGGAAGTAAACAGCCTCTTCGCCGTGATCGCCCAGCGCCAGGTGGGCATTGCTGTCCTGCTGCTGGAGGGTCTTGCGCCCCGACCACCTGTCAATCGCCGGTATCAGGAGTTCCAGCATCCGGACCCGCCCCGTCGCCAAGTGAGTCATGGCAACATTCTGCGGCGGAAGGGTGCCGAAGGAAATGTTACTTAGGTCGCAGAGGCACCAGGGAGGATGGGCATGCATCGTACGTGGAAGGCAGCAATCAGGCCAGAACTAGACCCGTTTCGGAACCGGCTGCCCTGGAAAAGTGCAGGTGGCATTACCGGCGGTATGCCACTCACCCTGGTGGTGCATGGGGCTCTAACCGCCGCGTTGCTAGGCTCCCGGACATGGGTATCTATCACGTTCTTGCCGCTGGCACTGTGCTCTGGTTGCTCGCTTCGGCGGGCGCCACGGACTCACACCTCCCGGCCGTCCTGACTGCTAGTCTGACGGCAGGAGCCTTGTTGATACATCGCGTGGTTCGGGGCCGGAGAGAGAAGCATTGAGCCGCGGCGTCGAACCGGTCAGGAGTGGGATGGCGTCGAAAACGCCTTGGACGGCCTGGATCTGGTTTGCCGGCGCTGCAGTCTGGTGGGTGAGCGCCGCCTTGGCTGTGCATTACAACCATCGCACGCACGCGCTCTTGTCGCTGTCGGTCTCGGCGCTCTTCTTCTTCGCAGGCATTCTATGGCTCAGGATGCCACCACGCGAGCGCTAAGGTCCATTTAGTATTCGTCGTGATGCGGGCTTTCGCTCAACGGTCTTCCCTGAGTTGCCCAGAGGAGACAGATCAGGCCGAGTACCACTCCGCCGGCGACCCCCAGCAAAATCCACGTCATCGGTTGTGCCACCCAGACCATTGCCGATTGCTCCCAGAGCTAGATGCCCTCAAATCACTGTGTCTAGATAATAAATGTAGCGCGGTGCGCCTCTGCTGGAAAAGGAACCGCCATTCGCACGGAACCCCGGGAGACCTATCCGCGCGGAACAAAGCGCGCATCCAGCAGATCCAGCTCACGTTCCAATTTGCGCAGCACATGCTCGCTGATGCGGTCTTCATAGCGCATTTTCACCAGCGTCGCCCGCTCGGCTGCCCGCACCCGGCTGTTCAGGTCGTACATCTGGCCCCATTGCTTCGGTGTTGGGTCTTCCCCATCCTTGGGATGCGCATTCACCATAGCGTACCGCTCCTTGTAGTGGTGCAACACGTCCAGCCAGACGGCCTCGTCAGGACGCTGGGCGGCATCGAGCGTCTCCAGGTAATCCAGCGCGCCGCGCAGTATCCGCCTACGCGCATCACGCTCAACCTTTTCCAGCGGGTCGGCTTCGCTCAGCCCAAGCTTGCGGATGAGCGAAGGCAGCGTCAACCCCTGAACGACCAGTGTGACCAGGATGACGCAGAAGGTGAGGAAGATGATGACCTCGCGCTGCGGAAAGGGCGAACCGTCATCGAGTGTGCGGGGCAGCGAGATCGCCGCCGCCAGCGCCAGCACGCCGCGCATCCCTGTCCAGCCAAGCACAAAAATGGCACGCGGCTTGGGGCTGGGGTAGTCCTGCTTGAGCAGCCGTGTCCGGATGAAGTACGCGAGCCACGCTCCGGGGTACATCCAGAGAATGCGCAGCGCAATCACGGCCGCGGTAAGAATGGCCGCGTCGAAAAGAAGTTCACGATGACTGATGCCTTCGATGCCACGCAGGATAAAGGGAAGCTGCAGCCCGATGAGGATGAACACCACGCCGTTCAGCAGGAAGTCCAGCGTATTCCAGACCGCTGCATTCTCCAGCCGCGCCTGGGTGCTGAACACCTCGGAGCTCTTGTGGCCCAGATAGAGCCCGCACACCACCGTAGCCAACGGGCCCGAGACGTGCATGCTTTCCGCCAGCAGGTAGGAGACATACGGCGCCATCAGGCTCAGCGTGATCTCGATCGGTGGATCGGTGAGACGCCGTTGCAGGCGATAGATCAGCCACGCCGCAACGAATCCTACAACCAAGCCTCCTCCGACCAGCGTGAGTAGCCGGATCAGCCCCTGGTCGAAGCCGGGCTTCTGCCCGCTGACTACCAGGCTGGCCGCGAACTCGAGCGCCAGCAGCGAGCTGGCATCGTTCACCAGGCTCTCGCCTTCGAGGATGTCCACGATGGCGCGAGGCAGTCCGACTCGGGCGGCGATGGACGTGGCGGCGATCGCGTCCGTGCTGCAAACAACGGCTCCCAGCACCAACCCCAGCCGCCAGTCGAAGCTGTCTGGCAGCAGATACTCACTCGCCAGAGCGACTCCAAGCACTGTGAAACCAACCAGCCCAAAAGCCAGCAGCAGCACACTGACCAGGTGAAAGCGGAACTCCGGCCAGGAGGTGTTGAACGCCGCGGCGAACAGCAGCGGCGGAAGCAGCACGAGAAAGACGATCCCCGGATTCAGCGAGATGTGGGGCAGGTTGGGAATGAAGCTCAGCAGCAGCCCGCCCACCACCAGCACGATCGGATAGGGTGTCTGGAACCGCCGCGACAGGGTGGTGAGCGCCCCCACCAGAAAGAGCAGGAGAAGCAGGATTACCTCTGCATGATGGATGCCACCCGCGTTCATCCGCTCTCCTCGCGCTTCAGTCTAGCGTAGTGAGTCCATCCGATCGTTCTGTCATCCCGAGCGTAAC
>DATBCB010000353.1:0-17351 GCA_036270675.1 Acidobacteriaceae bacterium | reverse complement strand
TCCCAGGAGTACCAGCGCGGGTTCCACGGCGCGAAGGGACGGATGCCGTAGTTGTTGGTGTAGTCGAGCAGGAGATGGCTAAGATCGGCAATCAGCGCAAAGAGCCAGAGCAGCAGCCAGCGCGGCGCGATGGGAGGCTGCTTGCGTCGCAGACGGTGGAAGCCCCAGCAGAAGAGCGTGACCACCGACGCGATCAGAGGCGCGGCCAGGAAGGTGTGGGTGAAGCCGCGATGATGCTGGAAGGCGGCCAGGGGGCCGCGAAAGCCCCAGAATACGTCCAGGTCCGGCGTTTCGGCGGCGAGCGTCATGGCCAGCGTGGCGTACGCGGTCTTGCGGTTGAAGCCTGCGCGGCCCAGGCATGCGCCGGTGAGAAAGTGGGTGACTGGTTCCATGGTGGATGACGGACGTTGAGCGTTCGAGGGAAGCATACAGGCACACCGCCCGCATCTCTATAATCCGGGACGATGAGCGAGCGAGCGAGACAGACAGCGACACAGGCGAAGACGGAGGCACTGCGCGAGAAGATCCGCCACCATGAGAATCTCTATTACGTGCTCGACACGCCGGAGCTGGAGGATGCGGACTTCGACGCGCTGATGCGGGAGCTGAAGGAGATCGAGGCCGCGCATCCGGAATGGATCACGCCCGATTCTCCTACGCAGCGGGTTGGCGGCAAGCCGAAGGAGGGCTTTGCCAAGGTCGCACATTCGCGGCCGATGCTCTCGCTGGACAACGTGAACACGCCGGAAGAGCTGGCGGACTGGGACCGGCGGGTGCGTGCACCGGCGGGGGGGGATGCCGAGGTTGCTTATGTAACCGAGCTGAAGCTGGACGGGCTTTCGCTGGCGCTGCATTACATCGCCAATGCGAGCGGTGGCGCGGTGCTGGCGCATGCCATCACTCGGGGTGACGGCAGCATCGGCGAAGACGTGACCGGCAATGTGCGGACGATCCGGTCGGTGCCGCTTTCGATCTCGGCAGAGAAGCTGAAGAAGAGCAAGCTGCCTGTGCCTTTCGAGGTGCGCGGCGAGGTGGTGATGCCGATGGCCGCCTTCCTGAAGATGAACCAGGAGCGCGAGGCGCTGGGGCAGTCGCCCGCGGCCAACCCGCGCAGTGCCGCGGCCGGCACCATCCGCACCGTCGAACCGAATATCGTGGCGCAGCGGCGGCTGGACTTCTACGGCTATTTCGCGCTGCAACTGACGCCAGGCGCAGAAGGCGAGAACGCATTTGCCACCCAGGTGGAGACACTCGATGCGCTCACGACGGCCGGATTCCGCGTGAACCCGCATCGCGAGGCGCTCAAGACACTTGACCAGTTGCAGGCATTCGTCGTGCGGGCGGAGGAACAGCGCGCATCGCTTGGCTACGAGATCGATGGCGTCGTTATCAAGGTGAACAGCACTGCGCTGCAGAAGCGGCTCGGCTTTACGGGTAAGGCGCCGCGCTGGGCGGTTGCATACAAGTTCGTGGCACGCGGCGGTGTGACGCGGCTGGAAGACATTGCGGTGCAGGTAGGACGCACCGGCAAGCTGACGCCGGTGGCGGTGCTGAGCGCAGTGCAGATCGGCGGCATCACGGTGACCCGCGCGACGCTGCACAATGCCGATGAGATCGAGCGGCTGGGCGTGAAGATCGGCGACTTTGTGCGCGTGGAGCGCGGCGGCGATGTGATCCCGAAGATCGTCGAAGTCGTGGAGGACAAGGACCATCCACGAGGGCACAAGCACTTTCACTTTCCGACGCATTGCCCAGTGTGCGGCAGCGAGATCGTTCGTACGGAGGGGGAGGCCGACTACCGCTGCGTCAACATTGATTGTCCGGCGCGGCTGCGCGAGAGCCTGCTGCACTTTGCCTCACGCAATGTGATGAATATCGACGGCATGGGCGAGGCCGTGGTGGTGCAGTTGATGGAGCGCGGTCTGGTGCGCTCGATCGCTGACCTCTATTCGCTCACCAGTGACAAGCTGCTGACACTGGAGCGCATTGGACAGAAGACAGCCGACTCTCTGATCGCAGAGATTCAGCGATCGAAGAAGGCGCCGCTCGATCGCGTGCTGTTCGGGCTGGGTATCCGATTTGTTGGCGAGCGGACGGCGCAGTTACTTGCAGACGCCTTTGGATCGATGGATGCGCTGCTCGCGGCAACGCCCGAAGAGTTGGAACGCGTGCAGGAGGTGGGGCCGCGGGTGGCCGCCGCCGTGCATGAGTTTTTCGCCGAGCAGCGCAATCGAGACCTGATCGAGCGGCTGCGCGCAGCAGGTCTGACGTTCACCGCGGAACGCCGCAAACGCAGCGCCAAACTCGAAGGTCTGACCTTTGTGCTTACCGGCACACTGCCCACTCTGACGCGCGACGAGGCGAAAGATCGCATCGAAGCATCGGGAGGGCGCGTGTCTGGCTCCGTCAGCAAGAAGACCAGCTATGTCCTGGCCGGCGACGACGCTGGCTCGAAGCTCGACAAGGCCCGCGAGTTGAAGGTGCCGGTGATTGACGAAGCAGAACTACTGGAGATGCTTGGATGAAAAGTGCATTGCCGCTGTTGAAGACGCTAGCTCTCACCGCCGTGCTCGGAATCGCGCCCGTGGCACTGGCGCAGAACCTGCCGGCGGGTGTAGGCGGCTACTGGAAGATCACGAAGATGTATCCGAAGAAGCCGGTAGCCACACCTGGTTGCACGGCCAATCCGGCGTTCTTCTCGAAGATGGCGCGTGGCTCGCGCGTCCTGATGAGCGATCGCAATATTGTGTGGGGAGGAACATCCGCAACCGATCCGGCGGCACGCGTCAGCATGGTGGATCCGCAGGAGTTCAGCGCGCATCATTCGCAAGCCGGTGCGACGATGCACGAACTCAGTCTGGATCGAGGCTCGAAGGTGGAAGTGATCACGCTGGGCGCGCCCGGCACGCTGCCCTTCGACACGGTCGTGCTCCTGGACCCGAGCAGGCTCTACTTCGAACGTTGCGGCATCTTTATGGAGGCCGTGCACGACAGCGGTTTTGTCGCGCCTCCGCTCCCCGGCGATCGGTAATCTCAGGATAGCTACGACTTGGCGGGCGAGAACAGCAGACCTCTCCACTTCGCCGGTCTCGCTTGCGAGAGACGGCTTCGGTCGAGACGACAAGAGGATCATGTTAGCGATTCGCTGACATGATTATTTCGGCGCGAAGTATCCCGTCCGTGCGTGGACAACGTATCCACCGCGGAGCGCCGTGAGATAGATGGTGCGGAAGGAGCCGTCGGCGCGGAAGTCTGCCGGCTTGTAGGCAAGCGAGTACTGCGAGCGCAGTTCTTCCTCGATGCGATGGAACTCGTTGGAGATGTCCTCGATCCGTTGGGGATAAAACGCGGCGCCGCCGGTCGCGAGCGCCATCTTCTTCAGCACATCGTCGCCGCGCTCACGCGAGGGACTGGTGTTGGTGCTGATGGTGTAGACGGTGGTCTCTGCCCGCTGACACATCTTGATCGCGTCATCGAGATAGGCGCGGCTCTGGTTGTCGTCGCCGTCCGAGACCAGGATGAGCGCCTTGCGCACCTCGGCATTCTCCGGAACTGCCTTGAGCATCTGGTCGCGGCAGGCCCTATAGACGGCGTCGTAGAGTGCGGTGCCGCCGCCCGGCTTCAACCGGTTCAGCCCGGTCTCCAGCAGGTCCGGGTTGTTGGTGAAGCCCTGCGTGACGTAGGAGGTGACGTCGAAGCCCATGATGAAAGCGCGGTCGGTGCGCGGACGCAGGATGCTCAAAAGAAATTCTGTCGCGGCCTGCTGCTCGAATTTGAAGCGCGCGCGAATGGAAGTACTGGCGTCGATGACCAGGCCCACACGCAAGGGCTGATTCGTCTGCTGAGTGAAGCTATAGACCTGCGCGGGCGCGCGCTGGTCGTCGAGCAGCGCGAAGTCCTGCTGCTGCAGGTTGTTCACGAAGCGGCCGTGATGGTCTGTGACCGTGAAGGTCAGGTTCACCTCGTTTACGTTCTGCTTCAGCGTATAGGTGCCCTGCTCGTCGCCGGGTGCGGCCTGCTCCAGCTCCTGGTTGCTGGCGGATGTCTGGGCCGGGGGCGCCGTTGCGGCCGGAGGTGTGGATGGCTGCGTAGCAGGCGCGGCCACAGATGGCTGAGGTGCCGGTTTGGCAGGTGCCGGGGTCGTCTGGCCGGGGGCGTTGGGCAGCGTGTTGAGCGGAGCGGACTGTTGCGCGGAGGACTGCTGTGCAGATTCCTGTGCGGTTTCCGGAGCAGAAGCGCGCGCCGTGGCCTGAGCCGCAGTCTGCGAGACACCCGGGAACGAACTGAAAAGCAAGCCCGTCAGCAAAACGCCACAGACGCAGTGGCAGATACCGAAGCGGCGCAAGCCCGAACGGCCCTGGGCAGAGGGATGACGAGGACTCATGGAGGCTGCTTTCATTGTATGCGTTTCCTGCCCGCGGAAGCGGCCACTGGTGCGGGGAGGCGCTGGGTGGTCAACTCAGTCGTTAAATGTTTGAGAAACTGCTCCAACTCATCCGGCAGCGGCGCCTGGAATTCGAGCGGCCGTCCAGCGATTGGATGAGCGAGCGCAAGCTCGGCTGCATGCAGGAAGTTGCGATCGAGCTGCAAGGTTGGCTGCGCAGCACCGGGTTCCGCTGCTTTGCGGCGCGGCGTATGTGCGCGGCCGGTCGCCGGCGCCAGATGGATCTGCGCGGGCGCACCATAGAGCGTGTCGCCGACAACCGGATGGCCGAGCGACGCCATGTGAACGCGGATCTGGTGAGTGCGGCCGGTCTCGATGCGCACCGAAACCAGGGTGAAGCGGCCGAAGGGCGATTCGATGCGGCGCAGCACACGATAGTGGCTGATGGCGGTGCGGCCATCGTCGCGGCGGGTGGTCATGCGTGTGCGGCGCACGGCATCCCGGCTGATAGCGGCATTCACCGTTCCGGTGTCGGCGGTCACAGCCCCATGCACCAGCGCGATGTAGGTCTTGCGCACCTGGCGGCGCGCGAACATGTCGGCCAGCTTGGCGTGTGCCTTGTCATGCTTCGCCACCAGCAGCAACCCGCTGGTCTGCTTGTCCAGGCGATGCACAATGCCCGGGCGCAGCGCACCTCCGTGCGAAGAGAGCTCCTGAAAATGATGCAGCAGCGCGTTCACCAGCGTGCCGCGATTGCGCGCGTCGTCGGTTGAGCCGGCGCCCGCGTGCACCATCATGCCGGCTGGCTTGTTGATGACCGCGATGTCGTCGTCTTCATAGACGATGTCGAGGATGATCGCCTCGGGCACGGCGCGCAGCGGTCGCGGCTCCGCTTCTCCGGTGACAGAGAGCTGCTCACCGCCACGCAGCTTCAGGCTGGCTTTGGGTGGCTTGCCGTCGAGCAGAACCTTCTCTTCCGACAGCAGCCACTGCACGCGCGCGCGGCTGACACCGAGCGCTTCGACCAGATACTGATCGAGCCGGCGGCCGGCGGCCTCGGGTGGAACCACGAGCATGCGCGACGTCGCGGTGTCAGGCATGGTGCACCACCGGTAGCGATCCTCGCCCGAGCCAGCACGCGCCGCCAAGTATCACCATCAGCATCGCAACGGCCTGTGCGGGTGTGACCACATGAAAGAGAACAGACGCGTCCGCGTAGTCGCCCGACAAAGGCGCGAGCACAAAGCGGAGGACGCCGTCTGCAAAGAGAGCGGTGCCGAGAACCTGCAGTGACGCGCTTTCGTGGCGCAGCATCATGACCAGAACCGCGGCCAGGACAAAGTGCACGATGGCCGCGTAGAGCTGTACGGGATGCAGCGCGATGCCGAGCGGCACGCCCGTAGTGCGCGCGGCAAAGCGGCTGCTGTAGACGACGCCCCAGCGTGCGGCCGTGGGCGCGCCATAGTGGGAACCTGAGGCGAAGTTTCCGATGTCGAGGATTGCAGCGGCCAGCAGCATCGCGGGTGCAGCGGCGCCGAGGACGCGGACGATCGGCATGCGAGCGCGCACCAGGTAAAGGGCGACGACAACGGCCGCCAGCAGCACACCGAAGATCGCGGCGCTGCCGGATGCCAGCGTGCCGGCGCTCAGGATAAGCAGCGGAGCTTCGAGGAAGCCTCGCCAGTTGGCAACGACCACTGCAAGCCGCGCTCCCACGACCATGGACACTACAGCGAGCAGGCCCGCGTTCTGGACCTTTGCCGCATCCAGGCCGATGCGGCGCGCGATGCTGGTCCAGAGCGCGATGCCGCACAGCGCTGCAACAACCGCGAGCACTCCATAGGTGGAGATCACCAACGCGCCGAATTGGAGAAAGCGAGGATACATCGCTAAGGGAGTGACCTCGCGGCAGAACGCAGAAGTTTCGGCGGGAAGAAGGACAAAACCGACCCACGGGGCCGTGCGGTGCGCGCTGGTGAACCCGTCCTAAGACGGTGGGACTCTCCGCAGCTCTTTAGGCATTCCGGACTGGCGGACACTGCACACCGAGCCAATTATTCGAGTCGAGTCCCTGTTCAAGAATTATAGGTTCTACCAGCGTTAGCTCCGCACCTGCTTTGCAGGCCGGTTTCTGTTTCGGATGCTACCGAGCGGCGCGCCGCTTTGCAAGCCACCCGTTTGGGGGATGGCGCATCTGCCTTGAGACTGAGCAGGATGCGGGAACGCTAGGTCTATGCTTCGCCGCGGTCTGGCTCTCCAACATCCATCTCTTCCGTCTGCGATGCGGCAGTGATCTGACCAGGAGCATTGACGTCCTCATTGACATCCTCAAAGATGTCGAGCTCTTCCGCGCGCTGCGTCAGTTGACGTGGTAGCCGCTTGGTCGGCTGCACACCGAGCGCGCGCAGCATCTCCACCTGCCGTACCAGGTTGCCGCGCCCGCGTGTCAGCTTGTCAAAGGCTGCGTTGTAAGCATCGTGCGTCTGCTGGATGCGCGCGCCGACCCTGCTCAGGTCATCGACAAAGCCGGCGAATTTGTCGTAGAGCTCCGCGCCACGTTCGGCGATCTGCTGCACGTTGCGCGCCTGCTCCTCCTGCCGCCACAGGTGCGCCACGGTACGCACGACGAATAGCAAGGTGCTGGGCGAGACCAGCAGAATGTTCTTCTCCCACGCATCCACCCACAGATTGTTGTCTGTTTCGAGCGCCAGCAGGAACGCCGGCTCGATGGGCACAAAGAGGATGACAAAGTCCAGCGTCTCCAGGCCGGGCAGACAATGATAGTTGCGCGCCGCAAGATCGCGAATGTGCTCACGCAGGGAGGCGCAATGGCGCGTGGCGGTGTGCCTGCGTAACGCCTCGTCTGTCGTCGCACAATACGTCCCGTAATCGAGAAGCGATACCTTCGCATCGATCACGAGCTTGCGATCGCCCGGCAGGTGCAGGATGACATCTGGCCGCGCGCGGCTCGCGTCCGCTCGTGCGATCGTCTCCTGCGTCGTGTACTCGTGGCCGCGGCGAAGTCCCGCAGCTTCGAGGATGCGCTCCAGCACCATCTCGCCCCAGTCGCCCTGCGTCTTCGCGGCGCCCTTCAGCGCCTGTGTCAGGTCCCTCGCCTCCGCGGCCAGCCGCTGGTTCATCTCCAACAGCGAAGTCACCTGCTGAGCCAGCGCGCTGCGGTCCCTGCTCTCCTGCACATATACCTGATCGACCTTCGACTGGAACTCCTGCAGTCGCGTCTTGAGCGGATCGAGCAATTGGCCCAGGTTGGACTGGTTCTGCTCGGTGAAGCGGCGCGACTTCTCCTCCAGGATGTCATTCGCCAGCACACGGAACTGATCGGCCATGAGGTCGCGCCCGTCGTCCAAGCGTGCCTGCGCGGCGCGCTCGGCGGCGAGGGTGGCGTCCAGCGCCGCGACTCGGGTGCGCAGTTGTGCTGCCTCCTCGGCTATGGCCGCACGCCGGGAGAGTGCAGCGAGGTAGCCCGCGAGCCCGCCGATGGCGAGGCAGGCGAGCGCAGTGAAGAGATAGCCCATGACGTTCATAACCGCTTCTTCGCAATGTACGACCGAAGGCCGCGGTTGTGGCTGCAATCAGGCCAGGTTGCCCGCCTTTACACCCCGGACACCCCTCAGTAGACTTGGAGGTTCGGGGATCCGCATCCACACACCGGGATGCAGGCGCGCCACTGTGCGCCCACACCTCGCGTACCTGATAGTCTCAAAGGGATTCAATTCATTCGATTCGGTGTTCGAGGAGATAGGCATGGCAGCAGTGGACGAGAAGGTAAAGCAAATCATCGTGGAGCAGCTCCAGGTGGATGAGGCGGAGGTGACACCCAGCGCCTCCTTTCAGGAAGATCTGGGTGCAGATTCGCTCGATGTCGTGGAACTGGTGATGCAGTTTGAAGAGGCCTTCGACATGGAAATCCCCGACGAAGACGCCGAGAAGATCAAGACCGTGAAGGACGCGACCGAATATATCGAGAAACACGCGAAAGGCGGCAAGTAACCTTGCGTTGCGATCGACGGGTGGTGGTGACGGGGCTTGGCCTCATTGCCGGACCCGGAAATACGGCACCGGAACTCTGGCAGAACTTGCTGGCCGGCAAGAGCGGTATGGCGCCGATCACCGGCTTCGATGCCACCGGCTTTCCCGTCACCTTCGCGGCCGAGGTGAAAAACTTCGACCCGCTGAAGTTCATCGAGAAAAAGGAAGCGCGCAAGATGGGGCGATTCATCCACTTCGCCCTTGCCGCTACCGATGAGGCGATGAAACACAGCGGCCTCAAGGTCACGCCGGAGAATGACGAACGCATCGGCGTTCACATTGGCTCGGGCATCGGCGGGTTCGACATCATCGAGCGCGAGCACAGTAACATGCTGAACGGCGGCCCGCGTAAGATTTCACCGTTTTTCATTCCCGCCGCCATCGTGAATCTGGCCGCCGGCCAGGTGAGCATCCGCTACGGCGCGAAGGGTCCGAATGAGGCGACGGCCACCGCCTGCACCACCAGCGCGCACTCCATTGGCGATGCGTATCGCATCATCCAGCGCGACGATGCCGACGTGATGATTGCCGGCGGTTCGGAGGCAGCCATCACTCCAATGGGAGTTGGCGGATTCGCGGCCATGAAGGCGCTCTCCACGCGCAATGACGATCCGGAGCACGCCTGCCGCCCCTTCGATAAGGACCGCGACGGCTTCATCGTCGGCGAGGGCGCCGGCATCCTGATCCTGGAAGAGCTGGAACACGCCAAGGCGCGCGGTGCGAAGATTCTGGCGGAGATTGTCGGCTATGGCATGAGCTCGGACGCATACCACATGACCGGCATGGCGCCCGAAGGCGAAGGCTGCTTTCGCGCCATGAATAATGCGCTTAAATCGGCAGACCTCTCGCCGGACAAGATCGGTTACGTGAACGCGCATGCGACTTCGACGCCGCTGGGCGATGCGCTGGAATCCGCTGCAATGAAAAAACTCTTTGGCGAGCGCGCCCTGACGGGCGAGATGCCCGTGAGCTCCACCAAGTCGATGACCGGCCACCTGCTGGGCGGCGCGGGCGGACTGGAAGCGGGCATCACCGTGATGGCTCTGATCGAGCAGATGGCACCGCCAACGACGAACCTCGATAATCAGGACCCCGCCTGCGAGCTGCACTACGTGCCGAACAAGCCCGAGCCGATCAAAGCGGAGTATGCGCTGTCAAACTCCTTCGGGTTTGGCGGCACGAACGGGTCGCTCGTTTTCAAGCGCTGGACGGAATAACCGACGTTCCTGTACTCCCTGCGACAAGTCAGCCGATCTTAGTCCACGCGCTGGCGGAATGGATATACTCGTGGCACTTCCATGCGCACGAGCGTAAAGTCTGAAAGCCGTGATCCTTGGCCGATGTTAGTTGAGAGCCGTGGGATTGCGATTTTCTTGATTCTGTCAGCGTGCTGGACCCTTTACTTGAGCGTCCGCCACCTATCAGCCAGATTCCTCCTTCCACACTACTTTGCTATCAAGTGCAACCTGTTCGGAAGCAGCGGCTGGGCTTTCGGAAGCATCGGCTGGGCTGTCGACATATTCGTCTACATGACGATCGCATATCTTTTCTTTAGCCTGCTCCAATCATTACGCGACAAAGTGCTGAGAGGTTTGATCATCGGGCTGATTGGCCCCGTTTTGATCAACCCCGTGAAAATGTTGGTTCCGAAGTACGCATCCGTAATTTGGTGGATCGAGCTATGCCTTACGATGATGTTCTTTGTGACATCACTTATCCTGTTATTCAGAACCGTCCGGCGGAATTCCGTTCCTGGCGTTTCTCCCGATACAGATGAAGTACTTTGAGCAGCCAGGCGGTGAAATCTCGGACTACTCCAGGGAAGGTATCGGACGCGCTTCCAGGATAGAAACGTCAAGCGCGGGCACCGGAATATTGCGCGTGAGCGTGAAGCCTGCCGCTTCCAGCAATCCGCGCCATTCGCGCTCGCTCCGCTCCCGGCCGCCAGTCACAGCCATCATGTTCAGGTCGCTCATGAAGCGGGTGACCAGCTCCGGCGCCGGCTTGGAAACAACATCGGGCAAAACGAATTCAATCACCAGCAGGCTTCCCGTAGGTGGCAGGACACGGCGGCAATTGCGGAGAACCTCGACTGCCTTCTCGTCAGTGTAGCCGTGCAGCACATGCTTGAGCATCAAGACGTCGGCGCCAGGCGGCACAGCCTCGCACAGATCGGCGGCGATCCGCTGGCATCGATCAGCAACTGGAGACATGTTGAATATCTGTTCCGCGTTGGCGATAGACTCCGGCCGGTCGACGAGCATGCCGCGCAGCCCGGCATGCCGTTCGAGCACGGCCCGAATGAGCGCGCCGCCACCGCCGCCAAGATCTGCGACAGCGCCGCTTGTAGGAAACGGCCACGCGTCTACGATGGGCGCGTAGTTCTCCGCCGGAGCGGTGCCCATCACCGCGCGAAAGATGTCGCTTGAGTTGGGGTCCTGCGACCAGC
This sequence comes from Acidobacteriaceae bacterium, assembly GCA_036270675.1. Taxonomy (GTDB): domain Bacteria; phylum Acidobacteriota; class Terriglobia; order Terriglobales; family Acidobacteriaceae; genus KBS-83. The sequence goes on along the minus strand of DATBCB010000353.1, from coordinate 6,468 downwards.
GCGGAGTCCTGCCCGTCTTCTCCATTACCTGCGCCGCATTCTTTCCGGTGCGGACGCATTCGCCAAGCTGCGACCAGAAGTCCGCAAGCAGGTCAGCCCAGAAGACCACCGCCGCCCATGCCGAATCGGGCGCATCCTTGCGCAGCGGCGAGCCCAGCGCGGTGAGGCGGAAGTGTTGCGGACCGCTTTCCTGGAGCAGGCCAAGAGCCGCCATCGCGCGCAGCAGCCGGTACATGGATGCGGGATCGGCTTCGCACGCGGCCGCAACGTCCGACGCGCTGCGCTCCGCATCGCCCAGCGCATCGGCAACACCGAGCCGGGCTGCCGCGCACAGCACGCAGCTTGGCGCGAACGCCATGGCCATCTCCAACAGCTCGGTGGACGCCGTCACATTTCCAATTGCGCGCTTCCCTGGCATGCTGCTTCCTCCGTCACGAAAGTACTCCGCTTTCGATCATGACACCGGCGGCAGCGATGCGAATTGTAAGAAACGGAAGCGCGGCTAGCTCAGCGCACGCCGGAGGCGACCAGCGCCGAAGATTTCGGTGGAATCTCGGGATCGGAACGCGGTGTCAGGTATCTCTTGTAAACCGAGATGTGGAAGCAGGACTGCTTGAACTCCTCCTCCACGTCGATTTTGCCCGCAGTCTGGAGCGGCAGCAGATAGGCGCGCATCCATGCGACTTCAGATGGCGTAAGCCCCTTCTTCGCAATGTCCACCGCCTCGCCGGTCAGGTGCGGAGACGCAACATCGCCCTCCGCCGGCGCTGCATTCCCGTTGATGTGCAGCAGGTGGCGCTGGTACTCGACGGTGCGCACCGCGGAGTTGATCTGCAGCGGCTTGTGGAACCGCTCGTAGTGGACGCGAGCGAGATCGGTGAGGAAATGGCCTGTCCAGACGCGGCAGTAGCGGCGGTTCGCCGGAAGCCGGCTGTCAACGCGCATGGAGACAAGCTGCGGCAATGCGACCAGGCTGCCTTCCCGGCGCAACATCTGGAGATCGGCGTCATCCTTCACGCGCAGCAGGCCATCCTGCTCGGCACGCTCATTCTGGCGCACCAGCGACTCATGGCTGCCACGCAGCGGGGGCAGATTCATAGCGGCAAGTGGTTGTTCCGGCAGGTTCAACGATGCCGATTCGGAATCGTCCTCGGTATCTTCGCCACGCGCCACGCGCTGGGTTTCCTGGCGCGCCGCGGCGCGGACCGCTTCGGTGCCGTGCTTCCGAGCGTGCTGCAAGGCACGGGCGGTGTGCGGCCGTACATGGTGTCTATGCTTGCGGCCCTCGCGTCCATGAACCAGCCGCGAGACGCTGCCGGGAGTGACATGGGCCTGCTTATGTCGCGTCGCCAATGCCGCGCTGGGCATCAGCAAAAACACGAGACAGAGGAACGCCGGCACCGCTGCATAACAACGATGGGACAGACAAAGGTGAAGACAGCGCATGCCCGGGAGCAGGTGCGCGAAGAATGCCAGAGGTCTTCATGCTAGCGCTCGACGCCGCCCTTCGCGAAGTGCCCAATCGGATACTTCCGTCTCGGAAGATCTACATAAGTTGTGGGTATTTGACTGGATATTCGTAGTCGTGACGGCTACGAACCAAACGCTGCCGCACCAGCTTCGGCGACCGCATGGTCCTGATCGCCGGATCCTCCGCTGACTCCGATAGCGCCGACAACCTTCCCACTTTTTTTCAGCGGAATACCGCCGGCGAAGATCATTACCTTGCCGCCGTTCGATGCGTGGATGCCAAAGAACTGATCGCCGGACTGCGAATTTGCGCCGAGGTCCTTGGTCGAGATATCAAAGGCTCGCGATGTCCACGCCTTGTTGATCGATATATCTACCGAACCCAGCCATGCGGCGTCCATGCGCACATGGGCCACCAGGTTGCCGCCCTCGTCAGCCACTGCTATGTTCATGGGCTGGCCGATCTCCTTCGCCTTCTTCTCTGCCGCGGCGATCACGCGCCGCGCTGCATCCAGCGTCACTTCACTTGCCATGATGTTCTGCCTTTCTGCTTTGAATGGTTGGCACGATTCTACCCGGCTTTGGCGAGGCCTGCCTCCCTCACTACGATGCACGTGCGGAGGCGGCGACAGGAGCGGATTCCCCGTTCTAGTTTTGTCGACGCGTCAGGTAAACGGCGCAGTCCTCTGCGCTCGAGCCGACGCGATCGGCCAGCCGGTCGGTCGCATCCATCGCCACGGTCGCGCTCCACACCTGCTGCAGGTACGGTGCGCGATCCAGAGCGTCGCGCAACTCGTGGTTGATATAGATGACGGCAGCATCTCTCCGCTCTTCCACGAGGGAGCGGCCAAGATTGCGCAACACCTTCTCCAGCACCGGGCGGCAGAACGGGTGATAGAGATACAGGACGAGGGGGCCTCCAGGAAAGCGATAGTTCGCTGCATCATCGAGAAGAATGTGCATCGGAGCCACATCGCGCGCATCCGCCTGCCGTACGGCAGTATAGTGTGCGACATTGTCCATTGCGATGCGATGCAATTGCGGCGCAATCTCCACGCCGATGACGTGCGCGAATGGATACTGCGACGCCAGCAGAACGGCGCGGCCTTTGCCGCACCCCAGGTCAATGAATGTGGCAGACCGCTGCAGCGATTCCGGCACTTGCGCCATGACATGGTGAAAGACCGATGGCCCGATACCGTAGTACGCCGTGTTCCAGGCGTCATTGGGGCTGCCCGTCTTGAGATCGACACTCCAGACGAGTCCGCTTGTATCCACGCCATATTGGCGGTCGAACTCGTGCTCGGCCGTGGATAGCCACGTGGTCGTATCCGAAGGCGGCGCTGGCGCACGGCGCAGCCGCCGCCTCAGGTGGTCGCCTGCGGTCCGCATGGCTGCGGCCCAGCCATGATTTGCCACCATTTGCCTCACCGCTCGTGCAGTACGCCTCGCATACATGGGCATATCCATTTTGCACGGTCGGCGCGCCAGAGGAACTGGCTGCCGGCCGGGGTTAACTTCTGCCGTCGGAACGGCCAATTCGGTAACCGGGTAATCGCTTGGTTATAAAAGAAATAAACAGTTTCAAGCAAGGTGCTTCATTTGTGTGATTTGCGGTGACAGATCGAACTATGAATGAGAAATTTACATTACACAAGTTACTGATTTCACGGTTGGCCCACCCCGGAAAGTGCAGTCCCAGGTAAGGGGTTAACTACACGGTTTGCAGTAGTTTCGCTTGGTCATTTCCAACCACGCATGGGATTCTCACATTCACGCGCAGTGCTGAAAAAATTGCATTTCAAGTAGGGGGGCCACCACATGAAGACTTTGATCATTTCGCTCGCAGTCGCCGCTGCCTCGGCAACCTGCCTTGCCCAGTGCCAGAGCAATCGGATTTCATTGAATCACGAGCTTCACGAGGCCGGCACCACGATGGTCGCCACAGTAGAAGCAGCGGTTCCGGTTCCGGATTCCTCATTTCATCTGGACGGCATCAGCTATATCGTGCACGTGGATCGGGTCCTGAAGGGACGGATGATCGACCGCGATGTCGTGGATATCTTCAGCGAAAACAGCCCCAGCAAGTTTCCCATGCAGACAGGCAAGCAGTATCTGCTCTTCGTCCACCGCAACTACAACGATTATGAAGTGGACAACTGCGGCAACTCCGGTCTGCTCGAAGCGTCCAGTATCGACAACCTCGCGAAGCTCAAGGAATACGCCAAGAAGTAGGTGCGTTCCTCTGCAACACTGCTGTACTGTCTTTCTCCAGACTAGTCGTTGTGATCAGGCCGACGAGGGCGCCTTCCGGGGCGCTCTCGTTGCGTATGGCTCCATCAATGCACGCGTTCGTGCCGGTAGCCGGCCGCGCTCAGTGCATCCGCGATCGTCGCTATATGCGCGGTGCCGCGCGTCTCGAGGGTAATCTCGATGACCGTATCGCCCAGATTCACGCCATAGTACGAGCGATTGTGGCTGGTCTGCACAATGTTTGCCTCGCAATCGGTCAGGATGCGGGTGAGCTGGTGCAGCGATCCGGGACGGTCAAGCAGGTACACTCGGATGCGCAACAGGCGGCCGTCCTTCGCCAAACCGCGCTCGATAATGCGGGACAGCAGCGTGACATCGATGTTGCCTCCGCACACCAGCGCAACCGTCTTCTCGGCGTGGAGATGCGTCTTTCCCTGCAGCAGCGCAGCCAGGGCCGCGGCACCCGCGCCCTCGGCCAGCGTCTTCTCTTTTTCCAGCAGCACCAGGATGGCGCTGGAGATCTCTTCCTCATCCACGGTGACAATTTCATCCACATAACGCTGCACCAGGGGAAACGTGCGCTCGCCGGCGCGCCGGACAGCGATGCCGTCGGCGATGGTCGCCTGCGCGGGCAGCGTGACCGGCGCTCCTGCTTCCACCGCGCGCAACATGGAAGCAAGCCGCTCCGTCTGCACGCCGACGATGCGCACCTCGGGCCGCGTTTCTTTCACGGCGCAGGCGATGCCGCCGATCAGGCCGCCGCCGCCGATGGGCACCACAATCGCTTCGACATCAGGAAGCTGCTCAAGTACCTCGAGCCCGATCGTGCCCTGCCCGGCGATCACCTCATCGTCATCGAAGGGATGAATGAAGGTGAGCTGTTTCTCCTGCTGCAGACGTGTGGCTTCCTCACAGGCTTCGTCATAGTTCGCGCCATGCAGGATGACCTCGGCGCCAAAGCCGCGCGTGGCCGAAACCTTCACCAGCGGCGTGGGCTGCGGCATGACGATGCGCGCACGAATGCCAAGCCGCGCCGCGTGAAAGGCGACCCCCTGCGCGTGATTGCCGGCGCTGGCTGCGATCACGCCATGCGCGCGCTCCTCCGGGGTAAGCTGCAGCAGCCGGTTCAGCGCACCGCGTTCCTTGAAGGCGCCTGTGCGCTGCAGATTTTCGAGCTTCAGGTAGATCGGATGTCCGGCCAACTCGGAGAGATCGTGCGATACCTGGCACGGCGAATAGTAGAGGATATCGCGGATGCGCTCGCGCGCGGCCGCGATACGTGCGGATGTCAGCATGAAGCTTTCATTATAGGTGTGTAACTCCGCCCGCCGCGACAGCGAACGGAACGGACTGGCTTGCACACACATGAGGCCTCCCGGGGGAGGTCTCATGTGTGTGCCGACAAAAGCGCTATTGCAGCAGGGTTCCGTTTTCCGGTTCGATCTTGGCTTCTTCCGGCGGAATAACGACAGCGGCTGCAACCTTGTCATCTTCCTCCAGGTTCAGCAGCTTCACGCCTTGCGTGGAGCGGCCCGCCGCGCGGATCGTCTTAGTATCGATGCGGATAATCTTGCCGTACTGGCTGATCACCATCAGTTCCGACGATTCGTCGACCAGCTGGATGGCGTTGACCTTTCCGTTGCGTGCCGTGGTTTTCAAATTGATCACGCCTTTGCCGCCGCGCGTCTGCAGGCGGTACTCATCCACATCTGTGCGCTTGCCGAAGCCCTGCGTCGTAACCGAGAGGATAAGACAGGCGCAATCGCCGCCATTCCCATTCTTCTTGCGCTCCTTTGGCGTGACCGCGAGCCCGACAACGTAATCGCCTTTGGATAGGTCGATACCGCGAACGCCGTAAGCCGGACGGCCCATGGAGCGCACGTCCGTCTCGTGGAAGCGAATGGCCATGCCGTCGTGCGTGGCAAGAAAGACGATCTCATCTCCGCAGGTGATCCGCGCCCCGATCAGTTCGTCGTCCCCGTCGATGCCGATGGCGATGATGCCGCGCGACATCACATTCGAAAAATCCTTAAGTGGCGTGCGCTTCACCGTTCCCTTCTGCGTCGCGAAGAAGACGAACTTGCCCTCTTCTTCGAGATTGCGCTGGGCCAGAATGGTGCGAACCGTCTCGCCCGGCTGCAGGTTCAGCAGGCTGGCCATCGATTTGCCCTTGCCCGCGGCGCCGACATCGGGAATCTCATAGACCTTCAGCCAGTAGACGCGGCCGGTATTGGTGAAGCAGAGCAGGTAGGCGTGAGTCGAGTCGATGATGAGCTGCGAGACGAAGTCTTCCTCACGCGTCTTCATGCCTAGCCGGCCCGTGCCGCCGCGCCGCTGCTGGCGATAGGTGGAGATCGGTGTGCGCTTCAGGTACCCGGAATGCGATACCGTCACGGCGACCTGTTCATCGGCGATCAGGTCTTCCAGTTGCAGCTCCGCCGTCTCGTCCAGGATCTGGGTCCTGCGCTCGTCGCCGAAGTCCTTGCGGATCTGCTCCAGCTCCTTCACGATGACGGAGCGCAGCTTCTTCTCCGAGGCCAGGATCGACTCGTACTCAGCGATGTTGTCGCGCACCAGCTTCAACTCGTTCAGCAGTTCGTCGATGGAGAGTTGGGTCAGGCGATAGAGCTGCAGTTCGAGAATGGCGTCAATCTGGCGGTAGCTCAGGATGAGCGTCGCGGTAGTCTGTGTCGCCATGTCGATGCCGTACTTTGCCGCATCGAGCGAGACGCCATTCAACTCCGC
>DATBCB010000352.1:0-10793 GCA_036270675.1 Acidobacteriaceae bacterium | reverse complement strand
CTGGTCGCCGGATGCAATCGCTCCTGTTTCATCGCCGGGGCGGCAGCCGATACGATCCGGGCAAGTTGTCCCGTGGTCGTAATCGGCCGCGCCCTGACAATGGCTCTGGCGATTCTCCGCGACCTCCTTTCCTCTCCGAATTTGTAAATCAGGTCGGCGAGTTCTTTTTCTCCGGCCTGATTTACCACTTGTTCGGCGGTGACGCCCCGGCGCGTGTCCTGACGCATATCCAAGGGGCCATCCGCCTGAAAACTGAATCCTCTGTGCGCTTCACCGAGCTGCAGTGAGCTGACACCGACATCGGCCAGCAGACCATCCAGGCTTGCCGGTTCGATCAGCGCTTTCGCCATCGAGAAAGGCTCGTTGTGGAGCACCACTTCCGGCATCGCATCGCCCAATTCGTCGCGCAGCGCATCCAGCCGCCGTGTGGCGATCGCCATTGCCTCGGGATCGCGGTCGAAGCCGATGAGCCGGCCACCTCCGCCGAGCCTTCGCGCAATCTCCAGCGAGTGCCCCGCCATGCCCAGCGTGGCGTCTGCATAGGTACCGCCCGGGCGCACATTTAAGGTACGGATCGCTTGTTGTAAAAGAACCGGCACATGGCGTCGTTCGTCGCTGCGTTCATCCGCCACGTGCACCCCCTTGGGGGTTAAAACACCTCAAAACTTCGCTACAGCCCCAGCGCTGCCAGCGCTGCCTCGTCTTCCGCGGTGATCGGCTCGGCATCGAGCTTCGCGCGGAACATGTCGTGGTTCGCGACTTCCAGAAACGTCAGCTTGCCAAACACCACAACATCGCCAACCGTCTTCGCCGACTCGCGCAGCACCTGCGGGATCAGCACCCGCCCCTGCGCATCCATCTCGGCCACCTGGCCGTAATAACTCGTCCGGTCAAGAACCTTCTTCCTTGCCGGAGAAGTCATCGCCAGGATCTTCTCTTCCATCTTTTGCCACTCCGGCATCGGCCATACCTGCGCCCGCTCGCCGTCCAGGCTGGTGATGAAGAACTGCGACCCGTAGCGCTCGTCCACTTCGCGCTTGTAGTCGGCAGGGATCTTCAGCCGCCCTTTTTCATCCACGCGGGTTGGGTGATTGCCACGAAACATCGATCCAGACCCGCCTCTGAGGTGCTACGCTGCATGCATTGAAGTGATTTCGAGATGGATTCCCTACTTTTGGCCACTCTTGACCACTTCCATCCACATCCTAGCCCAGCTTTCCTGCCCGTCAAATGGGAAAAGCGAAAAGCCATTCAGGCAACCCTATTGGCTAGGCGAAACCACAATATGATGTGGGAGTTACTTTTCTTTAGGCTATTTGTGGTGTTTAGTCCTTAGGTTCCGGGCTCTTGGAGCCCCTTGTCAGATCAGAAAATTCGCGATATACGCTTTTTCTTCGCCATTACTCCAGTTACGAAAATGACCTGAGCGGGGGATTCCCTGTTGAAAATTGGCAGCACCCTGAGGAAAACTCGCTCCGATCGTCGGCACGATATCGACTAAATCGACTAATGAGTGCGGCGGTGCGCACGCAATCGCAGTTGCTGCACCCATACCAGATAGAGCAGCACCAGCACATTGAGCAGCGTGATCCCCACCTTCAACCAGGTGAAGTGCTTGACGAGCTCGAAGATCTCCCAGGGCAGGAACGACGCGGTGAGTCCGATGGTGAGCCACTCCGCCCAGGTCTTCTCCAGTGCGAGCCCGATGCCCTCGACGAAATCGAGACCGGCCTTGAGGAAGATACCCGCGCTGATCAGCCGGATCTTGGGCGGCGTCAGAAGTTGCACCTTCTCCAGCAGAAGGTTGACGAAGTGACTCTCCGGGTCGATCCGCATCGATGTCGCCAGGTGCAGGAGCAGATCCCCGATATCGCGGTGCAGGAGACGGACAATGCCCAGGCCAAGCAGGATGAGCAGCAATCCCTCCAGAACCTTGAAGGCGCCGATGGCGATCAGCCAGCGATCGCGGCCATTCCTGGTTCGCCCATTCCTGGTTCGCCCATTCCGGGTCCGCCCGTTCCCAGTCCGGCGATGCTGCATCTGTGAACCCTGCGTCTCTTGTTTCGCCATTCGCTCCTATGTATTAGACCATCTGCCGGCGGCAACCCCTGCTTCGCTCCAACAGCGCGCTCATTTCCCGGCTCGCGCTCACTTCCCCGGCTCAAGACGTTTCGAGACGAGCAGCATATTACGAGGAACGCATCCGGCAGGGGGACAGTTCCGCACGTCCATGCTCCAAACGTCTGAAGGACAGCCCAGGCGGCAGCTTGCGTAGCGCGGTTAGCCCGCGTCTACACTTTCCCTATGCCCAGCGCTCCTACGATAACCGGCCGGGGAGCAACGTTTGAGCAACAGCGAAAGCAGCGGCGCTCGTTCACGACCGAGCAGTGGGTTCCCTTTCCGGTGGATCGCGTCTTTGCCTTCTTCGCCGACCCGCTGAACCTCCCGCGGCTGATGCCGGCCTGGCAGGACGCCCGCATCGACAGCCTGGAATTGCAAACCCCGGAACGCGAACGAAGCTCCCCTGCAGCAGGCCGCGGTTCGCGCATTCTCCTGAGCTTCCGGCCGGTGCCGCTTTCGCCGCTACGGCTGCGCTGGCTGGCACTCATCGACGACTATCTCCTAGATCACCATTTCTGCGATCTTCAGGTGACCGGACCCTTCGGCTACTGGCGGCACTGCCATCTGGTCGGCGCGGAGCCGCATGGAGATGTAGACGGCACGCGCATCACCGATGTAGTGGACTACGCATGGCCAATGGGACCGTTCAGTTCTGCCGCCTTCAGTTCTGCCATCGATGCGCTCGGAGGCCGGTTGCAGATTCGCCGGCTCTTTCATCATCGCCAGCGGAAGCTCCTGCGGCTGCTCCGCAAACAGGCCGCGACTCCCTCCTGAAACAAACTGTGTTCACGCCCGGCGCGACCGGGTGCTATGCTCGCGTACTGCCCACAGGCTCCTCCTCGGCCCATTTGATGTAGGCTCACGGACCATCGGTAGACCGCCAGCGGAGAAGAGGTGGCGCTTGGCAATTCTTCGACCCACCATCGTTCCCCTACAGGATGAGGAGGCCATTGGCCGCTCCGCGTTGCGCAAGGCCAGCATGCGGCTGCTGCCCTTGATTGCGATCGGCTACGGCATCGCCTACATGGATCGCGTCAATATCAGCTTCGCCGCGCTGCAGATGAACCAGGAACTGCACTTCAGCGCATCGGTGTATGGCTTCGGCGCGGGACTTTTCTTTCTCAGCTATGCGGCGTGCGAGGTGCCGTCGAACCTGCTGCTGGTGCGCTTCGGCGCGCGGCGCTGGCTCGGACGGATCATGTTCACCTGGGGACTGCTCTCGATCGGCATGCTGTTCGTGAAAACGCCGCATCAGTTCTATGCCATGCGCTTTCTGCTCGGCGTCGCAGAGGCGGGCTTCTTCCCCGGCGTGATTTTTTATCTGTCGCAGTGGTTTCCGGCCAGCAACCGTTCCCGCGCCATCAGTCGCTTCTATATCTCGTTGCCGCTTAGCTCCGTCGTGATGGGCGCGTTAGCCGGCGCTCTGCTGCATCTGCAGGGACGTTTGGAACTGGCAGGCTGGCAGTGGTTGTTCGTGGTTGAGGGGCTTCCCGCGATCATCCTCAGCGTTGTCTTCCTCATCTGTTTGCCCGACGGGCCAACGCAAGCCAGGTGGCTCGATCCAGAGGAGCAAGCCTGGCTCATACATCAGTTGCGCACGGACGATCTGGCTGCCGCCGAAATCCACAGCGGGGGTGAGGTCCAGTACGCTCTTCGGCAAGTTCGTGTGTGGGTTCTCGGCATTTTCCTGCTGTGCATCTACATCGGCAATTACGGCTATGCTTTCACCGCCCCGACCATCATTCAAAAGGCAACTGGATTCAATGCAACTGATGTAGGTTTTGTCGTTGCCGCGCTGGGTGTGCTCGGCGCAATCTCCATGCTTCTGAATGGCGCGCACTCGGATCGGACTGGAGAGCGCCATCTCCATATCATCTTTCCCTGCCTCCTGATCGCGGCAGGCTATCTGGGAGCGGGGCTCTCGATGCAGCCAGCCGTTGCCCTTCCGGCATTCGCTTGCATTGTCGCTGGTTTCAGCGCCTTGAATGCAGTGATCTGGACCATCCCTTCCAATTTCCTGACCGGGAAGTCTGCGGCCGCGGGCATTGCGGCTGTCAACATGATCGGTATGATCGGAGGATTTCTTGGGCCGTATTGGATGGGACATGCCGCTGATCTAGCGGGAGGCTATCAGGGTGGACTGTTGACGCTTGTCGTGCCCTCGCTCATCGCGACGCTCATCATGTTCGGCATCCGCCGGGACGCGCTGCGCCGGAAGGCGGCCGCTGTCACGAGCCTATAAATCGCTGCTTTAAACGAACTTGCCGCGAAACAAAAAGATGAGCTCGATGACGAGGATAATGACTACAGCCGACTCCAGCAGAAACGCTCGACTCTGGTTGAACTGGTCGACCATGAATCGATACAGATCGCCGGCTGTATCCAGCTTTTGCCGCACCAGATTCTTGTAATCCGGAACGCCTACCTTGGTGGCCGCGAGCCGGTAGAGTCGTGCAGCGAACATATCGCTCAGGAACTTGATGGCATTGTCCGCATGCTCGGTGAGCTCCATGACTTCGAGCAGCACACTGTAGAGCGCATTGGCAGATTGCGCCATACGCCAGCGCCGGAGAAAGCCGGTGCCCTGTTCAAGAGACGTGTAAACGCCCTCCAGTTCCCGGGTCAGCAGTTCGTCGTAGTGTCGAAACTCCAGCAACTGCGAGTTGGCATACTCAAGCAGTTGGATCGCCATCTCCGCTCCGGCGGCTGTGTCATAGAGAAACGCCGCATTCCATCCGATGACGGCAAGATCATTCGGATAAAACGAGATGCGCGATTGCAGCACCTCGTTCGATTCACTCTCCGCCAGCCGGGTGCGTTCGCCACGAACGATCTGCGCCACCAGCGGGCCGTGCCGCTCCAGCAATTCCGTGGCCGTAGGCAGCTCGGCAATCTCGCGCACGTGAAAGACGAAATAGTCCTCGCTCAGCCACTCCTTGTATGGCTTCATCAGAGCAGGCGCGGCGCGCTCCAGCCGCTGCTTTACGATGCGTGCAGCATGAGCGGAGAAATCGACGTCCCACACCCAGCGGCTGGCCAGACGAACCAGCGTCTCCCAGTCGCCGGTAAAGGGAAGCTGAAAGACGACGCTGAGTACGCCGTAGTCGTAGTATTTGATCTCGCCATGCAGGCGCTCGCCGCTCTCCAGCACCAGCGGCTCGATCGGCTCCACGACGGGCGGGCGTTCATAGCGAATGTAGCCCGGTGCGGGATGCTTCATGCTGGGCTGAGCGATGGTGCGCGCCCCCGAGAGCGCCCCGATGATCTCGCCCAGACGGGCCAGCTTGATCTCTTCGCAAACGTCGAACTGGATGAGCACAAAGACTGTGCCGGTCAGCGCCGCAATCGGTTCGGGCGCGCCATCACGCTCCAGATATTCCGAAGACGCGGCCGTCGCAGTTGGCAGAAGATCTGGCATTGCAAGCTCATACTGGCGACCGTCGTACTGGCTGAAGAGATCAGCCCGCAACTAGACGGCCGCGTCTCGGCATTTTTTTGAGCAGCGGTTCCAGTTTTTCGAGCGCTGCCTCTACGCTGATGCCGTGCTTGGCGCGCAGCGCCTCGACCTTGCCATGCTCGATGAAGCGGTCCGGCCAGCCGATGCGCACCACAGGCACCTGGAAGCCCATCTCGCTCAGTGCTTCGAGCACCGCTGAACCGAAACCGCCCATCAGCACATGGTCTTCGAAGGTCACGAAGGCCCGCACCTTGCGCGCATAACGTGCAAGCATCTCACGATCGAGCGGCTTGACGAAACGCGGGTTGATAACGGAGGCCGAGCGCCCGTCGGCTTCGAGCGCGTCTGCGAGCTCGGTCGCCATCGGCAGCAGCGCGCCCAGCCCGAGGACCGCAATTTCGTCGCCATCACGGATGATCTCGGCCTTGCCCATGGGCAGCGCCACCGGCTGCGGCTTCACGGTGACGCCGGCTCCGGTGCCGCGCGGATAACGGATGGCGCTGGGCCCATTGTGCTCGAGCGCGGTCTGCATCATGTCGGCCAGCTCGTCCTCATCCTTCGGCACCATGTGGATGATGTTAGGAAGGCCGCGCAGATAGCTGATATCGAAGAGTCCGTGGTGGGTCGCGCCATCATCGCCGGAGAGTCCGCCGCGATCCATGCAGAAGATGACGGGAAGATTTTGCAGGCACACATCGTGCACGATAGGGTCGAAGGCCCGCTGCAGGAAGGTCGAGTAGATGGCGCAGAACGGGCGGTAGCCCTTGGTCGCCATGCCCGCAGCGAAGATCACCGCGTGCTCTTCGGCGATGCCGACATCGAAGTAGCGCGTCGGGTGATGCGGCCGGTAGAGATCGAGCGCGGTGCCGTTGGGCATCGCGGCGGTGATGGCGACGACCTTGTCATCGTTGTTGGCAAGCGTCACCAGCGTTTCGGCGAAGACCTCGGAATACGTGCGGCCAACCGGCTTGGTGTCGCCTGTCTTCGGGTCGTAGGGCCCAAGCCCGTGGAACTTCTTTACCTTCTCCAGCGCCGGCTGGAAGCCGCGGCCCTTCTGCGTCAGGATGTGCAGCAGCACCGGCATCTCCTGGCGCTTGAGAAATTTGAAGGTGCCGATGAGCAGCTCGATGTTATGGCCGTCAAGCGGACCGTAGTAGTTCAGCCCGAACTCCTCGAAGAGCATGGACGGCCACAGCAGGCCCTTCGCTGCCTCTTCGGCCTTGCGTACGACTTTTGTGGCAGTTTTTCCGCCGAAGCGCTGAATCAGGCGGCCGGCCCGCGCGTGCAGGTGGGTGTAGTGCTCGTTGGTCACCACCTTGTGCAGATAGTTGGCAATAGCGCCGACATTACGGTCGATAGACCACTCGTTATCGTTAAGCACCACGATCAGGCGCTTGGTCTGATGACCGATGTTGTTCAGTGCCTCATACGAGATGCCGTTGGTGAAGGCGGCGTCTCCCGCCACGGCGACGATGTTCTCGCGTGTGCCCGCCAGATCGCGTGCCACCGCCATGCCCAGCGCAGCGGAGAGTGCGGTGCCCGCATGTCCGGCCCCATAAGCATCGTGCTCCGATTCGGTGCGCAGCATGAAGCCGTTCAATCCGCCCGGCTGCCGGATGGTGTGAAAGCGCTCTGCGCGGCCGGTCAAGAGCTTGTGCACGTAGGTCTGATGGCTTACGTCGAAGAGAAACTTGTCGATCGGCGTGTCGAAGACGTAATGCATCGCCAAGGTCAGCTCGACCACGCCCAGGTTCGGCCCCAGGTGGCCGCCGGTCTTGGACAGGCTCGAGATCAGCAGCTCGCGAATCTCGAGCGCTAGCTCGGAGAGCTCCGCGATCGACATGCGCTTGATGTCGGCAGGAGACTGAATGGAACGGAGATGTTCGCTCATCGTGGGAACCACGTAATTGGACGCCGCTCGGGAAATAACGACCCGCCAATAAGCGGACCGGCGCGTCAGCACCCGCACAAGTATATCAATCGGCGGCGATTGTCCGCGGCTTGCTTTACTGGCGAAACAGGCTTTTTTCCTCCCGGTTTTCCATCCCGGGATGAGGAGCGTCTGCGGCAATCCCAACCCGGCCGCGAGAAGCCACTGGCAGTTGTGCTAAAAGATTCCACGAAATCCACCGGTCTTGGTTCGCATCCACCGGTCTTGGTTCGCTAGGATAGGCCCACCCTGGCGAATCCCCAGCAGCCCATCCTCCGGCTGGAGCGGCGCAGCTTTCCTGGCCGAAAGCGCGTCTAAAAGTCGTTGCGGAACCGTTGTGCGCGATCACGTTCTACGCAGTCCACCCCACCCGAAAGGAGAATCACGCAAGTAACGGATTTTGCCCGCTTTGCCACCGGTCTGCACCAATTGTGGCAGTGGCTCACACCCGGTGCTTTGAAACAATGCTTGCAGGCGATTCTTCCTCCTCATCCATGCAGATTGCCAGTCCTACCATGATGCAAAGAGATGAAGCCGAGAGGCTCAAATCTCTCGCGCAGTACGAAATCCTCGATACGTTGCCGGATCCGGCACTGGATGAGATCACTCGCCTCGCAGCAAGCTTCTGTCGCGCACCCTACGCCTTCATCTCCTTCATCGACTCCAGCCGTGTCTGGTTCAAGTCGCGCATCGGCTTTCTGAGCCGGCAGCAGCCGCGCGCCACCTCGGCCTGCCAGTACACCATCCTCGAGCCGAATGCGATGGTCATCGACGACGCAGCGCAGGACTATCGCTTTGCGCCGTCGGGCGTGCCGCTGGCTGCGACTACCTACTGCCGCTCCTATGCTGCTGCGCCCATCTTTGCGCCATCGGGCGCTGTGCTGGGCACGCTCGCCGTGTGCTCGCCCGAGCCAAACATGTTCACGCGCGAGCACGGCCGCACGCTGGAAGTTCTGGCAAGGCAGATCATCACGCGCCTCGAGCTGTACAACAAGACCAACCAGCAGGATCGCGTTGTGCGCTCACGCCAGCGCATCGAGCGCGCGCTCACTGTCGAGCGCAACTTCGTCACCTCGGTGCTCGACTCCATCCACGCGCTGGTGCTGGTGCTCGACACCGCCGGCCGCATCGTGCGCTTCAACCGCGCCTGCGAGACGGTAAGCGGATTCAGCTTCGCCGAGCTGGTCGGCCGCTCTTTTCCCGAAGAGCTCTTCCCGGCCGAAGAGCGCGATCACGCGATGCGCATGTTCGAGCAGGCGCGCGCCGGCAAGCTGGACGGCAGCTACGAGATGCACTGGCGCACACGCGACGGTGGCACGCGCCGCATCGCCTGGACCGCGAGTTCGCTCAACGATCCGCAGGGCGACATCAACTTCGTCATCACCACCGGCATCGATGTCACCGAGCAGCGGCAGGAGCTCGATCGTCTGCGCATCAGCGAGGCGCGTTATCGCCAACTGGTCGAAGGCTCGCTCGGCATCATCTGCACCCACGATCTCGACGGCAACATCCAGTCGATCAACTCGCATGCCGCCGCGATTCTTGGCCACACCCCCGAAGAGATCGTCGGAACGCCGTTGTTCGACTACATCGCGGATGATCACAAGCGCGACTACGAGCAGTACGTCAGCGCACTGAACGAACAGCACGAGCACCAGGGGCTCTTCTATTTCAAGCGGCCCAATGGCCAGTCTGCGGTCGTCGCCTATCGCAACAAGCTGCTGCAACTGCCCGGCACCGAGCCGATCGTACTCAGCCACGGCATCGACATCACCGAACAGACCGACGCCGAGGAGAAGCTGCACACCCTGATGCGGCAGCGGGAATCGATTCTCGCCTCGGTGGGCGATGGCATCTGGGGACTCGATACCAAGGGCGATCTCACCTTCTGCAACGAGGCCGGGGCCAGCATGTTTGGCTACACGGTGGAGGAAATCATCGGCAAGAACACACATGAGTTGGTGCACCATTCGAAGGCCGATGGCACGCCCTATCCCTACGAGGACTGCCCTATCCAGGCAGCGCTGCACTCTGAAGAGCCGGTGCGCGTGGACAACGAAGTCTTCTGGCGCAAGGATGGAACATCGTTCCCGGTGGAGTATGTTGCGCGGCAACTCGTGCACGACGGCATCGTCACCGGCACCGTCGTCGCCTTCGCCGATGTCTCCGAGCGCCGCCGCCTCGATCGCATGAAGGACGAATTCATCTCCACGGTGAGCCATGAGCTGCGCACGCCGCTGACGTCGCTGCGTGCCGCGCTTGGCCTGATTGCCGGTGGCGTGCTCGAGAAGCGCCCGGAAAAGCTGGCGCAGATGCTCGACGTCGCCATCGGCAACTGCGACCGCCTCGTGCGCCTGGTGAACGACATCCTCGACTTCGAGCGCATCGGCTCCGGCCGTCTGCCGCTGCATCGCGAGAAGGCAAATGCTGTGGACCTGCTGCGCCGCGCCGCGGACCTGCAGCACACCGCCGCAGCGCACAACAACATCACCTACCGCATCGACGCGCAGCCGGTGGAGGTGATGGTGGACGTGGACCGCACCTTGCAGACGCTGACCAACCTGATCAGCAATGCGGTGAAGTTCTCAAGCCCCGGCGGTGAGGTCCGGTTGACGGCAACCGCTACCGGCGATAACGAGGTCACCTTCGAAGTAGAAGATCACGGGCGCGGCATCCCGTCGGAGAAGCTCGAAATCATCTTTGAGCGATTTCAGCAGGTCGACGCCTCAGACTCCCGCGCCATGGGTGGGACCGGCCTCGGACTCGCGATCTGCCGCGCGATCGTGGAGCAGCACGGAGGCCGCATCAACGTGCACTCAACGCCGGGCCAGGGCAGCGTCTTCACCTTCACCATGCCGCGCACGATGAACTAAACGATCGGCGCAAGCGGCGTGGCGACCTGCTGGTAGGTGGCTACGGGAGATGACGGCATACTTTCCATACGCGACAAGATTTTCGGTGTGTTAGCGGCATTTAGCGCTCTCCTCTGTTTTGCAGTTTCCTTCGTTCTATCCTTGCCAGGCGCCTGGGAACGATTCCTTGTTGCGCTCGGGGTCTTCGCCGTTTCATTTTCATTCGTTAAACAAAAAAAAGGAGTCGCCCTCGGAATCCTTGCCTTCATCGCCCTGAGGTTCGTGTGGGCAGGAGTAGCGTGGCTGCTGCGACACTGAGACGTCTTCACCTTCACCATGCCGCGCACGATGAACTAAGCCACCTCTGATCCTTCCTCCAAAAAGTTCGCACCGGATCGTCCCTGCGGCACACCAAGACGCACCCAAGACCCGG
>DATBCB010000351.1:0-4892 GCA_036270675.1 Acidobacteriaceae bacterium | reverse complement strand
GCGCCCGTCAACGCTGGTGGAACACCCGATCGCCTGGGATGGCGTCAGCGTAGCGCTGCCCGGAGAGACGCTTTCGCGCCATCGTGGGCAGTCTGCTGCGCACCCCGCGAGCGATCCGGGAATTGCAGAGCAGGGTCACGCTCCGGAGCTGCAGGCTTCGAGCAGCGCGGGCCCAAACGAAACGGGTCCAAACGAAACGGCTGCGGGCGAAACGGCGTCGATCGACAGCGTCTTCCTCCCCGCACATGCGGAAGAGCACACCAGTGCGGCGGCGCACGAGGAGCCCGCACCGCTGGTGCTGGAAGAGGAAGATCTCGGCAATGCCGGGGCGCAGGAAGAGGCGGGATTCGAGCCGGATGCCTCTGCATCGCATCGCGTGGACCCGTCCTCGCCGAGTGAGTTTCGTCTGTCGTCCCTCTTTGGCCGGGAGTCCGAAGCGACGGAGAAGCGGGAGCCCGAGGCCATTCCCGTCCAGACTGCAGAGCAGGAGCCGGTTCACGCTGAATCCGCCGAGATGGGCGAGCCACAGGCCGAGACCCGCCTGGAGACCCGCCTGGAGTCCCATCCGGAGGCTGACGCTCGAGAGCAGAGCCATGCGACGGAGCAGCAGGACGAAGAGGCTCACGCGGGCGACACCGAGAGGACTGAAGCGCGCCCCGAGCAGTCGGCTGAGGCTGCCGCACTCGACCATCTTCACGCCTTCACGCCAGGGGACGGGCAGGTGGAGGAGGAGGTGATCGACGAGGAGGAGTACGACTTCGCGCCGCTGCCTGAGCATGCCATTGCGCATGACGATGAGCACGACTTGAGCGACCTGGTCGAAGAGGAGACACAGGCGTCTGGCGGCTCGGAATTCGGAGATGTCATCCGAGATGCGCAGATCGATCGTCAGGTGACCTCGAGCGACGACGATGACTTCGAAGACAGCGATGAGGAAGAGGGCATAGAGGAAGAAGAGCCCGCGGCGACGGTCGCTTCCGAAGAAGGCGCTCCTGCACCGCGGCGTGGACGTGCCGATCGGCAGCGTGGCCGCGAGCGCCGGGGACGCGGCCGCAATGGACGGCGTCAGTCAGCGCAGATGAGCGATCTGCCGATTATTTCTGAGCTACTGAAGCAGGGCCAGGAGATTCTGGTTCAGATTGCGAAGGAGCCGATCGCCAAGAAAGGCGCGCGGATCACCAGCCACATCGCGCTTACCGGACGTTTTCTCGTCTTCATGCCAACAGTGAATCACGTGGGAGTGTCGCGCAAGATCTGGTCGGACGAAGAGCGCCAGCGGCTGAAGCGCATTTTGATCAGCGAAAAGGGTGAGGCCTCCGGCGGCTTCATCGTGCGCACGGCTGCGGAGAACGCAAGCGAAGAGGAGCTGCGCGCCGATCTACGTTTCCTGATCAGCCTGTGGAATGAGATCAAGCAGCGCTCGGATGCCGCGAAGGCTCCGGCACTGATCTACCACGATCTGAATCTGGTGGAACGCGTCCTGCGCGACCAGGTGTCAGATAACTTCTCGACCATCTGGGTCGATTCCGAAGCTGAGTACGAGCGCATCGTCCGCTTTCTGAATCGCTTTCAGCCTTCGCTGGTGCGGCGCGTGAAGTTGTACACGAAAGAGACGCCGCTATTCGAGCAGTTCGGCATTCAGGACGAGATCAGCAAGGCGCTGAAGTCGAAGGTATGGCTGAAGTCGGGTGGTTCGATCGTGATCAACCAGACCGAGGCGCTGGTGGCGATCGACATCAACACCGGCAAGTACGTGGGCAAGACGGCGCGGCTCGAGGACACGATCCTGAAGACGAACCTGGATGCGATTCCGGAGATTGTGCGGCAAATCCGGCTGCGCGATCTGGGCGGCATCATCGTGATCGACTTCATCGATATGGACGAGCGCAAGAACCGGCACAAGGTGATGGCGGCGCTCGAAGAGGAGCTCAAGTCGGACCGGGCGCCTTCGAAGGTGCTCCAGTTCAATGATTTCGGCCTGGTGGCGATTACACGCAAACGCGTCAAACAATCGCTGGAGCGCACATTGAGTGTGCAGTGCAACATCTGCTCGGGAACGGGCATGGTGAAGAGTCCAACGACGGTGGCCAACGAGATCTACATCGAGATGCGCAAGATGCAAAAGCATCTGGAGCGGCATGACGTGATGCTGCGCGTGCATCCGGAAGTGGTCAAGACGCTGAAGGGCAACAATGCGCGCTGGCTGAATGACCTGGAGGAGATGACCGGGCGCACGGTCATTGTGAAGAGCGATCCGGCGCTGCACCCGTAGCAGTTCGACATCCACTAGTATTCAGTTGAACGAAGAGAGAATGGTTCCGCCACATGTGCGGAACCCTTCCTTTTTGAGGTGATGGACGTATTTGCCTCCGCGTAGAGAAACTTTTGCTGACCAATCTGTGTCCTACGTAAAAGGAGTGTTAGAGCAGATTTCCCAATGCTGTCCATGCAGGGAAATTCGCACGAGCTCCTGATCCAAAAAAAAGAGGAGCGCCGCTCCTACCATCTGCACAATGGAGTCTGCCAACTATGAGCCGTTCTGCTGTCTGCCTCTCCAGCCGCAAACTTGGCCGGTGCTTACCGGCGCTTTTTTTGGGCTTCACCGTCGCCGCATGTACCGCTTTTGCCCAATCGTCGGCGAGCACACAGTATTCATCCAGCGCCCCTGATCAGCCCTCCGAACCGGGTCTGGGCGTGTTCTCGTATCGTTCCCAGGACAGCGGCCAGAACAGCGGCGGCTATGGGAACGGCGGGTACAAGCAATACCCCAGATACGGTGAACCGAGTTTCCATCACTTGGCCATCGAAGCGGGTGCTGGCTTCGATGCGCCAGTTGGCAATGCCAAGAGTGCCCAGACGTTTGGCTACAACATCAAGCTCGGCGGCGGCTGGAATTTCAATAAGCATTTTGGCACGCTGTTGGAGTACGAATTCAATCACACCGGTATTCCTAACTCTGTGCTCGCCGCGGTTGGCGCGCCCCAGGGCAACGTGCACGTGTGGGGATTCACGCTCGATCCGATCTACTACTACAAGACAACGGGCTCCTGGGGTGGTTATGTAACGGGCGGGGGCGGGTTCTATCGCAAGCTCACGACATTTTCGCAGCCAGTGAATCTCGGCCTGGTCTGCGACTTCTTCGGATGCTTCGAACAAGTCGCTAATGTCACGGTGTTCCACTTTTCGAGCAACCAGGGCGGTGTGAACATTGGCACTGGTATCACGCACAACATTGGCGATAGCGGCGCGAAGATCTTTGCGGAAGCGCGGTACCTCTGGGTGGATTCGCCGAGTTCCACCGCTACGCATGTGGGCTCCGGCACGGTGAGCATGATTCCTGTGACATTCGGGATCCGCTTCTAAACACGATTTCTCCCGTTGCAGCGACAAGTGGAGATCACACAGTCAGCACGACCTTCTTATAAGAAGGTCATGCTGATCTCCCCTGGTGCGGTGCGTTCGTGTCGGGAGAAGACTATCAGTGATAGAGCACCGTCAGGATGCCCGCGCCGAGGGTGGCCAGCGAAGGTAGTACGGCGAGCGCGAGGGGGTAGAATCCGAGCGCCTGACCGCGCAACTCGCTGGCTGCAACGGTGGAGACAAGCAGCACGATGATGGCGAGGATCAGCGAGTGGATCAGCGGACTGACGGGTGCCAGCAGAGCGGTGACACAACCTGATATAGCCGAGTAGAGGCAGGTTGCCGCCAGGTTGAAGAACTGCGCCGAGCGGGAGGGAGGCAACCTGGTCCAACTCGGCACCAGCCAACGCATAAGCAGGGTGGTGATGCCTGTCAGAAGCGCAATGCAAACGAAGCCAGCCGCGATGGCGATGAAGGAGTGGACTAGACGCATGGTCAGTGTGCGGCCGGCTTCCCGTGCTGCATCAGGGCTTCGATGTCCTCCGCAGTGTGCGGCAGATCTGCGATGAAGTCCTGCAACTTGCCGCTCTTGTCGACATAAAAGGTATCTTCGATACGGACGCCGATCTTCTCCTCGGGGATGTAGATCCCGGGCTCGATGGTGAAGACAGAACCAGGGCCAAGCGGTTTGGTGAAGTCCAGAGGATCGTGCACATCGATGCCGACGGAGTGGCTGAGCCCATGGATAAAGTATTTGTCCAGTGGCTGCCTGTGCAGATCCTTGCCGTGTGTGCGGATGTAAGCGCGCGCGACGCCGTCGAGCGAATCCTCCGGGTGCTCGACATTGTAGAGCGTCGATTTACCGGAGACGAAGGCTTCCGCGGCTGCGCGTTGCGCGCCGAGCACGATGTTGTAGATCTCACGCTGCCGGTCGGTGAAGTGCCCGTTCACCGGAATAGTGCGGGTGACGTCGGAGGCATACATGGAGTATTCGCCCGCGGCATCCATCACGACGACATCCTCGCTCTGCATGATGTTGTCGTCAGCCATATAGTGCAGGACGGTGGAGTTGATGCCGCTGCCCACGATGGAGGGGTAGGAGGGGCGCTCGCATGCATTGGCCAGCAGAGTGCCGGTAATGACGCCAGAGATTGCGCGCTCGTTTACGCCGGGGTGGATGGCGAGGATCGCAGCTTCCTGGGCTTTGATGGAGGCGTTCGCCGCCTTGCGCAGCAGTTCGATCTCGCCGTCGTCTTTGAAGGACCGAAGCGTTTTCGTTAATTCGCGGACGTCTTGCGGTGTGACCGGGTCGCTGCTTCCCATACTGCTGGCAGTGAAGGTCAGCGCTGCCTTTGTGGGCTCGCTGTCAAGCTGGGTCCAGACTGTTCGGAGGCCACGCTCGCCCAGAATACCGGGGAGATCGCGGATCGAGCGGACCTCGCGCACACCGGTGATGCCGGTGACATTGGGCGATGCGGCATCAAGCTTGGCGCCGGTGAAGAGCTCCATGCGCAAATTGCGCTCGGGCAGGA
>DATBCB010000350.1:0-3672 GCA_036270675.1 Acidobacteriaceae bacterium | reverse complement strand
GCGAAGCATTGGCTGGAGGCAGTGCCAAAGGGCGCCGACGAAGAGCAGGAGTGGAACAACCTGTTCGCGAAATACGAGAAGGCGAATCCGGAGCTGGCGAAGCAGTTCAAGCGTACCCACTACGAGCAAAAGCTGACCGAGGGATGGGAGAAGTCGCTGCCGGTGTTTGAGGCTGGCGGCAAGCCGATTGCGACACGCAACGCGGGGCAGCAGGTGATGAATGCGTTTGAGAAGGTGGTGCCGGAGATTTTCGGCGGCGCGGCCGACCTGACGACTTCTACCAAGACGATCTTCAAGGACAGCGGCAACTTCCACGTGGACCCGGCGGGACGCAATGTGTACTTCGGCGTGCGCGAGTTCGGCATGTGCGCCATGGTGAATGGCATGGCGGTGCACGGCGGCGTGATTCCGTATGGGTCAACCTTCTTTAACTTCGTGGACTATGCGAAGCCGGCGGTGCGCATTGCCGCGATCATGAAGTCGCATTCCCTCTTCGTGTTCACGCACGACTCGATCGGCCTCGGTGAAGATGGGCCGACGCATCAGCCGGTGGAGCAGTTGATGATGCTGCGCGCGATACCGAACCTGATCGACCTGCGGCCGGCGGATGCGAACGAGACGGCGGCGGTGTGGAAGGTGGCGCTGGAGACCAAGGCTCCGTCCTTCATGGCGCTGACGCGCCAGGATCTGCCGGTGATGGATGCAGCGAAGCTGAATATCATGGCAGGTGTGGCGAAGGGCGCCTACGTCGTCGAAAAGGGCGGCGA
Organism: Acidobacteriaceae bacterium; assembly: GCA_036270675.1. GTDB lineage: Bacteria > Acidobacteriota > Terriglobia > Terriglobales > Acidobacteriaceae > KBS-83. The sequence continues at coordinate 2,905 of DATBCB010000350.1, read as the reverse complement.
TGCACCGAAGCTGCTGATTGTGGGCACAGGCTCGGAGGTGTGGCCGGCGGTGGAGGCGGCGAAGCGGCTGAATGGCGAGGGCACGCCGACGCGCGTGATCTCGATGCCGAGCTGGCGGCTGTTTGAGCAGCAGGACGAGGCGTACAAGGCATCGATCTTCCCCGACCATCTGCCGAAGCTGGCGGTAGAGGCAGGCGCGCCGCTGGGCTGGTGGAAGTGGGTGGGACGGCACGGCGACGTAATTGGCCTGGAGCGCTTTGGCGCGTCGGCGCCGGGCACGACCGTGCTGGAGAAGTTGGGATTCAACGCGGACGGCGTGTACGCACGCGCGAAAAAATTGTTGGAGAAATACGAAAAAGAGACCACGGCGTCGTCGAAGAAGGGCACGCCGGAGCCGGTGGGCACGCGGTAGATGCGAGACGATGAGGGCCGCTGCGATGGCGGCCCTCGCATCTTTTGACGACAGACACGGCAGCGACAAAACTGCAAGACAAGCGAGCGACCGCGACCGTTATGCAAATCCGCGCAATCTACTGGGACATTGGCGGCGTGCTGCTGACCAATGGGTGGGATCATGAGGAACGCGCGCGTGTGCTTCAGCAGCTTGCGATTCCGCGCGAGGAGTACGAGGCGCGGCACGAAGAAGCGAACGACCGCTGGGAGCGCGGCGAGCTCAGCGATGATGAATTTCTGAAAGAGACTGTTTTCTTCAAACAGCGCAGCTTTACGCCTGCGGATTTTATCCAGGCGGTGCGGGCGCAGTCGAAGTGGCTGCCGGGCGGGGCGCGAAACGTGATCACGGCTCTTCGCCAGAACAAGACCTTGAAGATGGCCATGCTGAATAACGAGTCTGGTCCGCTGAACGACTATCGCATCGAGACGTTTGGGCTTGCGGAATACTTCGATGGATTTTTCTGCTCAGCGTATATCGGCATGCGCAAGCCGGAGCCGCGGATGTTTCGCGCCGGAGCGGCGATGCTGCACTTCCGGCCACAGGAGTGCGCGTTTGTGGATGATCGGGAGAAGAATTGCGCGGCGGCGGCCGAAATGGGCATGCACGCGATCCAGTACAAGGGTGAAGAGGCGTTGAAGGATGCGCTGCGCGCGCTGGGCGTTGCAGTTGAGTTGAGGATGCGAGTGTGAATGGCACGATTGGCGATATCTGGCGGGTGGGCTCGGTGATTCGGTCTGCTGGATTTGACAACCGATGCGCGCACAAGAATCCAGCACTGGATGGGCTGGAAGCGTACGTGGTGGATTCCGCCGTGAAGAAGGCGTGAAGGACAGGGCCAGGGAAGCAAGACCAGGGAAGTAATAGGAACCAGGCAGCAACAGGAGGACGCGATGGCAGCGGCAGTGACACATGCACAGGTGGATTTGGCGACTCTCAACGAAAGCCGGTCGAAGGAGCGTACTCCGGAGCCGACGGTGGTGGTGATCTTCGGCGCGTCGGGCGACTTGACCAAACGCAAGCTGCTGCCGGCGTTGTTTCACCTGGAGCAGGCGGGTCTTCTGCCGAAGCAGTTCGCCGTGGTGGGTGTGGCACGGCGGCCGCTGGGGGACAGCTTCGCAGAGGACATGCGCGAGGGCATCACGGAGTTCGGCGGCGTGAAGGAAAGCGATCCGAAGCTGGCCGAGTTCATCCGCAAGGTGAGCTACCACCAGATGGACTTCGATGATAGTGAAGGCTACGTGGCTCTGAAGCAACTGCTGGGGCGGATTGACCAGGAGCATGGCACGAAGGGCAACCGGCTGTTTTATCTGGCGGTGGCGCCGGAGTATTTTGCCGAGATCATGAAGCAGCTTGGCGACCACAGGATGGCACAGCCCGAGCAGGGCACAGTGCACTGCATCATTGAGAAGCCCTTCGGGCATGATCTGGAGTCGGCACGCAAGCTGAACGATGACGTCAACGCGGTCTTCCGCGAAGAGCAGGTATTCCGCATCGATCACTACCTGGGCAAGGAGACGGTGCAGAACATCCTGGTCTTCCGCTTCGCGAACGGCATCTTCGAGCCGGTGTGGAATCGTAATTACGTCGATCACGTGCAGATCACGGCGGCGGAGGAGATCGGGATCGAGGGGCGCGGCCCGTTTTACGAGAGCGCGGGCGCGCTGCGTGACGTGGTGCAGAACCATGTCATGGAGCTGCTGTCGTTTGTCGCGATGGAGCCGCCAATTTCCTTCGGCGCGGATGCGCTGCGCCGGGAAAAGATCAAGGTATGGAAGGCGATCCAGCCCATCAACGTGGAGGACACGGTACGCGGGCAGTACGGTCCGGGCAAGGTGAACGGCGTGGAAGTGAAGGGCTACCGGCAGGAAGACCGCGTGGACCCGAAGTCGAGCACGGAGACCTATGCGGCGCTGCGGTTGACGATCGAGAACTGGCGCTGGGCGGGGGTACCGTTTTATATCCGGGCGGGCAAGCGGCTGGCCAAGCGGGTGACGGAGATCGCCATCCAGTTCAAGCAACCGCCGCAGTTGCTTTTCAAGGACCTGTCGGGCAGTTGCAGCGACATCCAGCCGAACATCATCAGCATGCGCATCCAGCCGGATGAAGGCATTTCGCTGCGCTTCGGGGCGAAGGTGCCGACCCCGAATATGGAAGTTTGTCCGGTGATCATGAACTTCAATTATGCAGAGGCCTTCGGCAAAAACTCGGCGAACGGGTATGAGCGGCTGCTGCTGGATGCGATGATCGGCGATGGCACGCTCTTTGCACATCGCGAGGGCGTGGAGGCGACGTGGTCGCTGCTGACGCCGCTGCTGCAGCAGTGGGCGGATTGGAAGCCGACAGGATTTCCGAACTACGCGGCCGGCACCTGGGGACCGAAGGCGGCGGACGATCTGCTACGGCGCGATGGCCGCGCGTGGCGCAAGGAGTAACGAGAGTGCCGAAACCAGT
>DATBCB010000349.1:0-2245 GCA_036270675.1 Acidobacteriaceae bacterium | reverse complement strand
CTCGGATGGATCCAAGTTTGACTCCTCTCTGGACCGCAATGAGCCCTTTACCTTTCAGCAGGGAGTCCATGGCGTCATCCCAGGCTGGGACTACGGCCTGACCGGAATGCACGTCGGTGGAAAGCGCCGGCTGTTCATTCCCTATCAGCTTGCCTACGGGGAGCGCGGCCGGCCGCCCGTGATTCCGCCGAAGAGCGATCTCATCTTCGATATCGAATTGCTGTCGGCCGGCGATACAGAGCCACCACCGCCACCGGAACCGCCTGCGCCACCACCAGCCGAGCCGCCACAATCTACTCCGCCTGCGCAAGCCACACCCCCGCCCCAACCCTAAGCAGCCGGTGCGTCTTTGCGGCGATGGCGCAGCAGCCGCCATCCCGCAAAGAGCATCAGCGCCAGCACGACAACCGCGGTGATGAGCGTCAGCAACGGGTGGGTCCTTTGCAGCAGGCCCAGGTGGTTGGCCACAGCCACCCGCTCCAGATCGCCCGCCAGACCGGGGATCATGATCTCGCTATAGTGCAGCGTGGGCAACGCTCCAAGGACGCGGTCGATCGGCGGCAATCCGGAGGCGCGATCGGACGGAATCGCGGCGAATGCGGCGAGAAACTCGCGGTCGCGCGGGTCGGCCGACGCGCTTTGCGGGAAGTACGCGGGATCGTGAGTGATGGGAAAGAGAACGGTCCTTCCCTGAAGAGCGGACTCCACCGTGGCGCTGACATCCTGGCAGACGCCCAGGCGGTAGTAGCCCCCAAACGGCAGCTCCGGATGTGCCATACGCACGTGGTAATAGATGCGCACTGCAGCGCTCAATAGCCGCATCACGCGCGCCTGCTGCTGCGTGTCGTCATAGGCGAAGAGCACGCGATGCATCACCCAGCTCTGATTGAGCGAATCCATCGTCCGAAACTCCGCCTTGCCGTCAATGCCGAAGTAGAAGCTGACATCCGCATTCCACTTCGGGCCGCGTATGTGCAGCTCCGGCTCGGAATGGCTGACCGGCAGCAGGAGTGATCGGCGGCTGGCCGGCACGGCGATCTGCGTGTCGATCCAGAACGGCATCATGACCTCGCGGCCGCCATCGTGGAGATGACCGAAGTTCGCGAAGAAAACATCATCTGTGATCTGGATGCGATGACCGCTCTCGGCCAGCTCATCGAGAAGCGCGCTGCCGTCAGTGAAGGTTTTTCCGTCCAGCGTCGCGGCGGCTTGCGGTGCTCCAGGTTCATTCATTGCCAGCCGGTTCAGCACAGCGGCGAGCTGCCGGCTTTCGGCGTGCATGGGAGCGAGCTTTGGATCGGGACCGTCGCCCATCGTGAGGTTGAAGCCGATCTGCCGTTGTACGGTCGCCGGATCGTCCGCATAGGCGGGTGCAGTCGCGGGATGATCGAGATCGATGGTCGCGGCCTGCCCCAGCGGGTATTCGGCGGTATCGAGCAGTGCGGACGGCTCCAGCGGCGTGGCCGACTTCCCTGCCAGCCGCATCGCCGTATCCACGCTCTTGTTCAGCGCGAAGACGGATAACGCCGGAAAGTGATCGACGCGCTGCCATTCCTTCCCCAGAATGAGAACGCGCAGACGCTCAACGAGATCTGGAGAAAGAAATTCACCGACCTTCGGGACCTCGCGAATCCCCTGAAGCAGGCGCTCGCGAAACTCCGACTGCGCCGAGACGCGCTGCATGACAACGGAGAAGAGCTCCGGCGAGCTATCGGTCTTTTGCGCCGCGAGACCGATCGACATCACCAGAATGAGAGCCAGAGACCTCAGCAGCGTGGGAAGTCGGCGGGTGCGAAGGGCACTTTGAGTCTTCGGCATGTCGGTGGCTTGCCTTCGTTATCGGCGCAGCCCACAGCCTACAACCCGCGGCCCGAACTGCGTCCGTTAACGCCGCAACTTCGGACCAAGGCCCCGACACTAAGGCCCCGACTCGGATACGATGAAACCTGGTCACGAGGCCGCAGAACGGCTCAGGCCCGGATGGCGAAATCGGCAGACGCAGCGGACTTAAAATCCGCGGGCCGGAAACGGCTGTGGGAGTTCAAGTCTCCCTCCGGGCACCATAGAATCAAATAGTTAGCTATCTAGTTTCCCTCCCGACGAGTTACATTAAAAACCTCAGGTGCATGTACTGGTGCATGTTGGTCCCCTGAACCGGCACTAGCGATTCGTTCGACCACAGACAGACGATGAGCGGGTGACAGATGCGAGTAGCGGGCAGACATCGAGATGGTCTTGTGCCCCG
>DATBCB010000348.1:0-7666 GCA_036270675.1 Acidobacteriaceae bacterium | reverse complement strand
CAGGGCCGCCTTCTGGCGGCCTTTTGCATTTCTGTTCCATTTTGGAAAAACTCCATTCAATTCTGTCACTTTCGTCACACATTTCACCTCACGCACCCTCTTTGTGCGCCGAGGCTTGCACTTTCGTGGCACAGGAACCCGACACCAAGCACGCCATAATGTCCCCACTGCGAGCTGCATCCTTACACGGTCCCCTTTGACTCGCAGGGCTCACACCCAGCCAAAAGCTGTCGTGAGTGCCTCAACATTTCTTCCGACCACCAGCAGCGCTTCAAGGCTCGCGGTGGAGATGGATGGCAGGATGGCTATGTCTCGGAAATCTTCGCTCTTTGCCCAGGTGCTCGCTGCGCTTTCCTTGATTGGCGCAGGACTTCTCAGTCTCGGCAGCACGGCAACCGCGCACGCACAGGCCACTCCGCGCATCACCGGCCAGGCAGAGAACTCGCCGCTCGTTTCGCTGCACGGTGCAGTGCATCCGTGGGCGCGGCCGGAGTTCGATCGCGGTCCCGCGCCATCGAATCTGAGCGGCCGCATGCTGCTTGTGCTGAAGCGCTCGCCGGAGCAGGAATCCGCACTCCAGGCGCTGATTGCTTCGCAGCAGGACCCGCACTCTCCGAACTATCACAAATGGCTGACGCCGGAAGATTTCGGTAAGCGCTTCGGCGTGGCCGACTCCGACGTGCAGACGGTGACCAGCTATCTATCGTCGCAGGGCATGAGTGTCGGCCGCGTCTACGGCAGCCACATGGCCGTCGAGGTGGGCGCCACCGCCGGGCAGATCCGCTCTACCTTCCAGACAGAGATCCACGCCTACTCGGTCGCCGGCAAGACCTTCTACGCGAACAACTCCGCTCCGAAGATTCCTTCTGCGCTGCACACCGTCGTCTCGGGATTTTCCGCACTTAACAACTTCCGCCTTGAAGGCGGCTCCGGGGCAGGCAGGCAAGCCGCATTTGACCCCGCTACACATAGCCTCAAGCCGCTCTTCACAACCACAAACTCCGGCACCACCGTGTACGGCGTCTCGCCAGCTGATCTCGGCGTGATCTACGGAGTCCCGGCCGCGACAGCCCAGGGACAGGGCGGGAAGAACGTCAACGTCGGCATCATCGGCGATTCGGACATCAACGTCAACTACGTCAACAACTACCGAACCACCTTCGGTCTGGGCACCAATCCTCCTGTAGTTGTGGTTGATGGCAACGATCCCGGCGCCAATGACGATGCGTACATCGCCTACAAGCAGATCGAGCTGGTCAGCGCGGTCGCTCCGAACGCGACCATCTACTACTACACATCCGCAACCACCGATTACGACTCCGGCATTTACTTCGCGTTGCTCCGCGCCGTCGCAGACAACCAGGTGCAGGTGCTGCTGAACGGATTCCAGTCATGCGAAACGGCCATTGGCGATGGTGCAATGGAGATGGTGAACGATGCAGCAGAGCAGGCTGCGGCCCAGGGCATTACCTTCGTCGCCGCCTCCGGCAATACGGGCGCGGCTGGCTGCGAGGTGCCGGGCGCGGCCGGAAGCGCAACCAGCGGCTTTGCCGTCAACGGCTTTGCCAGCTCTCCCTATCTGACCGCAGTGGGCGGTACGGACTTCTTCTACGGAAGCGGCGCAATCACCACGTACTGGAGCGCTACCAACACCGGTTATGCCTCGGCGCTGAAATATATCCCGGAACAGGTCTGGAACGACAGCTATGGTCCGGGTGGCGCCGGTACTTCATACAGCGCCAGCAGCACTCCGTCAGTGGAGTTGGCCAGCGGCGGCGGCCCCAGCACCGCGGGCCTGGATGGCATCTCCACACCCAACCCCATCCCCTCCTACCAGAGCGGCGATACCAATGCCGCGGCCATCGGTGGCACAGCGCGTGTCATTCCCGATGTCTCGTTCTTCGCCGGCAGCGGCAACAACAACAGCGAGGGCTACAACAACACCGCGTATATGTTCTGCATGGCATCTACTGATTGTCTTTCCACCGGAACGCCCCAGTTCACGTATTCGGGCGGTACCGAAGCGTCGAGCGCCGTCTTCGCCGGCGCTGTGGCTCTCGCGTTGAATTATTACGACCAGCAGAATGCCGCCGCGCTTCAGGCCAACGGGACCACGCGTTTCGGACTGGGCAATGTCAATCCGGCTCTATACTCCCAGTTCTCAACAATCATTTCGCATGACATCACTCGCGGAACGAACGAGCTGGCCTGCACTGGCTCAAACAACTGCATCAATGGAACTATGACCGGTTATGCAGCTCAAACCGGCTATGACGCCGCTACCGGTCTCGGCAGTTTTGATATCGGCAGCTTTACCACTCTCTACAAGCCGTCCAATACTACGTCTAGCTCGGTAACACTCACGGTGACAGATTTGACCGGCAATGCACTGCCATCATGCGTCGTGGGTGGCGTCACCGAACCGCATTGCACCACACACAGCAATTGGCTCAAATTCGTCGTCGCTGCTTCGAGCAGCAGTGGCACACCAACCGGCGACGTTGGGATCTTCACCTCCAGCCCTCTGGCTGACTCGGCAGTGGAGCGCCTGACCCTCAGCGGCGGCACGGCAAGCGATAACTGGAACCTGCTGCCCGGTGGCACCTACAACCTCTACGCCCGATACGCTGGAGACAGTACGTATGCTCCCAGCGTCACAGCGACGCCGTACAACATCACCGTGCAGCAGGAAGCCTGTCAGATTGTGGTCTACGGCCACAACATCAATGTCGGATCAACGACAAACATCCCCTATGGCACGCCGGTCAGCATCACGGTTGAGCCATACTCAGCCGCAAGCACACTCAACGTCGGCATTCCGTCCGGCTCCATCAAGGTCACTGACAACGGCGCGTTCATTACGACACTGCCGATCGATTCACAGGGCGCCGCAACCCTCAACTCTAACCTGCTGTCGCAAGGCTCCCATTCCATCACTCTTACTTATCCAGGGGATGCCAGCTTCTCGTCGTGCCAGACTGGTCCCTACCTGGCCAATGTCACCCCGGCCGCTACCATCACCACTCTGAACGCGCCGGACACGCAAGTCTACAACTCAACCGCGGGCATCCCGATCACGGCAATCGTGCAGTCAGCAACAACCCCCAGCAACGGCACAGCTCCGGCCGGGTCCGTTACCTTCAATACAGCTACCCCGCAAACAGTTACGCTCATTCCCGGCTTCGATCCGAGCGGCAACGCCATCGCTACCGCCAGCATCACCATCGGCACAGCCGATATCCCCGCTAGCGGCCAAATCAACGCTGTATACACTCCCTCTACAAGTAGCTATCTGCCTTCGTCATCACTTCCCGTGATGTTCACTTTCAGAAAGCCTCACTTGGAAACCCCCTCCAGCGTCACGTTTACGATCACCGACAAGAATGGCACCTACGCTACCGGCGGGTCGCTGAGCTTCCCCGCGGAAGATTCCCTTACGCTGAACATCTCCGTGATTGCCCGCAAACCCGATCAGTCCTATCTGCTGATCTATGCAAACGGAGTTCTGTTGTGTTCACCGCAGGGAATCCAACCTTCGTCCAGCGGTACCGCATCATTCACGCTTCCGCAACGGAACGGATACCTGAATCTCCCTTCGGGTCTTGTGCAGTTGAGCGTCGTCTACGCTGGATGGACCCAAAGTAATTCTGGTAGCAACGGCGTGGTTCAGTCGGAACCAGCATCCTCTTCGCCGCAGATCACCATCGTGGACGATCGCACCAGCGCCGACTTTTCACTGCAGTCGGACACCACAGTCAACCAGGGCAACCCGCTGTTGGCTTCTACCTCGACGACGACAGCCAGCTACAATCTGCGCCTCACGTCGATTTACAACTTCCAGAGCGCCTATGGCACAACTCCCATTAACCTGAGCTGCAACGTTGTGGGTTACAGCGTGGGTGGCGTTCGCTCCACCCCGGCAGGCCTCACCTGCGGCTTCGGCTCACTGTCCACCAGCACCACAAGCGTCACGCTTGGCAGCACCGGCTACGCAAGCACGACCGTCGTCGTAGGGGCGGCCAGCGGCTTTAGCGTCGCCGGCAATACCACCCCCGCGCAGCCTGCCAGCCGTTGGTGGATGGCCGGCGGCGGCGCCACCTTAGCCTGCATCTTCCTGCTCGGACTCCCGGCACGCCGGCGCAAATGGCAGACGCTGCTTGGAGCCTGCGTGATGGTCATCGTCAGCTTCGGCATGAGTGGCTGCGGCGTAAACGTAGCATCCGGCCCGGGCCAGCAGTATTACGGCGGTCTCAACGGCGGCGCGTCCGGCGGCGCGGCCGGCAGTCCGTTAGGCACCGGTACGCCTGTTCCTGCGGGCACCTACACCGTGCTCGTTACCGCAACAACAACCACCAACACAACACTCACCCACACCCTGCCGGTCCAGGTATTGGTAGGCACAACCAACTAACCCAACTCACCGAAAGAAGGCCACACTCATCCGAGTGTGGCCTTTCCCTTTGCGCCGGCACTATGGCGCGCGCCGCAGGGTGACGAACGATCGTCCTTCATAAAAACGATAGGTCCCCGTCGCCGGCGTGTCGAGCACCTGCAACGGCATCGGTCGGTGCAGCTCCGCATCACGGTGGCTGCCCACATTCAGCAGTTCGTGCGCGCCCAAATCCATAACGACGAAGCGGTCGTTCTGAATGAAGCCCACCCCGTAAGCTCCGGGTACGAGGGTATGCGGGTCGGCGCCATCGCCCAGTTGCAGCGGCACTTCGGTGATCAGGTAGGCCTGGTATCGCTGCTGGATCCCGCTCGAATAACCGGAGGTGTCCACCAGAGCCATCAGCGTGAACATGCCGTCTGTGTATCGGATGCCGCCGCTGTTGCGCATCTGCACCGTCGCACTCTGTCCGCGAAAGAAGACCTCAGCGGGCATCAGACCGCTCATCTGTTGCGGCTTCAAAACGCCGGGCGCTTGTGCCGTTGCTGCGCTTCCCTGCTGTGCCGCAAGCCACGGCACCGCCAGCAGGCATGCACTCATTCCCAGTATGCCCGCGAGCGCCATGCGCCGCGTCCCTGCCATCTTCGTCATGGCGCTAGCTTAATCCCTGTCACTTATTTATTCACGGCAGCAGCGGCTGTTTCGTCGGCGGAGTGCAGATGCCAGGGCACGCTCTCGCCGGAAAGCTCTGGATGGCTGCGCAGGAAACCAAGCGTCGCCGTGCTGGCCATCGGATCATCCTTTTCGTCGGCAAACAACGCCGCCTGGGCCGCCGCCTTTTGCTTATCGCCTTCACGGCGATAGATGATCGCGAGATTATAGTGGGCCGCCAGATCATCCGGTTCAATGGCCTGCACGGCCTCATACTCGGTCCGTGCCAGGTCATATTTGTGCTGCTGGTAATAGCTGAAGCCAAGCTCGCGATGCGCATCCATGGAGCGTGGGAAGAGCGCGATCACCTTCTGCAGATTGGCAACCGCGGAGTCCAAGTCGCCTTGATTGCGCTCCACCAGCGCCTGGTAATAAAGCGTGCGCGCATCTCCGGGCATCATTGTGAGTGCCTGCTGCAGGCTTGCTGCGGCATCGGCATACCTCTCCCACTGCAGGTAAACAATGCCCAGATTCGTGTACGCATCGCCGTAATCCGGCCGCAGCTTCAGCACCTCACTAAACGCGTCCTTCGCCTGTGCGTACTGCGCCTGATCCAGTAAGGCGATGCCGAAGTTGTTCCATCGCATCCAGTCCGCGTTGTCGCCCGCGGCAGCCGCCACCGGCGCGTTATCACCAATCTTCAGCACGCGCGAGCGCACGGCCATCTGCGCAACCGGATAGAGCGGATGCTTGTCGCCCAATGCAAAGTTCGTGAACGCCTCGTCGAAGTGCCGGTAGTTCACCTTGGCCGTGATCGTGTACGGTCCGGTTCCATCTTTCGGGATACGGAATCCGTACCGCACCAACGTTGACCGGCCCGGCTGGATGGTTGCGTCGGTCGCCGTGGTGTGGCGGTCCCATATCTCGTGCTTCACCAGGAGATTCCCCTTGGCGTCCAGCAGGCGTGTCACAAAGCTGTGTGCGTCCGGATCGAGATAGCCTTCCGGATTCAACCTGCCGCTTGCGTGCAGCACCTTGCCCGTAGCGTCAGTGACCTCAAATTCGGCCCACGACTGAAACATATCCCGCTGCTCCGGGATCAGCGTGTGGCCGATTCCCTTGTTCTGTATCACCACCATCGCCTGCAATTCGTCGCCGGGTTTAATCTCGAACCCATTGGTCCCCAGCGGAGCCACCAGACCGGAGCCGTCCGGCCGCGCCAACGCGAACAGGTCAACGTTCAGCTTGTCGGTCTTCAGATATTCCAGCGTCTTTTTCAACTGCTCATCATAGCCATACAGAAACGGCACGGCCGTGTTGCCGGCGATCCAGCGATGCGAGACGATCGTGCCGTTCTTCGCCGCGACATCCGCCTGCAGCGCCGCCTCACGCGGCATGTGGCAGCTCTGGCAGGTCTGATAATCCTTCTTGTAGAACGGCAACGGCGACTGCTTGGCGTACGAAGACCGCTGCCATTCGTCGTAAAGACCGATCGCACGCAGCCACTTGTAGTCGTTCAGCGTCTCCGGGATATTCGCCTTATGGCACGCAGCACAGTACTCCGGCGTGCGATAGAAATCCTTCATCACCGCTGCTTTGTGGCGATCGATGTGCGCGTTGATCTCGGCAAAGCTCACCTCGCCCGGAATCGGCTTGCCTTGCACATCCACCATCACGGCTGGCACGCCCATCACATAGGAGCCCAGTCCATAGGTAGGCTGCAGCTTCTGAATGGAGTGGCATACGGTGCACGTCACTCCATCCTGGTCCGAATCACGGTCCGACAGAGCCGGGTGCGGCGTGACCTGTCCGGAAAAAAGCATGATCGGGTTGTGGCAGCCTTCGCAGTGACGCGAAAACTCCATACCCTTGGAGTTCTGCAGCAAGCCCACATTCTTGGTGTAGAACGGCGTGCGAAATGAATTCGCATGCACCGACTGCCGCCACTGGTGGTAAGCCGCTTCATGGCAGTGCTGGCAATATTGCGCTGTGGGGAAAGCACCAGGCTGGAGGAACGTGTCGCCCTCGATCCTAGCGATACTCGGCAGGAAGGGTTGTCCCTTGCCAAAGCGATAGCTGTACGTCTGCTCCATCTGCTCGGCGTATTTCTGGCGCTCCGCATCCACGCGTTCCCCTGCATGCAGTGACTTCAAGCCGCCTACACACAACGCCGCAAGCCCGGCACCGCAAAGCAGCCAGCGCGAGATTTTGATTGCGGAATCGCGACTCTTCAGGGTCGTCATCGGGACATCACTGGCCGTGCACTGCGAGGGCGCCGCCTCGAACTATAGCCGCCGCGCACATCCTCGGACAAGGAAGAAATGCCGCTGGAATCCCTGTAAACACTGGCGATTCGCTACACTGTGCGCTCTCCATCTTTAGATGGAGAGCCGTATCGAACTTGAGTTTGGCGTGCGTGCACCAACCTGCATCCTACGAATCGGCCAGGAGCGTCCACCGCGCCTTTCAGCGAACGCATCCCATCTTGGACGATCGAGTGCAAGGAGCGCCATGCCGATTCGCGTCACTGGTAAAAATCTGTCCCGCGGAGAGGACACTGCTGCGTCGCAGGTCCAGCAGGACCTGGAGCGCCCCACTGCTATCCAGATCTTTGCTCAGGTAGCG
>DATBCB010000347.1:0-1926 GCA_036270675.1 Acidobacteriaceae bacterium | reverse complement strand
ATTGCTGGCGGCGGGCTGCTGGTCTTTTGTCTTGCCTTCTCACGCACGGCGGAGGCATGGCTGCCGGAGCGCACTGACTGTACATGAGCGCGATCGGTCTTGGCGCGTCGATGTTGATTGCGGTTGCTGCACAGACGGGATGGCGCAGTCCGCGGATGCTTGCGCCGCTGCTGCTTGCGGGACAACGCAGCTATGAGGTCTATCTGACGCATATGTTCCTGGTGGTCGGCGGCTTTGCTCTTTTTGCGAGCGCGGGAAAGCCGATGATGATGGTTCCGGTACTTTTTCTGGTTGTGATTGCGGCCGCTGTCCTGCTTGGCGAGGTGGTGGCGCGCTTCTACTCCGAACCGATGAATCGCTGGCTGCGCGGACGCTGGGGTGATGGCGGCGCGCGGATGGGTTCTGTGGTGCAGGAACCTGCGGCGGTGCCGCTGGACTGAAGCGCGCCCGATCAGGCGGAGGCCAGGCGGGGTGCGTGGTCGAGCTTCATCAGCAGCAGGGTCATGTCGTCATGCTGCGGGGCGGTGGCGGCGAAGCGGTCCGCTTCGGTCACGATGTGGCGCAGGATGGTGCTGGCGTTCTCGGGCAGTTTGGTTCGGGCGGCGGCGACCATGCGTTCCTCGCCCCATTCCTGGTCCTGCAGGTTGAGCGCTTCGCTGATGCCGTCGGTGTAGGCGAGCAGCAGATCGCCGGGCTCAAGGATTAGGCGGCATTCCTCGTAGATCGCATCGGGCAGCAGGCCGATGACGGGGCCGCCGCCATCAAGGGCGTGGATCTCGCTGCCGCGCAGCACGTAGGGCGGATTGTGGCCAGCGTTGACATAGCGCAGCAGGCGCGTGGGCGGCGAGTAGATGCTGAAGAAAAAGGTGGCGTAGCGATTGGTGGCGGAGGACTCGTAGACCAGGCGATTGACGCGGTTCATGAGGCGTGCGAGGTCGGCGGGGCCGTCCATGGTCATGCCGCGGAGCGAGGCGCGCAGGCTAGCCATGAGCAGCGCGGCGGAGATGCCTTTGCCGGAGACGTCGCCGATGGCGAGGCCGAGCGTGCCGTCATCGAGCATAAGGACGTCGTAGTAGTCGCCGCCTATGCCCTGCGCGGGGCGGCACGCGCCGTAGATGGTGTGGCCGGGCAAGGTGGGTAGCTGCTGCGGGAAGAGGCGCTCCTGCACCTCGCGGGCGATCTCGATTTCGCGATCGATGCGCTCGCGCCGCGCAGCTTCGCTGGCGAGCGAGTGGACGAGCGCGCTGATCTCGAGCGCAAGGCCGGCCTGGGTGCTGACGGATTGCAGCAGGCGCAGATCGGAGGACGTGTAGGGCTCTTCCGAGCGCTTGGGGCCGAGGCTGATGAAGCCAAGCAGCTTGTCACGTCCGAAGAGTGGGAGCAGCAATTCGGCGCCGAGATGGTCGAGTGCCTGGCGCTCGCGATCGTCGGCGAGGAGAAACCAGCCGTCGGGATTTTCGCGATAGAGGGTGGCGGGCTGGTTGGAGCGCGCGAGATTGCGAACGGTGGAGGAGCTCTCTTCAAATCGTTTGGGTACGTCTTCGTTGACGCCGATGCAGTGCTCGAGGGCGAAGCTGCGGCCATGGCGCAGATACACGGCGATGGAGGAGACGTGCAGGACCTCCGAGATGCGGCGGCTGACGGTGTCGACCAGGGGCTTGGCCTCGGTGAAGCGGCGCGCCTGGTCGGAGAGTTCGCTCAGCACCAGCTCGGCGTCGTAGGCTTCGCGGAAAAACTTGCGATCGAGCCAGCGCTGGATGCGGCTGCTGATGGAGTCATGCGAGGCGAAGAGCTTGATGAGTCCGGCGGCGAGCAGGACGAGGACGGGGATGGCGATGGGGAGATCTTCTTTGTGCCGGACCAGGGGAACGACAAAACGGACGATGATGAAGGCGACGAAGGCGAACTCAGCAACCAGCAGCGTAT
>DATBCB010000346.1:0-19596 GCA_036270675.1 Acidobacteriaceae bacterium | reverse complement strand
TGCGTAGACGAAGTGGTCAGACTGGCGGTCGTGGTCGTCGATAGCGATGAGGCTGAGCTACTCCCACTGCTTGTCCCACCGCTTGAACCGGTCGTACTCCCGGTGGTTGATCCGGTCGCGGTCGTCGTCGAGTCGCTCGTGCTCGTTGAAGAAGTAGAGGAAGTCGAAGCATTCGCCTGCGCGCGCAACCTCGCGCCGCCGCAGGCAAGCGCAGCGCAGACAATCCCAATTGCAATCTTTCGACTCACCCGCTCGTGGCTCTCCAGAACTCTCGTATTCGCTTTCTCTGTATTCGTTCTCTCAGATCCGTCTCAGATCTCGTTCACTTAGATCATCGCAGACGCCGCGGGTTGCCAAAACTTTGCACGCGATCCTGCGCCAGCCGTCCCAAACTCATGCTTTTTCCGCGCTTTACCGCGCCTGCCTGCATACAATTGTGCTATGTCCCGACCGGAATCTCCGCTGCGCGTGGTCCATGCCGTCTGCTCGCATGACTGCCCGGACTCCTGCGCCGTACTGGTCAGCGTGGATGCCGATGGGCGCGCGCAGAAAGTCGCCGGTGACCCCAGCCATCCCGTCACGCGCGGCTTTCTCTGCGCCAAGGTCGCCCGCTATCTCGATCGCGTCTACTCGCCCGACCGCCTGCTGTACCCCATGCGCCGCCGCGCCGGTTTTGCCAAAGGGCCGCTGCCGCTGGGGCAGGAGATGCAGAGCTTCGAGCGCATCCCCTGGGACGAGGCATTGGACGAGATCGCGCAGCGGCTGGCTGCGATAGCCGAAGAGCACGGCCCCGAATCGATCTTGCCCTACTCCTATGCGGGCACCATCGGCGTGCTCGGCTACGGCTCCATGGATCGCCGCTTCTTTCACCGGCTCGGCGCCTCGCAGCTCGATCGCACCATCTGCGCCACCGCCGGCGGCGACGCCTTCCTCTCCGTCTACGGCCGCAAGCTGGGCACAGACACCGAGCAGTTCCATCGCGCGCGCCTGATCATCGCCTGGGGCGCAAACATTCACGGCAACAGCGTCCATCTCTGGCCGCAGATCGAAGAGGCACGCCGCAACGGCGCCCGCCTCATCGTCATCGATCCCTACCAGACCCGCACCGCGAAGCTGGCCGACTGGCACATCGCCATCCACCCCGGCACGGACGCCGCACTCGCGCTCGGCATGATGCACATCATCTTCGCCGAAGGTCTCGAAGACCGCGCCTATCTCGATCGGCACACCATCGGAGCGAAGGAGCTCGCCGAGCGCGCCAGGGAGTATCCGCCGGAGCGCGTCGCCGCCTCCACCGGCATGACCGTCGATGGCATTCGCGCACTCGCCCGGCAGTACGCCACCACGCAGCCCACGGCCATCCGGCTCAACTACGGCATACAGCGCAGCGAGAACGGCGGCACCGCGGCCCGCGCTGTCTGCATGCTGCCGCTCGTGACCGGCGCATGGAAGCACCTCGGCGGTGGACTGCAGCTCTCCACCAGCGGCGCCTTCCGCTTTAACTCGCAAACCCTGGAGCGCCCCGACCTGATGTACTTGAGTCCGCTCGGCCGCGCCGCGCGCGTCGTCAACATGTCTCGCCTCGGCCACGCGCTCACCGAGCTCGACAACCCGCCGGTCAAGGCGCTCTTCGTCTACAACTCCAACCCCGCCGCCATTGCGCCCAACCAGAACACCGTGCTCCGCGGCATGGCGCGGCCCGATCTCTTCACCGTCGTGCACGAGCAGTTCTGGACCGATACGGCCGACTACGCCGACATCGTCCTCCCCGCGACCACCTTCCTCGAACACACCGATATCCAGGGCGCCTACGGTCACTATCACGTGCAGCTCTCCGACCAGGCCATCGCCCCGCTCGGCGAGGCTCGCCCCAACATCTGGCTCTTCGGCCAGCTCGGCCAGCGCATCGGCTTCCCCGAAGCCTGCTTCCGCGATACCGAGCAGGAGATGCTGGCCCAGGCGCTCCCCCAGTCCATTACCGACACGCCGCAGGAAACTCATCCGCAAATGGGCGGCATCACCCTCGACCAGCTTCGCGCGCAGCACAGTGTCCGGCTCCGCTGGGCCGGTGAGCCCGACACGCCCTTCCAGCCCTTTGCCGATGGCGGCTTCGGTACTCCCTCCGGCAAAGGCGAGCTCTACTCCGCGGCGCTCGCCGCAGAAGGCCTGGACCCGCTGCCGTCCTTCACACCGCCCAAAGAATCGCGTCACGGCGAAAATCGCGCCTACCCGCTCGAATTTCTAGGACGCAAGGCCGACAACTACATGAACTCCAGCTTCGCGAACCACCCCACGCACCAGAAGATGGAACGAGCCCACACCGGCCGCCTCGAAATCCATCCCGACGACGCGGCACACCGTGGCATTCAGGAAGGCGACACCGTAGAAGTCTTCAACGATCGTGGACGTATCCGCCTGATCGCGCAGGTCCACGCCGGCGTTGCCGCCGGGGTCGTCGCGTCGCGTCTCAACTGGAACAAGCTCTCCGCCGGCGGCAGCAACGTAAACGCGCTCACCTCCGAGCGCCTTACCGACATCGGCCGCGGCCCCACCTTCTACTCCACGTTGGTCGAAGTCACACGAATCGGTGCGGCGTCGATCCCACAGCATGGCTGAAGCCGCATACCAGTGCGCCGGTTGTGGCGAATGGAACGAGACCACCGTCGATGAATCTGCCGGCACCCGACAGCAGTACGTCGAAGACTGCCAGGTTTGCTGCAAGCCAAACGTGCTCGACGTCCGCTGGAGCCCCGCGGACGAATGTTTCCTCATCCATGCCGAGCTCGAGAGTTGAGAAAACTCTGATCCAATCCCGTCGTCACCTCGACCGGAGGGCAAAGCCATCCCCACACAATCGTCATCTCGGTCGGAGCGGCGAAGCCCTCCCCGCACAATCGTCATCTCGACCGGAGCGGCAAAGCCGCGCAGTGGAGAGATCTGGTTTTCCCGACACTCTGGACCTCGGCGCCCGTGCTTGATCAGAGCATCTCTACTCGATGTTCACGCTCCCCTTCGCGCCTTCCGGCGGTGCGTTTGGCCGGCCCCGTTGGTCGCCATCGCCCCGGTTGCTATAGAATCGGTTTTCCAGCACGAAAGAGCGGAAAGTTCGATTTTGGTTGCAGTGAGGGTGTGCCTATTTTTCCCGTCATTTGGCGGAGCATGAGCTCCCAGATCCAGCAGGACAAGACGATTCGTCCCAAGATCTTTCAAACTCTGTCGCTGCAGTGGTTGGGTGCTCTGGCCATACTCTTCTGCATCGCTGCGCCCGCTTTTGCGCAGAACAGCAATGTCATCTCCGAAATCCGGGTCATCGGCAACCGCCGCATCCCCAAGGAAACAGTCCTCGCCCGTCTCTACTCCCATGTCGGCGACAATTACGACCCCGCCACCATCGAGCGCGACTTCAACTCGCTCTGGAACACCGGCTACTTCGAAGACGTCCGCATCGAAAAGGAGGACACCCCCAAAGGTGAAGTTCTCGACATCTTCGTGCGGGAAAAGCCGACCATCCGCGAGATCAACTACAAGGGCCTCAATTCCGTCACGCAATCCGACGTGCTCGACCGCTTCAAGAAGGAGAAGGTCGGGCTCAGTGTGGAGAGCCAGTACGACCCCACGCGCATCGCGCGCGCTATCGCGGTCCTGAAACTACTGCTGGGCGAGCATGGCCACCAATTCCCGACCATCACCCCTGACATCAAGACCATTCCGCCTGCCTCCGTCGCGGTGACCTTCAACATCAAGGAAGGCCCGACGGTCAAAGTCGGCAACATCCGTTTCACTGGCAACAAGAATCTGAATTCCCGCACCCTGCGCGCCGCCATGCGCAACCTCCGGCCCATCGGCATACCGCATTCGATCTTCCTGGAGAACCTCTTCGCCCGGACCTACGACGCCAGCAAGCTCGAAGAAGACTCCGAGCGCGTCCGGGTCGCCTATCAGAATCATGGCTACTTCAAAGCCATCGTCGGCGAGCCCTCCACCCACATCCGCAATGAGGGCGGGCTTTCGCTGCTCACCTTCCGGCCCAAGAAGGGCAAGCGCATCGACATTACGCTGCCGGTGGATGAGGGCGATCGCTATCGCCTGGGCGGCATCACCTTCACCGGCAACACGGCGGTCAGAAATGTGCGTGCCCTGCGCGCCCAGTTCGCCATCAAGGATGGCGATTACTTCAACTACACCGCCATCGGTAAAGGTCTCGACAACCTGCGCAAGGCCTACGGCACCCTGGGCTACATCAATTTCGTCGCTAACCCGACCACCCGCTTCGACGAGAAGAAGAAGATGCTCTACCTCGACATCGACATCGATGAAGGCAAGCCCTTCTATGTCTCGCACATCGAGTTCACCGGCAATACCGTCACCCGCGACCCCGTCATCCGCCGCGAGCTGCTCCTCGAAGAAGGCCAGGTCTACAACAGCAATCTGTGGGAGCAGTCTCTGCTCCGCCTCAATCAGCTCGAATACTTCGATCCACTCAAGGTCGATCAGGACTCCACCGCGACCCAGGACCAGGCCGACAACACCGTCTCCCTCCTGCTGCGCGTGCATGAGAAGGGCAAGAATTCCATCGGCCTGAATGGCGGCGTCAGCGGCCTTTCCGGTTCATTCCTCGGCCTCAACTATCAGACCAACAACTTCCTTGGACTGGGCGAGACACTGAGCGTGCAGGCCAACATCGGCAACCTGCAGCGCAACCTCTCGTTCGGATTCACCGAGCCCTACTTCCGCAACAAGCCCATCTCGCTCGGCTTCCAGCTCTTTTCCAGCAAGTACGACTACAACGCCGCGAAGAACTTCCAGATCTCGAGCGGCGGCGGCAACCTGTCGGCGGCCCAGCAGTCGCTGGTGCAGAACTACAACCAGTCCTCCACCGGCCTCACGGTATCGACCAACTACCTCATCCGCCACAGCTTCCATCGCGTCGGCCTCACCTACTCCTTCCAGAAGAGCTCCATCACCGCCTTCAGTCCGGCATCGACCGCGCTTTTCGATACGCTCGCCTTCCGCAGCGGTATCCAGGGAAACAACGCGCTCCAGGGCATCTACTCCAGCCAGGTTTCGTTCTCGTACACCTACAACAAGATTGGCAATCCCTACAATCCGCATGAGGGCGTCTCCTACAGTGCGCTGCTTCAGGTCGCCGGCCTCGGCGGAAACGTCAAGTACTACAATCCGATCTTCGAGTTTCGCCACTTCAACGGCATGCATGGCCTGAAGCCGGACAAGGAAGGCCGCAACGTTCTCGCCTTCCGCTTCCAGGCGCAATACATCCAGGGCATCGGCGGCAAAGTCGCGCCGCCCTTCCAGCGCTTCTATCAGGGCGGTGAGCAAGAGCTGCGTGGCTTCGACATCCGCTCCGGAACGCCCTACGCGTTTATCCCCCAGCGCACGCAGTTCATCCTCACCAATCCGGATGGCACGCTGGTCCCGCGCGATCCCACCAACCCCACGCTCGGCAGCATCACCATTCCCATCCCCACCTTCGGCATCGTCTCGGTGGGCGGTGACACCTCCTTCACCAGCAACATCGAGTACCGCATTCCGCTCGGCGGCCCCGTCACCTTCAAATTCTTTGACGACTTCGGCATGTCCGTGGCCGTCCGCCAGTCGCAGCTGGTGGAGAGCGTGATCGCCATCGCTCAGTTGAATGCGCCGCTCTATGGCTGCCCGGTTTACGTCAATGGATCCTGCCAGGGCGGACAGCGAGTTAATTTCAGCAGGGAGATTCGGCCGCTCCAGGGCTCAAACGCAGTGCCGCGTATGTCCACCGGCGCAGAGATCTCTGTGCTGCTGCCCATCGTTCGCGCGCCATTCCGCATTTACTACGCCTACAATCCGCTGCGGCTGTTGCAGCAGGTGCGCGACGAGAACCTGATCACCCGCGACATGTTCCCCGCAGGCGGCGCCGGCGACTTCAGCTTCGCGCAGTCCCAGCAGCTCTACGGATCGCTCTTCCAGCTCCGTGAGCCGCGCAAGACCTTCCGCCTGGCCGTCAGCACCACCTTCTAGCGAATCATTGAGTCCGGGTGTTCCATGTTCCTCCGTTGGAACATGGGATTCAGCCAGCCCGCCCACAAACACACGTGAGCGACCAAAGGAAGCGAACCCAGCGGAACGCGCCGCAGGCGCTCCTGCCCGGACGGCCAGTCCTAAAACAGAACTGTATCCATATCGGTAGCAAATTCGTGGCGTGATATAGCTCTCAATTCGGTATCCTGGAAATAGGGCGATCATGGCGATGCCGAATCAGCGGAGTCCGGCTAGCCTAACCGCAATGGAATGATGATTTTGCCCACTAAGTCTTTTGGCTGGACGAATTTAGCGTCGCGACGGCTGCTAAATAACGCGATTTAAAGCAGTTACGAGCCACCATCCCGCAACGGGTGGGGGAGGGGTAGGTACCGTTACCTCCCCGCGCCCTGACATCCAGAGACTGGCCGCAGCGCAGCCAGATCCCGATCCCGATCATTGGAGCGATTTCATCCGGAGGGCCGCTCCGAACCAGACCAGTTTCAGAGCCTGACAGCGATGTGATCCTGGCATCATGGGAGTACCTGCAACCGAAAACCTGCTCTATAATCGTTCGCAAGTTCCTGAGATGTCCTCTGTCCGTGTCTCTTGTGCGCATCCTGTGCCCACTTGGTCGCTGCGTGGCCTGCAACGGAATTGCGCAAGGGAAGAAGCACAGGACAGCGCGCCGCACGTGCCTGGATCGATCCCAACAAGAACTGAAGGAGTTTTCTAGTCAAATGAAGCGTTCTTTGTCACTCGTCTGCATGCTCGCGTCCACCCTGGGCGTTAGTGCGCTCGCCCAAGCTCCTGCCCCATCGCAGACCGCAGCAGAGCCACCCTCCGCCCCCGGCGCCCCCGCCGCCGCCCCCGCCGGCCCCACCAAAATTGCGGTCATCCAGTTCGAGGCCGTGGTCGGCCAGACCAATGAAGGCCAGCGCGCCTTCGGCGCACTGAACACCAAGTACCAGCCCAAACAGCAGCAGATCAAGCAGGAGAGCGATGAAGTCGACACGCTGAAGAAGGACCTGCAGACCGCCGGTGACAAGCTGAGCGACGTCGAGCGACAGACTCGCCTGCGCACCATCGACGAGAAGGAAAAGACACTGCAGCGCAATGTCGAAGATGCGCGCAATGACTTCTCCGGCGAGATGAACGAGAAGTTCGGTGGCATCGCGCAGAAAGTTGCCCAGGTCATGACCCAGTATGCCCAGCAGAACGGCTACACGCTGGTCCTGGATGCCGGCTCCCAGCAACAGCAGCAGTCGTCGCCGATACTGTGGGCCGCCGAGTCCACCAACATCTCTGAAGCCGTCCTGCAGGCGTACAACAAGCAGTCGGGCGTTCCGCCCCAGCCGGCTGCCGCCGCGCTACCGCGCACCGGCACCACTCCCCATACGACTACACCTCGTACGACTGCACCAAGGACGCAGCACTAAGTGGCGTCAGGCGGGCTTCCGAAGAGCGCTTCCAACAGCACTTCCGGAGCCCGCCGCATGTCAATCCGTCCGCTGCGAAGTTACCTGCCGAGTGTGGAAAATTCTGTGGATTGCGCGCCCTGCTCCAGCGCCAACTTCTCCGCCTGCACCGAATATGCCCCACAACGAATAATGTGAGACGCTCTATCCACCTTATTTCCAATCGATTGGAGCGAAACGTGAGAGAGGCGCAGGTATGAACAGGAAGTAAACAGGGAAGGGGGAATTCAGCAGCTTTCCACAGATCGTTTTGCCGGTTGAAATCCGGAGCTTCATTTCCCCGCGTCTTCCCCGACTTTCAGCACCGCCAGGAAGGCCTCTTGTGGTATGTCCACCTTCCCGATCCGCTTCATGCGCTTCTTGCCTTCCTTCTGCTTCTCCAGCAGCTTGCGCTTGCGGCTGATGTCGCCTCCGTAGCATTTGGCCAACACGTTCTTCCGGAGCGCCGCGACCGTCTCCCGAGCCACGATCTTGGATCCAATCGCTGCCTGGATCGCAACTTCAAACTGCTGCCGCGGGATCAGCTCGCGCATCTTCGACACCAGCGCCTTCCCGCGCTCGTATGCGAAATCCCGATGGACGATGATGGAGAGCGCATCCACCGGCTCGCCGGAGACCAGGATATCCAGCTTCACCATCGGTGAAACCCACGACCCCGAGAGGCTGTAGTCGAGCGATGCGTAACCGCGGGAGACCGATTTGAGCCGGTCATAGAAGTCCAGCACGATCTCGTTCAGCGGCAGTTCGTAAGTCAGCATCACCCTGGTCGGCGTCACGTACTCGAAATTCTGCTGCCGTCCCCGCTTCTCCTCCACCAGCTTCAGGATGCCGCCCACGTACTCCTCATTGGTCAGGATGGTGGCCCGGATCACCGGCTCCTCGACCTCTTCGATCTCGCTCGGGTCGGGCCAGCGGGAGGGATTGTCCACTTCGATCTCGCTCGCGTCCGTCAGCCGGATCTTGTACCTCACCCCCGGCGCCGTGGTGATCAGATCCAGATCAAACTCGCGCTCCAGGCGCTCCTGGATGATCTCCATGTGCAGCAGGCCCAGGAAGCCGCAGCGGAAGCCGAATCCGAGCGCGACCGAACTCTCCGGCTCCATGGAGAAGGAGGAGTCGTTGAGCCGCAGCTTCTCGAGCGCCTCGCGCAGCAGCGTGTGCTCGTGCGAGTCCACCGTGTAAAGGCCCGCAAAGACCATCGACTTGATGTCTTCAAACCCCGGCAAAGCTTCCTGGGCGGGCCGCTCATCCTCCGTAATGGTGTCGCCAATCTTGGTGTCCGCCACATTCTTGATCGTCGCTACGAAGAATCCGACCTCACCCGCAGCCAGTTCCGTCACTTCCACCGGCTTCGGCGTCAGGATGCCCATCGACTCCACATCGAAGACACGCCCATTCGACATCAGGCGAATGCGTGCGCCCTTGCGCAGGGTGCCCTGCATCACGCGCGTCAGCACGATCACGCCGCGATAAGCATCGAACCAGGAGTCGAAGATAAGGGCCTGCAGCGGCGCCTCCGCATCGCCTGCCGGAGGCGGCAGACGGTGCACGATGGCCTCGAGAATGGCTTCCACGTTCTCGCCTGTCTTGGCGCTTACGGGAATGGCATCGGTAGCATCAATGCCGACGGTGTTCTCGATCATCTCCTGCGTGCGCACCACATCCGCGCTGGGCAGGTCGATCTTGTTGATCACCGGGATCATATCCAGGCCATTGCTGATGGCAAGGTAGGCGTTGGCCAGCGTCTGTGCCTCGACGCCCTGGGTGGCGTCGACCACCAGCAGCGCGCCTTCGCACGACGCCAGCGAACGCGAGACTTCGTAGGAGAAGTCCACATGCCCGGGTGTATCGATCAGGTTGAGCTGATAGAGCTCGCCATCCTTCGCCTTGTAGAGCATGCGGACGGCGTGGGCCTTGATCGTGATACCGCGCTCGCGTTCCAGGTCCATGGCGTCCAGCACCTGGTGCTGCATTTCGCGCGCGCTCACGGAGCCGGTCAGCTCCAGCAGCCGGTCGGAGAGCGTGGATTTGCCGTGGTCGATGTGCGCGATGATCGCGAAATTACGTATGTGCCTGGTGTCCATGAATACGGGTGTGTAGTTTGCGAATGGGTCGTTGTACCAGATGTGCCGCGCGGGGATGAGCGAATGTGCAACAGTACCGAAGTCCGCTCGAACCTTGAGTTTATCATCGGCACGCCGCACCCCTGCGCTCTACAATGGCGCGAGGATAACGTCTGAACCGCATGGATGTTTCAAAGCCTTCTGCCGCTCTTGTTCAGGCGGCGCTCCTGCTTGTTGCCTGCTGCGGCGATGCTACTGCGGCGGGTGCGTGGTCAGCCGTGCAGAAGAAGACGCAGGTCCCATCACCTGTCTCCGGGAATGTGCCCACTCCGCAGCAGCCGGCCACGCCGGCCAGCCCGCGTGAACAGCAGGTGATCTCCGCCGCCCAGGACGACTACGCAAGCGGTATGCGCAACTACCACGCCGGCGACCTGGTGGCAGCCAAGCATGATTTCGACAACGCTGTGGACACCATGCTCTCCAGCGGCCTCGACCTAAAGACCAGTCCCGCACTCAGCGACGAGTTCGAGCACATCGTCGACGCGGTCAACGCGCTCGAGATGGATGCGCTCAAGCAGGGTAACGGCTTCGCCGCGCCCATGGAACAGACTCCGGTTGGTGTCGCTAATGACGTCACCTTCCCCGTCGATCCCAATATCCGCGCCGCCGCCGAGGCAGAACTCAAGACCACCCAGTCCGATCTGCCGCTCGTCATCAACGACGCGGTTACCAGCTACATCGGCTACTTCTCCAACACCAGTACCGGCCGCAATACCATCATCAGCTCGCTGCGCCGTGCCGGACGCTACAAGGATCTCATCGAGCGCACGCTCCGTGACGAAGGTGTTCCCGCCGATCTCATCTACCAGGCCATAGCCGAATCGGGGTTTCAGGTGCAAGCCGTCAACGGGCGCTCCGGGGCAGCTGGAATGTGGCAGTTCATGCCTTTCCGCGGTGCCTATGGGCTGGCGCGCAATGGATGGGTGGACGAGCGCTTTGACCCGGAGAAAGCCACCCGGGCCTACGCGCGCGAGATCAAGAAGAACTACCAGCAGTTTGGCGACTGGTACCTGGCCATGGCGGCCTACGACTGGGGTGCCGGCAATGTACAACGAGCGGTCCAGCGCACCGGTTACGCCGACTTTTGGGAGCTCTACAAGCGCAACAACCTTCCGCAGGAGACAAAGAACTACGTCCCCATCATTCTTGCCGCGGCTGTCATGGCAAAGAATCCTGTGCAGTACGGGCTGACGGATATCGGTGCGGATCCGCCGGTCGTCGACGATACCGTGACGGTAAGCGACTCCATCGACCTTCGTTTGGTTGCAGACATCGTCAATGTGCCGGTGCAGCAGATCGTCGGTCTCAATCCGAGCCTTTTGCGCATGATGACTCCACACGACGAGCCGTACGATTTGCATCTTCCAACCGGCACGAAGGCTGATTTCATGGAGGCCATCGCGGAGATTCCCGCGGACAAGCGGACAGCCTGGCGCTACCACCGTGTACAGCCGGACGACACTCTGGCATCCCTCGCGAAGACGTATCACGTCTCCGCCGCGGAGATCGCCTTCGTGAATCAGATCGAACCGACTGCCGACATCTCCGGCGAAGACGCGCTGATCATCCCCACCGTGCCGCCGGCCGCCTCCGGCATGCAGCGCAGCAGCGCGCGCTACCGCGTGGAAAGTGAAGATACCCTCGTAACGCTTGCGGACCGCTTCAATGTCACCACGGAGCAGTTACGTCGCTGGAATCATCTCCACTCCAGCACTCTCCGCACTGGACAAACCCTGTTTGTGGCGGAGCCGGCGCATGTTTCCGCGTCTGCAAGGGGCAAACGCGGACGCAAGGGACGCGGTCGTGGAGCAGCGAACAGCGCCTCCCACGGTACTGCGCACGGCAAGCAATCATCCCCATCCAGAGCGAAGGTGAAGCCGCGCAACGACTGAATATGGTCGCAACGCAGCCAATCGCAGATGCGAAATGCGATCGGTTGATTCGATTCGTGCCATGCGTGAGCGTTTCCCTCTTGCGTTCAGTAGCAGACCGTTGCAAGCTATTGCTATAATCCGCGCCGCAGGTGGAGTGGTCGATATTTGCGCTCGCTGCCACAAGCGAAGCCAACGAAGAGAGAGATCCCGGAGGCACAGATGCAGGACGAACGGAAGCTGTTAGCAGCGTACGACAACGGTGAACACGAGCCCGAGGGCAAAGACTACTCGGA
The DNA here is from genome assembly GCA_036270675.1 of Acidobacteriaceae bacterium. Taxonomy (GTDB): domain Bacteria; phylum Acidobacteriota; class Terriglobia; order Terriglobales; family Acidobacteriaceae; genus KBS-83. Next base: position 7,813 of record DATBCB010000346.1, on the reverse strand, counting down.
TGAGATGGAAGAAGAGATTGACGAAGACGAGGAAGATGAAGAGATCAGTGTCCCGCTCTCTTCCGAAGATGATGGCGAGGACGATGAAGGCTACGGTGAGCCCGCAGGTGCACCCGCAACCTCCCGTGTGAGCACGCCTGCCAAGACGACATCTGAGAAGAAGGCGGCCACCAAAAAGGCTGCAGCCAAGAAGGCTCCTGCAAAGAAGGCGGCCAAGAAGGCTCCCGCCAAGAAAGCAGCCAAAAAGAAGAGTTCAAAATCTGCCGCGAAGACAAGCAGCAGCGCCCGCAGCGGCGGTAAGGCGGCCAAAAGGGCTGCCGGTAAAAAGGGTGCAAGCACTAAATCCACGAAGCGAGGTACTCAATTGGCAGCAAAGAAAGCAGCAAAGAAGAAGTCGGCGAAGAAGGCCGGCAAGAAGGCAACAACCAAAAAAGCGGCAAAGAAGAAGTCCACCAAGAAGGCCGCTAAGAAGGCAACAAAGAAGAAGTAGTGCAACCGTAGTACGAGGCAAGCAAAAGAGCCCGGCATCCTGCCGGGCTTTTTTGCGTCTGCACTCTGCCGCTAAAGCCTATCCGTTCTTCTTTTCCAGGTCCGCCAGGGCAGCCAGAACCTCCGCGCTGTGGTTCGATGGATCCACGCCGGTCCACACCTTCACGATATTTCCTTCCGGATCGATCAGGAATGTATTCCGTTTGGCGATCTTCATGCCCATGTAGTTGCCGAGCGAGCCGTACTTCGAAACCGTCGACTTCTGCTCATCGGAGAGTAACTTGAAGCTCAAGCCATCTTTCGTGCAGAAGGTCTTGTGGCTCGCGACCGAATCCACGCTGACACCCAGGATCACTGCATTGTCCCGCTGATACTTGGGCAGATCTTCCTGGAACTTGTGCGCTTCCATCGTGCAGCCGGAGGTCATGTCCTTGGGATAGAAGTACAGGACCACCCACTTGCCGCGGTATTGGGTGAGACTGACAGGCGTGCCCTCCTGCGAGGGCAGCGAAAACTCCGGCGCATGCTGTCCAACCGCGGGCACTGCATCGTCGGCGGCGCGAGCGCTGCGCACTGCGAACGCACCGGCGATGACGGCGATCACCAGCACAGCCAGAACTGCAAAACGTGACGTGGACATCGAAAGGCCTCCTCCTGAGGACGTTTTCATTAGAGCATTTTCAGCGGTCCTCGGGTACAAGCGGCAGACAAGTGACATTTGGATGAAGATTCGTTGGCTGGCTGCCCGCAAGCGAGTGCCCTATGCGGTCGAGGCGGCTACGATCGCGATTACGGCGGCGTCCGCGGCGGCAACGACCCGCTCGCGATCGAAGATCAGCGTGCGTTCCGCTTCGAGCGCGAGGCAGGTCGCGCCTGCCTCGCGCATCGCTGTGATTGTCGCCTCGCCGATGACCGGAACGTCGAAGCGCATGTCCTGGTTCGGCTTTGCGATCTTCACAACGGTGAGGCTGCGGTCGAGCGTGGACGCTTCCGCTTCCAGCGTTCGCATCAGCGCGCCGGCCCGCGCGATGGTTGCGTCGGTGCCTTCCATCGCCTCCACGGCGACGCACGCCTGCCCGGCGATCACCACCGTCTGGCCGATGTCGTAGCCTGCGATTGCTGCCGCCACCTCGCGTCCATATGCGATGTCTTTCCGCTCCTGCTCGTTCGGCGTTCGCGCGGTGAGCACGCCGGCCTGCACCAGCAGCGGCGTCAGGAACGATGTGGACGAGATCAACTCGATGCCCTCATCGCTGAGCACCTTTGCAATAGCGCCCAGGAGCATGTCCGTGTTGCGCGTGCGCAGGTTCAGGAGCAGCTTGGCCAGTCGCCAGTCTGGCCGGATGCTCGAAAAGATCTGCTTGTGCTTCACCTGACCGGCCATCACGGCTTGCGTCACCCCTTCGAGCTGAAAGGTCTCGATCAGCCGCGACAGCTCACCGAGTGACAGCCAGTACACCGTAATGCCTGGATCATCGGCAGCGCGCACGTTCATCGCGGCGTTGGTCTCTTCGCGAATGGCCGCGACCACCACCGGGCGGCCATGCGCTCGTGCGGCATCCAGTAGCAGGAAAGGGAAATGGCCGTTGCCAGCGATCAGGCCGAGCGGCTGAGCTGCCATGGCGGAACTACTTCAGCACTCCGCGTTCGCTTGTTTCGACAAAGCGAAGCAGGTATTGCACCTCTTGGCAAGTGTCCGCTTCAGCGCGCAATGCATCGAGGGCCTGCGATGTATTGCGTTTCGATGCCAGCAGCAGTCGGTAGGCGTGCTGCAGGGCGCGCAATTGTTCCCGCGTGAAGCCACGCCGCTCCAGCCCGACTTTATTCAGGCCATAGGAGCGCGTCTCGCGCTTCGCCGATGTCAGCGAATAGGGCAGCACATCCTGAGTGATGGTGGTGCCGCCGCCGACATATGCATGCCGGCCGATGCGGCAGTACTGGTGCACGGGGCACAGAGCACCCACTGTTGCGCAATCCTCCACGGTCACATGTCCGGCCAGGGTGGCTCCGTTGGCGAGGATGCAGTTGTCGCCGATGGACGAATCGTGACCGATGTGCGCGTACGCCATGATCAGGCAGTCGCTGCCCACGCGTGTTGTGCCTCCGCCGCCCGCGGTTCCGCGAGAGATGGTGACGCACTCGCGGATTACCGTGCGCTCGCCGATTTCCACGCTCGTCGGCTCGCCCGCGTACTTCAGGTCCTGCGGTGCAACTCCCACCGCGGCGAAACTATAAACGCGGCACCCGGCGCCCAGCCTCGTGCGCCCATCCAGCACCACATGGGACACCAGCTCGCATCTTTCACCGAGCACAACATCCGCCCCCACGGTGCAGTACGGGCCGATCTCTGCAGACTGTGGAACGATCGCCCCGGTTTCTATCAGGGCAGTTGCATGAACGCTCACTCCGCGGCGGCCCCGGCAAGCGTCGGCGTCTCCCGCGGCTCTGCCTTGCGCACGACACGGGGCACGAGCTGGCACTTGATCTCCGCTTCGCACACCAGTTTGCTGTCCACGTAAGCGTTGCCGCGCATGGTGGCTCCGCGGCTTCTCTTCTTCAGTACCTCAACCTCGATGCGCACCTGGTCGCCGGGCACAACCGGCGCGCGGAACTTCGCCTGATCGATGCCGGTAAAGAGCACGAGTTTGTCATGGCGGTCCGGGATCTCGGTCAGCAGCAATGCGCCGCCGGCCTGCGCCATCGCTTCCACCATCAGCACGCCGGGCATGATCGGATAGGTCGGAAAGTGGCCCTGGAAGAACGGCTCGTTGATCGTAACGTTCTTGATGGCCACGATCCGTTGCATGCGCACCAGCTCGACCACCCGATCGATCAGCAGGAAGGGATAGCGGTGCGGCAGAATCTGCATGATCTCGGTTATGTCGAGAACAGTTGCCGTGGATGTACTGTCCGGGCTCATACGGAAGACGATTATAGCTGCGCCAGCCTACTTCTTTAGCTTACGCACCGCCGCGTCGACGTCAAACATCTCTGGCGGAATCGCGCCACCATAAGTGACGTTGTAGAGGAAACGCTGGTTCGTCATGTCTCCATTGTGATAACGCGTGGTCGAGAAGGGTGTCGAGATGCCGTTGAACTTGTGGTAGTCGTCGTACTCCTCGCCCTCGATGTTCTTGTCACTGTAGAGGGGGTCGCGCCACTCGAAGCTGCGCCGGACGGGAAGGTGTGAGTTCGCATCCAGGTCGAGCGTCAGGCTGTCGTTGTTGGAGGAGAGGATCGTGATCTTGTCCGCCAAGCGACGCTCGACCTGCTCCTGACCGCCGTAGAGGTAGAGCGCTCCCGGGTCCTTCATCCAGATGCGAGCCACCGCTTCCACGGAATGATCGCGGCGGCGCAGATAGTCATCCATCTCGATTTTGGGTACCGCGCTCTTGCCCTTGTAGGTGATCTCCCATCCCTGGTCGCCGATGTATATTTCGTATACCTGCCGCTTCTTTCCCAACTCCACCCGCTCCTTATCAGGCGGCTGTCGATAGTCGAAGAAGTCCGTGATCGCACCGGTTGGCTTGCCCTGGTAGAAGCTGGATGTGCGCCCGATCAGCTCATAGCCCGGCGCGTTCAGCCACGCATCGCCGCCCAGCGCCTGGATCATCTGCTGCAGGAGAGTTTTCACCTTCTTCTGCTCGGCATTGGTTTCCGCGTCCCCGGTCGCTTGCGCGTGCAGGCTGAGACCGCCGAGCAGGGTCGATACGGCCAACATAAGGAGAAGTCCCACTCGCCGTATCGTCATCCCACCAGCACCGCGCCGCCGTTCACGTTCAGCACCTCGCCGCTGATGAATCCCGCCCACCTCGTGCACAGGAACAGGATCGGCGCCGCGATCTCCTCCACCTGTGCCACTCGGCGCAGCGGAATGGTGCCGAAGATCTTCGCGCGCCCAGCTTCCGTCGCCAGCGCCGGCGCAGACATCTCCGTGTCCACCCAGCCGGGGGCTACGCAGTTCACATAAATGCCCTGTGGCGCCAACTCGCTTGAGAGGCTCTTGGTCAGCGAAATCAGCGCACCCTTGCTCACTGCGTAATCGGCGTGGAAGGCCTCGCCGCGTTGGCCCGCCGTCGAGCTTACCAGCACAATGTGCCCCCGCGCCTCTCCGTTGGACGCGCCTTGCCGCTGCATGGTACCCACTGCAGCCTGCACCAGGCCGAAGACGCTATCGAGATTCACATCCATTGTGCGGCGCCATTGTCGCTCATCCATGATTGCGATCGGCGCATCATCCGGCGGCCAGATGCCGTGGTTCACGATCAGACAGTCGATCCGGCTGAAGGCAGCGACCGTCTCCTCAACCAGTGCGCGGCCCGCTTCGGCCGAGTCGAGCTCCCTGGAAAAGGCGCGGCACCCCTCTGCGCCGCCGCACTCGGCAGCCAGCGTCTCCGCACGCTCGCGTGCGTTCCGGTAGTTGAACCCCACCTGCGCGCCGGCCTGACGGAAGAGCCGCACTGTCGCCGCCCCAATACCGCGTGAGCCGCCGGTGATAAGTGCGACTTTGTTGTCAAGCGCCATCCCCACGGTCGTTGATTGCATATCTGGACGCTACCGAAGGTGTCGGCTGCATGCAACCCGCAGCCTCCTATCGTTGCTTGCCGCGCTTTGTCAGCTCTTTCTTGCGAGCGGCGATCAGCTTGCGTCGCTCCGCCGTGGGCATAGCGAGGACATCCCGTGTGCGCCTGGGCAGTTTTGCTTCGACGATGTAGCGCGCTGCACGCAGCCGTGCCTCCAGCTCGCTTGTCCGCAGCGCGTTCCAGCGCTCCAGCGCCACCCAGTCTGCGCGCGCAAGATACGGAGCAGGAAAGATGCCGTCGATCTCCAGCAACTCGGCCGCGCCTTCCGGTCCCGCTGCGAAGGACAGCACGCCATGGCTGTCCTTATCGAGATTCAGGACAACAAACATCTTGCCGCCGATCGCCTTATCGCCGACCCAGAAGACCAGGTTGTTGCCCCACTGCAGCGTCTCCTCGACATGAGGGAGGCCCAGCAGGAAGGAGCGTGTGCTCTCACTGTCCATGCCGAGAGTATGCAACGCTGCGGTTGCGGGCGAGAACTTTATACTGTCTCCACGCATGCCTGACAGCACACCTCCCGACAACTTTCTTCCCGTCGCCTTTCTTCCCGTCGACGAACAGCTTGACTACCTCCAGAAGGGCGCGGCGGAGATCATCCGCGTGTCCGATCTGCGTGACCGTTTGGAGGAGTCGCGCAAGACCGGCCGGCCACTGCGCGTGAAGGCCGGTTTCGATCCGACCGCGCCCGACCTGCACCTGGGCCATACGGTGCTGATGCGGAAGCTCAAGCACTTCCAGGACCTGGGCCATCAGGTCATCTTCCTGGTGGGCGACTTTACCTCGCTCATCGGCGACCCGACCGGCCGTTCCGCCACGCGCAAGCCGCTGACGCGAGAACAGATCGACGCCAATGCCAGGACCTACACCGAGCAGGTCTTCCGCATCCTCGATCGCGACAAGACCGAAGTGCGCTTCAACTCCGAGTGGCTGGGCACGCTGGGCTTCGAGGGAATCATCCGGCTGGCGGCGCACTTTACCGTCTCGCAGATGCTGGAGCGCGAGGAGTTTCACAAGCGCTTCCAGGAGGAGAAGCCGATCTCCATGCACGAGATGCTGTACCCGCTGTCGCAGGGCTACGACTCGGTGGCGCTGAAGGCGGATGTGGAGCTGGGCGGCACGGACCAGCGGTTCAACCTGCTGATCGGGCGCGAGCTGCAGCGGCACTACGGCCAGCCGTCGCAGATCGTGCTGATGACGCCGATTATCGAGGGGCTCGACGGCGTGCAGAAGATGTCGAAGTCGCTGAACAATGCCATCGGCATCCATGAGTCGGCGAGTGAGATGTACGGCAAGCTGATGTCCATCTCCGACACCCTGATGTGGAGTTACTGGACGCTGCTGACCGACCTGAAGCAGAGCGAGGTGGAGGCGCTGAAGGCCGCGGTCGAGAGCGGCGTCGAGCATCCGATGGATGTGAAGAAGCGGCTGGCGCGGACGATTGTGGCCGGCTTTCACTCGGTCGAAGCGGCCGAGCGCTCCGATGAAAGCTGGTCAAAGCAATTCCAGCGAGATGAGACGCCGGAGGACCTCGATGAGGTCGCGGTGGCGGCTGCCGATGCTGGCTGGACGCCGGAGAGTGGCGCCATCCGGCTGGACAAGCTGCTGGTCCGGCTTGGCCTGGCCGAATCTGCGGCGGATGCCACGCGGAAGGTGAAGCAGGGCGCGGTGCGGCTGGATGGTGAGGCGGTGTCGGGAACACATGCCCGGGTTCAGGTTCCGGGACGGGTCGTGGTTAGAGCGGGAAAGCGGGCGAAGGCTGCGCTGCTGGGTTAGTCAGGCCAAGCAGGTGAAACGGTAAGTTTTTGCGGGATTCTGCAGATGGTGGATTGTTTTGGGAAGCGGGTGGCGCTAGGCGTTGAAGCTGCCCGAGTAGAGCTCGGTGAGCTTCTGGATGAGATCGCCAAAGCCGGAGGCTTCGAGCTGGACCTCGGTGCCGGTGTGGAGCTGGACGAAGGCAAGCTGGCGCTTGTGGTCCAAAGCGATGGAGACGATCTGATCCAAGGGAATTGCTCGGGACTGTTCCAGTGCGTGCGCGAGCTCGATGGCCTTCATCTCGACTCCCCCAGGGAAAAATAAAGCAATGCGACAGATGAAATGCGGCGGTGATGCAACCGGAGCACCTTGGTGCTGAGTCCCTCCCCCGAAAGACTCAGCACCAGTGCGCAGCGATCACATCACCGCATGTCCACAACATACCTTGAGATGGCTAAATAAAAACAATGATGCGGTAACACTTACCAAACTACTGAGTAACTGGCGGTAACTTATGTCAAGTTTGGTGCAACATCTTGCCAAGAAGCTTGGTGTAGCGGGCCGAATCGTTTTTTTGGCTGACTTCCACCTGCTTCGATGCGAGCAACTGCAGGTCCCTTCGACAAGCTCAGGGCAGGCTCTTGGCTGCGCTCAGGATGACAGCTTTTGTTTCGCGAACGGATGATTCAGGGACGTCAACTCCCATAGTTCAACTCTGATCCGCGCACCGGGCGCAGGGTGCCTCAGCGCTACATCTCGATATTGACCAAGTCCGAGGTGTGATCGGTGTGGTCGCCGTTGGGGCTGGTGGTGCGGTTCTGCGGGGCGCGCCAGTGGTCGATGTAGGAGATCTGGTGGACGCAGGAGACGGTGCAGTTGGGCGCGCAGGTCTTCTCGGTGAGGAACTCGCGGTCGAGATCGGCCTGGGTGTAGTCGGCGAGCGGGGTGCCGGGGAAGCCGCGCTGTTGCGAGCAGTAGTGCACCAGGCC
>DATBCB010000345.1:0-11148 GCA_036270675.1 Acidobacteriaceae bacterium | reverse complement strand
AGGCAAAAGCGCTTTCGCTGCCCGCGAATGTGACGTATTACGCAGCTCCGGAAAACGGCGGCCTCGCTCCCGCATATAACCTGGCATTGCGTCAGGCACTCGAACAGCGCAACGAATGGCTGCTGCTCCTCGATCAGGACACAGAACTGACCGAGTCGTATCTCCGGGAACTTATCACCCTCTCCGAATCGCTCTCGCTGGAGCAATCCGTTGCCGCGGTGGTTCCCAAGCTTACCTGGAATGGCAGGGTCCACTCTCCTGAAGACCATCTCTTCGATCAGTTGCGCTCGCAATTCGAGCATCGGGACCACGGTGTCAGCCTCTCCGTTTCAGGCATCCAGGCGCATCGGCTCGTGGCGTACAACTCCGGCGCGCTGATGCGCGTACGCGCCCTGGATGCGATTGGCGGATTTCCTTCGGATTTCTGGCTCGACTTCCTCGACCATGCTGTCTTCCACATGTTCGCCGCGCGGGGCTGCTATACCTACATCATGCAGTCGGTGCTCGCCCATCCATTGGCGCACACGAATCCGAACGAGGTCCCGCTGTGGAGACAACGAAATGTGCTCTCCGCGCAAACCCTGTTTGTAAAGCGCTTCGGCAGCTTCATGGACAAGCTCCGCTATCGCCTTTTCCTGTTACGCATGAGCCGTCAGAGTTTTCACGTTTGCAGCGATCGCCGCGTAGGATTCGAGAAGATGCTGCAAGCCATTTTCCTGCGGGTTCCGGCACTCACAATCGGCGGAGCGAATGGATGACGTTGCCCGCACCCCAGACCGATGCCACAAGGATCTCCGTCGCGCTTTGCACTTACAACGGCGAAAGATTTCTGGAGACGCAGCTCGCGAGCATTCTCAGCCAGTCCCGTCTGCCCGATGAGCTAGTTCTGTGCGATGACGGATCGCAAGATCGAACGCTTGCGATCGCAGAATCCTTCGCTGAGCGCGCGCCGTTTCCCGTGCGCATCGTGCGTAACAAAACAAATCTCGGCTCCAATCGCAACTTTCAACAGGCGATCTGCCTTTGCAGCGGCGATCTGATCGTACTCAGCGATCAGGATGACGTCTGGGTGCCGAATCGGGTGGAGCGAAGCGAATCCGCATTGCAGGCCAACCCCGGCTGCGGCCTGGTCTTCTCCGATGCCATCGTCATCGATGATGAGGGCCGTCCGACCGGCAACACGCTCTGGCAGAATTTCAGGTTCACTCCGGAGCTGCAAAAGAAGATCAGTCGCGGCAACTATACCCCGCTTGCACAACATCGCTTTATTACCGGAGCGACGGTTACATTTCGCTCCCATTACCGGCCGCTTCTTTTCCCTATCATCGGCGATTGGATTCACGACGGATGGATCGCCATGCTGATCGCCGCTCTCTCCGGCGTCTGTTTCGTTTCCGAGCCGCTGGTGCATTATCGCCAGCACACGTCGCAACAATTGGGATTGCGAAAGCCGGCGGAGCCCCGACCGTGGACTATCGACGCGCTCGCCCGGCGGCACTGGTCCTTCATGGATGCGCACCGCGTCATCCTGATCGATATCGTCGCCGCTCTGGATCGCCTGCCTGTGGATCGGACGCGCGGGGCTGCGGCAGACTTCCTGCGGCATTACGCATTCCTGTCGGATCGCCTGACGCTTCCGCCGAACCGCATCGCAAGGCTCACCCGCATCCTGCGCATGCTCAAGGAATATCGCATCGGCAAGACTGGGCAGTGGCCGGTCGCAAAAGATCTTGTGCTGCCGAAATCCAGTGATGAACAAGGCGCCGCGGCGCGAAGCGGTTTTTCCCTTTTCCCCAGATCTTGATCCGTAGCCCCTGACTCCACTTTTAGAGGACCTGTATATGAAGAAGCTTGCTGTAAGAACGGAACACGCGCCGGCCGCCATCGGCCCCTATTCGCAGGCAATCCGCATCGGCGACTATCTCTACACCTCCGGTCAGGTCGCGCTCGATCCGGCAAGCGGTGCGCTGGTGGCTGGTGGCGTGACCGAGCAGACCACGCGGGTCATCGAAAACCTGAAGGCGGTGTTGACGGCTGCCGGGGCCAGCTTGGCTGAGGTGGTGAAAACCACCGTTTTCCTTAAGAACATGAGCGACTTCGCTGCCATGAACGAGGTTTATGGCCGCTATTTTTCGAGCGGCGATGCCGTTGCCCCCGCCCGCTCCACCGTCGAGGTGGCGAGGCTGCCCAAGGACGCGCTGGTCGAAATCGAAGCCATCGCGCACCTGTAGCGCCGGGCCATCCATCTAACTAAAAACAGAGAGCGAGGATTCCATGGCCGAGACAAAAGTAGACACGCATGCGGCAAAGGTGGAGAAGACAGACGCCGAGTGGCGGGCGCAACTGACGCCCGAGCAATACCACATCACCCGTGAAAAGGGGACCGAGCCGGCCTTTTCCGGCGTGCTCTATCGCAATCACGCGGATGGCATCTACCGCTGCGTCGCCTGCGATGCAGAACTGTTCCGGAGCGATACCAAATTCGAATCCGGGAGCGGCTGGCCCAGCTTCTTTATTCCAGTGAATTCGACGGCCGTCGAGACCCACACCGACACCAGCCACGGCATGGAGCGCGTAGAGGTGACCTGCGCCCGCTGCGGCGCACACCTGGGGCACGTCTTCCCAGACGGTCCCAAACCGACGGGGTTGCGCTACTGCATCAACTCGGCAGCGCTGAACTTTGAACCCGAAACGAAGTAAGCACGACTTCGGCCACGAAAAAGCCCCGCCAGCGGCGGGGCTTTTTTTGTTGCGCAAAGATTCGAGGACGGGCTAAGCCTTGGCAACCTTGCCGGCCTTGATGCAGCTGGTGCAGACCCGGATCCGCTTGTTGCCTCCGCCGACCTTCGCCTTCACCGGACGCAGGTTCACGTTCCAGCGGCGCCGGCTGATGTTGTGCGCGTGGGAGATCTTGTTGCCGAACTGCGGACCTTTGCCGCAAACCTCACATACCTGTGCCATGACCAACTCCAGAACTCGATTGGAAACCTGTACGCAGCGGATATGTCGTGCGGGAAAGCCCTGCAGATTCCGGCGGCATGCAAACGCCAGTCCGGACCGCTTCGCGAGCTTTTAGTGTATCCGAGAAGCTGCCTTCAGACAATCACATGGCGGCGATGATCCCGACCTCCCCGGCGCACCGGCATACTGTGTGTAACGGCCCACAATGATCGAGACCTCATGTAGGGAAATTCCGGCTCGTCGCCGCCGCAGCAACGCCTTCGACCGCACCGCATTCGCCTTCTGGGCAGCCTTCCTGATACGTGTGGCCTATCTCAGCTTCGCCCATACCTACAGGATCCGCCCCTTCCCCGACCATTTCGAGTACGGCTGGGAGATGGGCCGCATCGCCCGCGCACTCGTGACCGGCCACGGCTATGCCGATCCATTCCTCGGCCACACTGGCTCCACCGCCTGGGTCACCCCGCTCTATCCGCTGCTGATGGCCTTTGTTTTCAAGGTCACCGGCGTTTATACCGCGGCCTCCGCCTGGATCCTTCTCACCCTGAACTCGCTCTTCAGCGCGCTGACGGTCTTCCCCATTGCAGCCATCGCCCGCCGCTCTTTCGCAACCTCAGGGCCTGATCGCGCCGCCAGCATTGGCCGCTGGGCCGTTTGGCTGTGGGCGCTCTATCCAGCAGCGATGCAGTACGCCGTCCGCTGGGTATGGGAGACGAGCCTGAGCACCCTGCTCTTCACTTGCGCCTTCGCGCTCGCCCTGCGGATGCACCAGCGCTCCCCCGACCGGCCAGGGCGCTTCGCAATGCGCGATTGGGTGCTCTTCGGGCTTATCTGGGGCTTAATTGCGCTTGCCAACCCCGCTCTGGTGCTTTTCCTGCCTTTCGCCGGTATCTGGATTCTCACTGGCCAATCCGGCGCTCTGCCCCGCGCCATGGCCGGCGCCGCGCTGAGCGCGATGATCCTCCTTGCCGTCCTCGCGCCCTGGGTCGTGCGCAATACGCAGGTCTTCCACCACCTCGTGCCGCTGCGTGCGAACTTCGGCGCGGAGCTCTGCCTGGGTAACGGCCCCGGCGCGACCGGCCTACTGATGGAGTACGACCATCCCGCCAAGGACCCGCAGCAGCTTCGCCTGTACACCGCGCTCGGCGAGTACCGGTATGCCCAGATGCGTGGCGCGCTGGCCAGGCAGACGATCCGGGCCGACCCCTGGCTCTTCGTGCGCAATACGCTCAAGCGGCTGGATTTCTTCTGGTTCGGCGTGCCTGCCGCCAGCGGAAACATCGCCAGCCGCTTCTTCCGCAGCCTGAATTATGGCTTTCTCAGCACAGCCGGATTGCTGGGACTGCTGCTGGCCCTGCGGCGGCGAGCGAATGGCGCCTGGCTCTTCGCGTTCGCCTTCCTCACCCTGCCGGCGGTCTACTATTTCGTGACTGTGCATGCCCGTTTCAGGCATCCATTGGAGCCGTTGATCACCATACTCGGCGTCTACCTCTTCCAAAGCGCGGAACCCCGCAACAAGCGGCATCCCGCGGTTGACCCTGCAAGCGTCTCCGGCTAGACTAGATAAGTTCCGGCGATCCTGCCTGCGCCTCTTTGTGTCCTGTTTCAGACCGTGGAGAGGCCCCTGTCGCAGCCCTGATTCCGTTGACCGGGTTTCCGGTGATGGACAGTGCGCGAGTGAGCGAAAGCATGTATGCGCCCAACTGACTTTGAGTTTCCGGCTCCCACTTGTGGAGCTGTGGAGGTTTTATGTACGCGGTGATCCGCACTGGTGGGAAGCAGTATCGCGTGGCGCCTGGGGATGTTCTGCGCATCGAAAAGGCCGGAGCCGAGGCCCACGAGACGATCGAGTTTAGCGAGGTGCTGGCCGCCTCCACCTCCGAGGGCGCCCTCAACAAGCCGCAGAGCGCCAAGGTGACGGCGACGGTGCTGGGCGACGGCCGCGGCGAAAAGATCCTGGTCTTCCACTACAAGCGGAAGAAGCAGTACAAGAAGCTGCAAGGACACCGCCAGGCCTTCACGCAGGTGCGCATCAACGAGATAGAAGTCGACGGCACCACCTACCGGGCGGAAAAGTAAACACCGCCGGGAAGTGAAATTGCGAAGGCCACCACGAGTGACGCCTCGCAACATTGCAAACAGCCGGCGCGACCGGTAAAGGTTCTGAGGACGAGATGGCACACAAAAAAGGTTTAGGCAGTTCCAAGAATGGCCGCGATTCCAATGCTCAGCGGCTCGGCGTCAAACGCTTTGCCGGCGAAGTTGTATCCGGCGGCTCCATCATCGTGCGGCAGCGTGGAACCCGCATCAAGCCCGGACTGAATGTCGGCCGCGGCAGCGACGACACGCTTTTCGCCAAGGTCACCGGCAAGATCAAGTTTGTGGACAAGGGCAAGAGCGGCCGCTTCGTCTCCGTTGAACCGGCGGAATTGAAGGAACCGGCGGAGCTGACCACCGCATAAAGCAAACTCGTCTGAGACAGCAAGGCCAGGGCATTTCCGCCCTGGCCTTTGTGCTTTATCAAATCGGGACGCCGTATTAGCGCGCGCCCGGCGGATCCACTTCGTTCCGGCTGAGCACGCGGTCTACGACGCGCTCCACATCCTGCAGGAAGAACGGCGACGGCTCAGGCTGGCCCAGGGCAAGGTGCGGAACCGGCTTGCCCAGCGCGACGGCGATCTCATTCCATTTCTGCAACTGCGTGCTGTTCTTCGCCCGGACAATTGTGCGGTTCGGCTCCTTCATCAGCAGATAGACCAGCCAGACCGATGCGGCGAGCGCGCTGCCCGCCTCTCGCACCAGCAGCCACGGCAGCAGCTGGGAGAGCGACCGCAGCAGGAACATGAAGCAGACCGTGTCTACAACCGCGAGCACGCCAAAGCCGAGCGTGATACCCACAATCCGGCTGCGCCAGGAAATGCCCAGCGCCTGCGCGGAGAGCAGGAGGAAGGCAACCAGGCAGAATTCCAGCACGCTGACGCAGCGCATCGCCTGCAGCGCGGTGATTTCGAGCGAGTGAGCGCGGAAGAACAGGGGCACAATTGCCGGTACTACGGAGACAGCGACCGAGACCACAGCGACCCAGCGGAAGGCCACCAGCGCCAGCCGGCGCAGGCCGGGCAGCGGCTCCAAGGCGTCGCGGAAGATCTGCTGCGCGGTGAAGAAGGTGAGCACGCCCGAGGCCCCGTAGGCCAGCCAGAAGAGTGCGTAATAAACGGTCAGCTCCCTGCCCGCGAGCGGGCCGGGAAAGCTGAGCAGCGTGCATACCAGTATGCTGCCGATGGCATTCACCAGCAGGTAGCCACGCATGGCCGGATAGATGCGGTCCTTTCGCAGGGCGAAGGCATAGGCGGTGAGCAGCAGCACCGTCTGCAGCACGGCGACACTACGCAGCCAGAACATCACGGATTGCGAAAACGGAGAAAACATCTGCTTCTCCGAAGATAGCCTGCGACAAGCATGGAGCTCAACGTAACGCCACGGGTTTCGAGTAACGATGGAGCATTACTGTGGTCTCCAACGGGTGATCTCCGCCAGGTCGAAGTAACGCCACGTCTGCATCCCGCGTGCATCCCGGGAAATCTGCCGCAAAGTGCTGATTTTGCACTGCGAAGAAGCCCCTTCCCTGGCCCCCGGAAGAGCCTTGTGCATGATAGAATAGAGTTACTCACGGGGCTAGCTCAAGTCTTTTGGATACAGCTACTTAGTTGGCCGATCCACCCTTGCGCGACGGTCCCGTGCTAAGACGGAGTTTCATGTCCACTAAAGAGATCGCCGCTGCAGTGCTCCCACCCGAAGAACAGGAAACAAAACCCACGAAGAACGGCAGTTACACCGGAAGCAACATCAAGGTGCTCGAGGGTCTGGAGGCGGTGCGGCTGCGTCCGGCGATGTACATCGGTAGTACCGGCGAGATGGGACTGCATCACCTGGTCTACGAGGTGGTAGATAACTCGGTTGACGAGGCGCTGGGCGGACATGCCACGCGTGTGGACACCATCATTCACTTCGATAACTCGATCACGGTGATCGACGACGGCCGCGGTATCCCGATCGACGAGATGACGCTGCCCGGCGGTGAGAAGATGCCGGCGGTTCAGGTTGTGCTCACCAAGCTGCACGCGGGCGGCAAATTCGATTCCTCCAGCTACAAAGTCTCCGGCGGTCTGCACGGTGTCGGTGTCTCGTGCGTGAATGCACTGAGCCAGGCCTTCGACGTCGAAATTTGGCGTGAACACACCTATGAGCAGGAGTACGCGAAGGGCCTGCCCATCTCCACGCTGCGCCAGACCGGAAACACCAAGCGCCGCGGCACCAAGATCCACTTCCTTCCCGACAAGTCGATCTTTACCGTCACGGAATTCAATTACGACACGCTGGCGCAGCGCCTGCGCGAGCTGGCCTTCCTGAACAAGGGCCTGACGATGACGCTCACCGACGAGCGGGTGACCGATCCGAAGACCGGCGAGTCGAAGCGCGCCGAGTTCCGCTATGCCGGCGGCATCGCCGAGTTCATCAAGCACATCAACAAAGGCAAGCAGGTGCTGCACGATAAGCCGATCCACATGGAGGCGCCGCGCGACGGTGTCGAAATTGACATCGCACTGCAGTACAACGACGGCTACTCCGAAACCGTCTTCTCCTTCGCCAACAACATCAACACCGTGGATGGCGGCACTCATCTTTCCGGCTTCCGCACCGCGTTGACCCGCACCATCAACAGCGCGGGGCAGTCGCTCGGTCTGTTCAAGGATGTGAAAGAGAACCTTACCGGCGACGATGTGCGCGAAGGCCTGGTGGCCGTGATCAGCGTGAAATTGTCGCAGCCGCAGTTTGAAGGGCAGACCAAGGGCAAGCTGAACTCTGACATCGCGGGCACGGTGCAGGCGTTTGTGAACGAAAAGCTCGGCATGTTTCTTGAGCAGAACCAGCCGATCGCCAAGCGCATCATCAACAAGGCCATTGAAGCTTCTCGCGCGCGTGAAGCGGCACGCAAGGCACGCGATCTGACCCGGCGCAAGGGCGCGCTGGATGGCGGCGGCCTGCCCGGCAAGCTCTCCGACTGCTCCGAGCGCGACCCAGACCGTTGCGAGCTCTACCTGGTCGAGGGCGAGTCCGCCGGCGGCACCTCGCGCCAGGGGCGCGACCGCAAGTTCCAGGCCATCCTGCCGCTGAAGGGCAAGATCCTGAACGTGGAGAAGGCCCGCTATGACAAGATGCTGGGCCATGAAGAAATTCGCGCCATGATCACAGCGCTCGGCTGCGGCATTGGCAAGGACGACTTCGATCCCACCAAGCTGCGCTACGGCAAAGTCATCCTGATGACCGACGCCGACGTGGACGGCTCACACATCCGCACCCTGCTGCTCACCTTCTTCTTCCGCCACATGCAGGAGCTGATTCGGCGCGGCCACGTCTACATTGCGCAGCCGCCGCTCTATCGCATCAAGAAGGGCAAGTTTGAACAGTACATTAAGGACGATCGCGAGTTCGTTAAGGTGATGGTCAAGCGCGCCTCGGACGGCATGGTGATCCGTTACGGCGCAGAGGGCGCGCACAAGCATCTGGAGGGCGCAGCGCTCACTCGGTTCATGAGCCAGCTCAATGACTATCTCGCTTTCTTCGAGAAGGTGGACAAGCGCATTCGCAACGAAGAGGTCACCTCATTGCTGGCGAAGCTCGAGCTGATACGCCGCGGAGATTTCGAATCCTCCGACGGCAAGGTGCCCGCCAAGCTGGCGCAGTTGCAGAAAGCGCTCGTCGCGATGAAGAAGAACTACCAATTCAAGGAAGTCTCCGACCCCGCACTCGATGAAGAGCACCAGACATGGTCTGTTTCCTTCACCGATGCGGAGGGTGCGGTGCGCAGGGTGAACTGGGCGCTGGCATCCGCGCCGGAATATCGCCAGATGATGGCGAAGCACGCGCAGATCAAAGACGAGCTGGCACCGCCATTCCTCATCGAATACGCAGCCAAGGGAAAGCCTGCCGCGGAGGAGACCATCGAAGAGATCGTGGGCCAGGACGGCTCCGATACCGAAACCGGAGAAGCGCTAAGCGCCAAGGCCGCGCGCAAGGCGCCGCGCAATCCGCAAGAGCCGGTCGAAAAGAAGACCGCGCGCGATCTGTTCGAATATGTTATCGAGCAGGGCCGCCGCGACTATCAGGTCCAGCGCTACAAGGGACTGGGCGAGATGACCGCTCCGCAATTGTGGGAGACGACGATGGACCCGGACCGCCGCACGCTGCTCTCCGTCAGGCTCGAAGACCTGGCCGCCACGGAAGAGATCTTCACCACGCTGATGGGTGAAGACGTCGACGCACGCCGCAAGTTCATCGAAGAAAATGCGCTCGATGTAAAGAACCTGGATATCTAAGATAGATATCCAAACCAGCTCCACGGCGCGGACCTGCGGTAAAGCTCCGCGCCGGGACTATCGGTTGCCTCTACTCCATCCACGCGGATATGGCCGGGCACGACCAAACTCTCGCGTCGGGAAGAGAACATCGGGGCGGTTGGAATCGAACTCACGGCGGCCGACCTGCGCACGATCGACGCAGCATCCTCAAAGATCAAGGCGGAAGGCGATCGATACCCGGAAGAACTTGAGAAGCTGACTGGCAGGTAGTGCGCGAATTCTTGGGCATCACTTGTTCGTGTAGTCGGCTGTTCGTCAACTTGAGCTCGGACCGATAGCCGAATATGCTCCTGATGATGAAGTGGGATGCGCTGCCGCATCGCCCATACTCTGTTAAAGTTCTTCGCGATGGCATTCTCCATCCGTCCCTCGTCGGCAAAACATGCGCTGCTCCCCTCACTGAACTTTCTGTTGCTGTGCGTCCTGTTGCTGTGCGTCGCACCGCCTCGCTTGGATTCGCAGACGACGCAAGCTCCGACAAAGCCGAAATTGGTCGTTCCCGCGTGGGCCGAGCCAGGTTCTTCAACGCATGAGCAGGTGCCGCCGCCGGCAGATTTTCATCGCCCCAGCAAAAACTTCCTCACCCCAGTCGGCGTGTTCGATGGTCAATCGGATATTGGAGCCGCGTTGGTGCCGGGCAGCGGAACGTATGATCCCGCTGCCAAGCAGTACACGATCCGCTCCGCCGGATACAACATCTGGTACTCACGCGATGAGTTCCGTTACATCTGGAAGAAGTCGAACGGAGATGCCTCGCTCGCGGCGGATGCAACGTTTCCAGATCCGAAGGGCTATGACGACCGAAAGGTGGTCCTGATCATTCGCCAGAATCTGGATGACGATTCCCAGGAGGCCATGATCGGCGAGCACGGCAGCGGCATGATCCACCTTGCTCAGCGTGCGAAGAGAGGCGCAATGATGACGGACATGCAATACCGGTTCGGAGGCACCCTGGAGGGCGTGCTGGCCAAGCGGATCGGCATTGAAAAGCACGGAGATTCCATCGCGATCTTCGTCAGCCTGAAGGGCGAGCCCATGAGCCAGCTGGGTCCGCCCATCCATCTGCACTTTGACGATTCCTTTTATATTGGCCTGGGTTTCTGCTCGCACCTGCCTATCGAGCCGGATACTGCTGTGTTCTCCAACGTTGTCCTCGAGAACGCGGCTGCTAAGGTGCAGTAGTGAAACAGCGCTTTTACCGCAAAGCGTCTGCCGTGAGATCGCAAACAGGAGCACAACATAGATGAAACCTCTCTCGATACATCGATCGTGTTTTGGATTGGCTGCCGTTGTTTTTTGTCTTCTCGCGCCCGCACTGCATGCGCAGACGGCCACGGCGCCAGCGACAGCCGCGCCTTCTGAGGAAGCCGCCAAACATCTGCGAAGCCGATTGTTCATCTACGACCTGCACGATGGCACCTCGCACCTGGTGTACACAGCGGACTCGATCTGGGAGGCACCCAATTGGTCTCCTGATGGAACGTATCTGATCTCTAACTCCGGCGGACATATTTATAGATTCACGCTCGGAAAAAGCGGCACTGCGGAGCCCAACGAGCTGCCCATACCCGCCAAGTTTGACTGCAATAACGACAAGGCCATCTCTCCGGATGGGAAGAAGCTCGCCTTCTCCGCGACGGCCACCGGCAGTGCGGGGTCGCAGGTCTTTCTGGCGGACGCGGATGGCGGCAATATCAAGCTCATGGTGTCTGAGACGCCCAGCTATTTTCATGGCTGGTCGCCGGACAACAAGATGCTTGCCTTTGTG
>DATBCB010000344.1:0-5395 GCA_036270675.1 Acidobacteriaceae bacterium | reverse complement strand
GGACAAGTTGTACCTGGGCAACCTGGACGCGAAGCGCGACTGGGGCCACGCGCGCGACTATGTCGAAATGATGTGGCTGATGCTGCAGCGGGACGAGCCGCAGGATTACGTGATTGCGACTGGACATCAATACAGCGTGCGGAAATTTGTGGAGAGCGCGGCGGAGCCGCTGGGCATCCGGCTGCACTGGCGGGGCGAAGGTGTGGAGGAGCATGGTATCGATGTGGAGGGCCGTGTGATTGTGGCGGTAGACCCGCGTTACTTCCGTCCCGCGGAGGTGGATACACTGCTGGGTGATGCTTCGAAGGCGCACCGCGAACTGGGGTGGAAGCCGCGCACCGGCTTTGCGGACCTCGTATCCGAGATGGTGACAGAAGATCTGAAAGAAGCGGAACGCGATGCGCTGGTGCATAAGCATGGCTTCAATGCATTTCGCTACAACAACGAGTGAGCGAGAGCCGATGAATCGCGACAGCAGGATTTTTGTTGCCGGACATCGCGGGCTGGTCGGTTCTGCGATCACGGCTTACCTGAAGCAGAAGGGCTTTGCGCGGTTGTTGCTGCGCACCCGCGCGGAGCTTGACCTGCGGGACGTGCGGGCGGTGGAGGCCTTCTTCGCAACCGAGCGGCCGGAATACGTCTTTGTGGCGGCGGCGAAAGTGGGCGGCATTCTGGCAAACAATACGTATCCCGCGGATTTCATTCGCGACAATCTCATTCTGCAGACGACCGTCATCGAGGCGAGCCGCCAGGCAGGTGTGCGGCGGCTGCTGTTTCTAGGTTCGAGCTGCATCTACCCGCGTCTGGCGCCGCAGCCGATCCGGGAGGAGTATCTGCTGACCGGGCCGCTGGAGCCGACGAACCAGCCGTATGCAATTGCGAAGATTGCCGGGATCGAGATGTGCTGGGCGTACAACCGACAATATGGCACGCAGTATCTCGCGGCGATGCCGACGAATCTCTACGGACCGCATGACAATTTCGATCTGAAAACCTCGCACGTGCTGCCCGCGCTGATGCGCAAGGTGGTGGAGGCGAAGGCCGCGGGACGGGACTTCATTGAGGTGTGGGGTACGGGAACGCCGCGGCGCGAGCTGCTCTACAGCGAGGACCTGGCAGAGGCCTGTGTATTCCTGATGCAGCTTCCGGATAGCGAATTTCGGCCGCTTATTAACGATGAGCACGCGCCGCTGATCAACATCGGGACGGGTGAGGATGTGACGATTCGCGAGCTAGCGGAGCTGGTGGCGCATGTGCTGGGCTTTCGGGGGGAGCTGAGGTTTGATACGACCAAGCCGGACGGTACGCCGCGCAAGCTGCTGGACGTCTCGCGGATGCACTCGCTGGGCTGGCGGTCGAGGACGAAGCTGGCGGAGGGAATCCGCAAGACATATGCGGCAGTCGAAGAGCAGCTTACGGCCTAGGGAGGCCGTCGCTGTTCCGCTCGCGGTACCAGACGAGCGCAAAGACACAGAGACCGAAGAGCGATACTCCACGGCCGATCCAGAGATCCGGCGTGATGCGCCAGCGAATGTCGATTTGCGAGCGGCCTTGCCCGACCGGGATGGTGAGTAGGCCATCGTCGCGTCGGGGCCGGTGCGTGACATCGGCGCCATTGCGACGGACAGTCCAGGCTGGATAGTCCATAAGGCGAAAGACAGCGTAGCCGGGGTCGGCCGTGTTCAGCAGTACGGCGCGATGCTCGGGCGACCATTCTGTCACCGCTATGGTTGCGTGTTGTTCTGCGCTCGGGTCAGGCTGATATTTGGGGTTCTGCGCTTTGCCGCTGTCCGGCTCTTCGGCGCCGGGATCGATGAGAACACGCACCGGTGGCAGGTCCTGATCCACTTCGGCATTGTCATCGTTGCGTGGCGTGTATTCGTCGGTGCCCTCCTCGCCATCGCCGCCGTGCATGAGCGTGACCTGGGCAGAGACGTTGTCCTCCTGATCGCAGTATTGATGGAAGGGGCGAGTGCAGACGACGATCGATGCCGCGCACAGGATTGCGGCGGCGATGAGCCAGGTTGTGCGCGCATGCTGCGCGATGCTGCCCGCGACGAACAACGTGGTGACCGGCGCGAGGACGAGGAGCCAGCGCCACGGAAACTGCATGTAGGCGAGTTGCGGGGCATGCTGCCACAGGGGCGCGCTGAGGTGAACGAGGAGCAACAGGATCAGCGGGACGAGCGAGGCGAGCCAGAGCAGCGGGCGGCTGCGCAGAGTGTCACGCCAGAGCGCAATGGACGCGAGGGCGAAGGCAAACAAAATGCACGCGACGATCGATGCAGTGTTGAGGACAGCATCGTGGAATGGCTCGCCGGTGTGGTGAAAGAGAAAGCTGTCCTGGAAGCGCATATCAGGACCGATGGCACGCGCGATCTCGACCCAGCGCTCTTGATACGCGGCGGGGATCAGATAAAAGCCTGCGAGCGCGAGCCCGATTGCGGTGGAGGCAGCGAGGCGCAAGGGCGCGCGCCAACTGCGGTCAGATAGAAGACGCAGCAGCGCGATCCATAGCAGTACGTAACAGGCCATGACAGCGGAGGGTGCGTTCATGAGCCAGATGCCGGCGATGATGGCAGCGAGCGCGGCGACGGGAGGCACCGGGCGCACGGCGAAGCAGAGCAGCAGCGGGATGAGCACGGCGGCCATCAACTCGCCATAGGCGGTGCGCTCGTAGGCCACGAAGAGCATGTAGGGGTTGACGATGTAGAGGCAGCCGGCGGCCGTGGCGGCGCGGGGCGTGAGCCACGTCCGGGCGAGTCGGCGCATGGCGAGCCCCGCGCAGAAGAGGCAGATGGCAGTGAAGAGCCACGGTGTAGCGTGCCAGCCGGCGATGCTGCCAAGCGCAGCACCGAGCATCCACGACGCCGGTGGGTAGAAGACGAAGCGCGGCTCGCCGGCGCCGAAGTTCGGAGAGGTTGCCCAATGCGGATAGAGGAGTCCGCTGTGCCAGGCGCGCGCGACTTCGAGCCAGGAGACGAGGTGGAAGTCGAAGTCGTGGCCGCAGGAGGGACCGCGCATGAGCAGCAGTCCGGTGGCCGCGAGTGTGGTGAGCAGAAGCGCGGCGACGGAAGGCAATGGCCAGGTTCTCAACGACGTGCCAGAGCGGGTGGTCACGGCGTAAGCCGCAGCGTGTGTTCTGCCGCTCGACTCACCGCGACGGGCGTGTAGGGGAGCGCGAAGGTGGTGGCACCGTACCACGCTGGCCACTGGTCGCGATAGTAGGGGCTGACGGGGTCGCCTGACTGCCCCATGACAATGTTCTCGGTAGAGCCATCGACGTCGCTCCAGTCCGTGGTGAAGCGCTGCGACGGGCCGAAGCTGCGGCCCACCTGCTTCACGGTGGTGGTGCCGCCGGATTGCGGATGGGGTGGGATGCCGGTCCAGCCGAAGAAGGGAATCATGCCATAGAGCGGATGCGACAGAGCGATGCTGTGCACGTCGCCGTAGCGCCAGCGTTTGAGAGATAAGGGAGCGTGGTCGTCATCGAGGCCGCGGGAGACGGCGGCGGCGAGCAGATCGTCCCAGGTAGCGTATTTTTTCGGCAGCCATGCCGGGGGTGTCCCGGTGACGAGCTGCTCCTCCACATAGGCGCTCTCCGGCCATTCGTAGAGCTTCCAGTCCGGGCCGAGCTTGGGTTGGAGGAGCAGTGGCCAGAGCGCGTCGCGCGCGGCGCTGATGATGGCGGGAGCGGCTTCGCTGGTGTGCATTACACCATCCCAGGAACGAAGGATGTCCGCCGCAGCACGCAGGCGGGCAGACGGATGGTGCGCGTGATCGATGGCATAGGCGAAGCGCTGCGCCAGCTCGTGGTCAAGCTCGGAGTCGATGTCCGTCTGCAGCAGGAGCATATCAGTGCGAGTCATCTTCTCGTGGCTCGCCAGCCACTTCCAGATGCGCTCGTTGCGGTACGGTGAGGCCCACTCGAGAGAGAGCGGTGTGGGATAGCCGTCGGGTGTGATGCGCGAGTTTGCGGTGGCCAGGATACCGCCCGGCGGATCGAGCGAGGCTGGGAGGGACGCGAATGGAAGCACGCCTTGCCACTCGTGTGCCTGGTCGGCGATGGGCACACCCATCAGGCCGCCGGGGCGCTGGGGTAAGTGTCCGATCGCTTGATAGCCGATGTGGCCCTGGTCGTCGGCATAGACAACGTTGAGCGTGGGTGCCCACCACTGGCTCATTGCCGCCTCGAACTCCTGCCAGTTGCTGGCGGTGTTGACCCCATAGACGGGCATGCCGCCGGCGAACTGCGGATCGTAGACCGTCCAGCGCAGCGCGATGGTGCGCGACTCATGCGGCACCAGCGGCGAAATGACCGGGCCGTGATTGGTGCGCAGGACATCGAACTCCTGATCCTTGCCGAAGCGGACGTGAATGGTTTCGTGATCGCGATCCATGGGACGCCACGCGGCACCGTCCCAGTATTCGCCCTGGGCGTTGGTGCGCTCAACGTAGAGGTCCTGCGTGTCGCCGTAGAGGGAGGTGTAGCCCCAGGCGATGTGGTCGTTATGACCGGCAACGATCATGGGGACGCCGGGAAGGCTGACGCCGGCGGCATGGAAGTTGGGCGCGCGCAGATCCATTTCGTACCAGACGCCGGGCACGGAGTGGTTGAGGTGCATGTCGTTCGAGAGCAGAGGACGGCCGGAGGCGGTGTGCGCGCCGCTGAGGACCCATTCGTTCGAGCCTGCGATGCATCCGCGGCAGGGATCGGCGAGACCCACTGTCGTACGCAGTGCCGCGCGCAGGCGCAGCAGATCGTCCGCGATGGGGCGGAAGGACTGGTCTTCATCCGGCGGAGGAGGCGGCACATCGGTCGGCGGCTTGGTCAGGTCAGGCGCAGCCTGCGTGGGTGGATGGTCGCGCCACGATCCGGTGGGATAGAGATCGGCGGCAAGCGTGGGACCGATCTTCTTCGTGATGGTTTCGCGGGTGAGCTTGGTGGGCCATTGTTCATCGAGGGTCTGCACCATGCTGAGGACGATGAGCACCGAATCGACCGGCTGCCAGCGGCGCGGCTGATAGCTGAGCAGACGGAACTCGGCGGGAAGCGCGTCGGCTTCGCCGATGTAGGCGTTGACGCCGCGGGCATAGTCCTCGAAGAGCCGGCGATCCTGCGGCGAGAGGCTGGCGGTGAGGCGCTCCGCGGTTTGACGGAACTCGAGCACGCGCTGGGCGCGGTCATGCTCGACGAATTTGCTGCCGAGGACTTCCGCGATTTCGCCGGCAGCGACACGTCGCATCATGTCCATCTGCCACAGACGGTCCTGTGCTGCAACATAGCCTTGCGCGGCGATCAGGTCGTCGAGGGAAGCGGCGGAGATGTGGGGGACGCCCTGGTGATCGCGCTGGACGGTGACCGGCTCGGTGATCGCGATGGTGCGGCGGTCGC
>DATBCB010000343.1:0-3600 GCA_036270675.1 Acidobacteriaceae bacterium | reverse complement strand
TCGATACTTGCCGCCCTCGCGCCGCGCCCGCTCGATCGCCGGCCTGTGGGCCTGAATCAACTCGGTCATCGAATCCGCTTCGGCCGCGTCCAGCTCATTGGGGGGGCGGCTGTCTTTTTCGAAAGCCTGCACGTACAGGTGCAAGGCATCCGGGGCGTGTCCCGCACCTGTCTTGCTCGATACGGAGGCGGCGTATTGCACTTCGTCGTCGGGGTCCGCTCCGAGCACCCACTCGAAGACTTCATTGAGCGGATTCACGATCGCAGGAGTGGAGCGGAAGTTCGTGGAGAGCTGCAGCGTCTTCAGCGGAAGATACGCATTGCCTATCTCCATGCCGTGCTCGCGCACCTGATGGAACAATCGCGATTCCGCATCGCGGAAGAGATAGATGGATTGCATCGGGTCGCCGACGAAGAAGCAGGTACGGCCATCGCCCGGCTGCCAGTCTTCGAGCAGAGCCTGCAGGAGCGCGAGGTGAGGACGCGAGGTGTCCTGAAACTCATCCACGAGCAGATGGCGCACACGTTCATCCAGCCGCATCAACACGGCGGCATCCTGGAGCGCAGCGTGCGCTGCGATGCCGGCCTCGGCAAAGTCGATGACCCCCTGCTCCGCGAAGACGACGCGTAACTGCGCGATGGCGTGGCGCAGCACGATAAAGATGTTGCGTACAGTGCGCCACTCTTTTTCGGAGTAGGCTGCGGGGGGCAGCTCGCGCAGCTTGCAGAGCTCCGCGAGCAGGGCAGTATTTGTGGAGAGCTGCGCAATGATTGCCTTGAGCCGCGATGCAGATTCACGGTGCGTTTTTGCCGGGAAACCCATTCGGGCATCAATGCTGGAGCGCCAGTCACCGTTGGCCGTGAGCAGCAGATGGCACAGGCACTGCCAGTGCGGAACATCCGTGAGCTCTGCGGTATCGCGCATGTCGCGCGTCGCGAGTAGCTGGTCCTGGCCGTTGTCACAGGCGATGCTCGCGAGAGTCAGCAGTTCGTCCAAGGCGCCAGGAGTGCGTGAGAACTCGCGGCTGAGGTTTTCGATCACCGTCTCGTGCTCGCGGCGGAAGGGTTCTTCGAGCTTTGCCCGCAACTCCTCCCATGGCCGCTCCTTGCGCAGGATGACGGGCAACACCAGGAGCCACTGATCGCGCCGCGCAAGCATGCCGGCAATCAGTGCTTCGCAATCCATGAGGTTGGCGTCGCGCAATTTCAGCATCTCCGCCAACGCATCGGCGAGCTCCCGCTCTGCCGGATCGCCGAGATGCGCCAGCGTGCGTTCCGCTGCCAGGGCATAGAGCGGCTTTACATCCTCCGTGGGTGTGAGCGGGCCGCCAAGCTGCGAGAGCAACGGTGTTTGATACGCGATCGAGAGGGCGAGCGAATCGATGGTTTGGATATTGAGCCGTTGCGGCTGCTCGATGAGCTGCCAGCCACGGGCCTCGGCATGAGTGAGCGCTGCATGGGCCAGGCGGCGGACTTCGCGCTCGTGCTCACTTGCTGCCGGGTCTTCGCTGCGTGCTGCCGATGCCAGTGCTTCCAAAACACGCATGCGCATCTCCGCCGTCGCCTTGCGTGTGAAGGTGATGGCCAGCACCTGCTCCGGCTCGTCCACGGTGGGCAACAGGGCGAGGTAGCGAAGGGCGAGCAGCTCCGTCTTTCCGGAACCTGCGGGCGCCTGTACCAGGAACGACTCTGTCGGATCGAGCGCTCGGGCTCGTTCGGCCACGTCAGCGACGAGAGGCTGTGTGCCCGGAATCATTGCGCTTCCTCTTCGTCACCGGAATCCTCTATCGCAGCGGAGCCGCGGGATTCCGCCACACGGCAGACGCCGTGGAGGGGGCAGTAAAGGCAGCTTTTGGGGTACACGTGGGGATCGACCTGCGCTTCGCCGCGCACGAAACTCTCCGCCAGTGCCAGCAGATTGCCTCGCCACTCCTCGACCACTTCGGCAGTGTAGGGTTCCGTAACAAGCTGTTTGGCATCCAGCCTCTCCGATAGATTTGCAGCCGCATCGCCAACGCGTCCCTTGAAGCCCATCTTCGATGGGCGGACCTGTGCGAAGACTGCACCAATGAGATTGTTTGCGTTACCAAAGGCGGCGTAGAGCGGCAACTGGGGCTGCTCCGGCCGTGGACCTTCCCAGCTTGCGGTGGAGACCTCCCCGGTTTTGTAGTCAATCAACAATTCGCCGCCCGCCACCTGGTCGATCCGGTCTGCGCGCACGCGCAGCGAGAGGTCGCCAACCTGGATCGTGGCCTTTTCTTCCACCGCGACGATCTGAAAGGGCTGGCGAGTGGACTCGAGCGCGAGCCAATCCATCACGAGATCGATGGCCCGCTCCTCCTCGGCCTTTAAGTACGCGCGCTGCCAGCGGTCTCCATGTTCTGCGTGCATGGAGCGGATTGCCGCGGCGGTATGCTGTGCGACAAGCGGCTGGAGCGTGCCTGCGGCTGTTGCATTCAGCAGATCTGCGTGGCTGGTGAGATGAACGTGATCACCAATATCCAGCGACCAGACGCGCTCCAATATTTTGTGAATCAGCGTTCCGCGGTCGCCCGGTGAAAGCCCGCGACCCGCAATCGAAAGCTCGCGCACACCCAGCCGGCGAAGGACGAATGCCTGGAAGGGGCAGTTTGCCTGATCTTTCAGAGCCGATTGTCCGCCTTGCGCGGCCCCCGTGTGCTTCAGCGGAACCCAGTTCTCATCCGCGATCGGCTCGAGCGGAATCGTGCCCGGTCTCTCGGCCGCAATCGCGGCGTTTGCGGGCGCAAAACTGCTCACCAGCGGAGAAGGACGCTCGATCGCATCACCTGAGACTTGTGCATACGAGTAGACGACCTCGCCGCAGCTCTCGGCGATGCGCTCCATGGCGCGGTGGGCGAGCGCTGTGTTGTCCGCGACGGAGGTGTGCGGCATGCCGAACTCGCGCTGCAGTGCGATGGGCAACAACGGATTCGGTCTACCGGACGCAGGCCAGCCGCTGTCGGTGCCGCCGAGAAACCAGACAGCATCGAAGGATTGCCCGGAGGCGGCATAGACACCCATCACCTGCACGGGCGCGTCCTCGGACTCTGGCGCGAAGATGGCTTCCTGTGCGGCGCGTTCCAGCGTGTTGAGGAATTCATCGAAGGTGAGAGACTCATTCGCGAAATCGAGGGAGGCCACGCTGTCGAGCAGGCGGATCCACGCCTGATGAGCCTGAAACAGCAGGCTTGAGGCATCGGACCGCTCGCCCCAGCGAGCCACGCGCAAGAGGTTGCCGATGCGGCGCACCCATTCGCCCGCAGCGGCGCGGCGCGGGGCACGGCGATGTTCCGCGAGCATTGCCGCGAGATCGTGATGCAGCGAATGAGCGGCTGGAGCGCCACCTTGCGGCCAGCGCAGCAGTGCTTCCAATGTCATCTCCGGCGGCGCGCAGGTGGCGTTGCGCAGCTTCGCATCCAGGTGGGCCAGCGCGTCTCGCGCTTCTGTGCCTTGCGCGGCACCGAGTGCGCTCGAGAGGAGCAGCCAGGAGATTTCCTGCTGCGTCAGCGGCTGACGGAGCCAGCGCAACAGCAGGAGAGCCGCATGAACCAGCGGCACCTGCGCGAGCGGCTGCCCGAGC
>DATBCB010000342.1:0-1548 GCA_036270675.1 Acidobacteriaceae bacterium | reverse complement strand
GTGATGCCGGGTGTCGAATTTGTTCCGTTCAACGATGTTGCGGCATTGCAGACGGCGTTTTCCGACGAATATTGCGCGATCTGCCTCGAAGCCATACAAGGGGAAGGCGGCATCCGCCCTGTCACGCAGGAGTTCATCGATGCAGCACGAGATCTGACGTGCTCCACCGGTGCGCTGCTCATCGTCGACGAGATCCAGGCCGGCCTCGGACGCACTGGCAAGTGGTGTGCCTATCAGCACTACAGTGTCCAGCCAGACATCACTACGCTGGCCAAGCCTCTCGCTGGCGGTCTTCCGCTGGGGGCGATGCTCTGCACAGAAGAAGTCGCGAGCGCGATGCAGCCCGGGCTGCATGGCACCACGTTCGGCGGTGGCCCGCTGGCATGTGCCGTCGCCATCGCGGTGATCGATACGCTGAAGCGCGAAGAGATGCTCGCGCACATTGATGATGTCGGCGGCTATTTCCGCGGGCAACTCGCTCGCCTGGCTGCGCAGCACTCTGCCATCGCCACCGGCGCGCGTGGTCTCGGCTTGATGCTGGCGCTTGAGCTCCGCTCGGCCGATACTGCCAAATCCGTTGCCGCTGCCATGATGGAGCGCCGTATCCTCATCAACCGCACCAGCGAAACCGTGCTGCGTTTTCTACCGCCCTACATCCTCGGCAAGTCGCACGTTGATCTTGCCATTGCTGCACTCGACGACATTCTGCACCAGCACGCGCCTGCTGAGACCGGCGCCGGACGTAGAGCTACCCACGGAGGCACTCAAATTGGCCGCTAACGCTTATCTGCTGAAGGAAGCCGCCCCTCGCCGCAATGTCGCGACGGGTCCCTTTGCCCTGGCCGCAAAATCGCTGGCCGGCAATGATCTCTGTTCCATCGCCGACCTCTCGACTGGCGAGGTCGCCGCGCTGCTCAAGCTGGCGCATGCCGTGAAGGCTCGCCCAGGCGACTACCGCCGCGCACTCGACGCCAAACAATTGGTCATGTTCTTCGAGAAGGCCTCCCTGCGTACGCGCCTCAGCTTCGAGGCCGGCATTAACACGCTGGGCGGCAATGCGATCTTCGTCGATCAGACACAGTCGCCCCTGGGCGAGCGTGAATCCCTTGGGGATATTGCCCGTAATGTTGAGCGCTGGACCGATGCCATCGTATTGCGTACGTACGCGCACGAAACCGTCACGGAGATGGCGCAGTATGCTGCCGTTCCGATCATCAACGCGCTGAGCGATCTCGAGCATCCCTGCCAGGCACTCGCCGACTTTATGACACTCGAAGAGCGCTTCGGCACCGTGCGCGGCCTCAAGTTCGTCTACGTCGGCGATGGCAACAACGTCTGCCACTCGCTGATGCTGACGGCTGCCCTGCTGGGCGCGAACTGCGTTGTCGCCACGCCGAAGAACTACGGCCCGAAGGCGGAGATTGTCGCCAAAGCCAATGCGATTCTTGGCGAGATCGGCGGCTCGCTCACCCTGATGGAAGATGCGCAGGTTGCTGTTGCCGGCGCGGATGCGATCTACACCGACGTCTGCACCAGCATGGGCTTCGA
>DATBCB010000341.1:0-17647 GCA_036270675.1 Acidobacteriaceae bacterium | reverse complement strand
GACAAGTGTGTACATGAGCTGTTTGAAGAACAGGCAGCGAAGACGCCGGAGGCGGTGGCGGTGGTGTTTGAAGACGAAGAGCTCCACTATGGGGAGCTGAACCGTCGTGCCAACCAGTTGGCGCACTATCTCAGAGAACTGGGCGTAAGGCCGGACGACCGCGTGGCCATCTGTGTGGAGCGCGGCTTCGAGATGATGGTGGGGCTTCTTGCTGTGCTCAAAGCGGGCGGCGCGTATGTTCCGCTCGACCCGGCATATCCGGTTGACAGGCTGCAGTTCATGCTGGACGACTCCCAGCCCGTCGCTCTGCTCACCCAGCAACACCTGGCGGGTCTGTTTACAGGCCATACGGACAGTGTGCTTGTCCTGGATCTGACAGCAGAGATCTCACAGTGGCAGAACAAGCCTGAGACCAACGTTGATGCGGACGCTACCCCTGAACATCTGGCCTACGTCATCTACACCTCAGGTTCCACCGGCACCCCCAAGGGCGTCATGGTAGAGCACCGTGGATTGTGCAACCACATATCATGGCAGTGCGCAACGTTTAATTTCACCTCTGATGATTCAGTACTACAACGCACTCCGATCTCTTTTGATGCCGCAGGATGGGAACTGTGGACTCCACTTGCTATCGGGGCCCGTCTTTTCTTAGCTGCAACGTCCATAGCCAAGAACCCTGAAGACCTCTTTCGGTATATCGAGCGCAATCGCATTTCGATCATCCAGCTCGTCCCCAGCCTCTTACAGGCAATGATTCAGAGCCAAGTGCAGGAGAGAGCCTCTGTCGGATGTAGACTCCTCTTCTGCGGAGGAGAGCCGCTCGGTAGCTCACTAATAGAACGGGTTCAGTCATTTGCCGCGGGGACCCTTGTAAATCTATATGGGCCAACTGAAGCAACAATTGATTCTACTTTTTGGAGATGTGCTGATTTCTCAGAACTAAAGTGCGTACCGATCGGGAAGCCGATCGCGAACGTGCGGGTTTACATTTTGGATGCACACCGCCAGCCAGTGCCGGTAGGAGTTGCAGGTGAGTTGTACATTGGCGGAGCGGGTGTGGCGCGAGGCTATCTGAACCGGCCGGAGCTGACCGAGGAGAGATTTCTCCGTGATCCGTTTACCAAGGAGCCGGGAGCACGGATGTACCGGACGGGAGATCTGGGGCGGTGGCTGCCAGACGGGAACATCGAGTTTCTGGGGCGGAACGATTTCCAGGTAAAGATCCGCGGCTTCCGCATTGAGCTGGGGGAGATCGAGTCGCGGCTGATGGGACATCCTGGGGTGCGCGAGGCCGTGGTGCTGGCGCGCGAGGCAGAGGCCGGCGACAAGCGTCTGGTGGCTTATTACACCGCAGCCGAGACGGGGGAAGGACAAGGAGCCGGCGCGGTGAGCGCCGAGCAACTGCGTGCGCATCTGTCGGTGAGCCTGCCGGAGTACATGGTCCCGGCGGCGTATGTACGGATCGAGAGTCTGCCGTTGACGGCGAACGGGAAGCTGGATCGCAAGGCGCTGCCTGCGCCGGAGACCGATGCCTATGCGGTGCGGGGCTATGCGGCGCCGCAGGGGGAGATGGAAGAGAAACTGGCCGCCATCTGGGCTGAGCTGCTGCAGCTCGAGCGGGTGGGCAGACACGACAACTTCTTCTCCCTCGGCGGACACTCCCTGCTGGCGGTGCGGGTGGTCAACCGGCTGCGCCAGGTAATGAACGCGGAAGTGGCGCTGCGCGATCTGTTTGCCCATCCGGTGCTGGCTGACCTGGCAGCAGAACTGGCCGGCACCGCATCCGTTGCACTGCCGCCTATCGGGCGAGCGGAGCGCAGCGGTCCTCTGGCGTTGTCTTTTGCGCAGCAGCGGCTGTGGTTTCTGGCACAACTGGAGCGCGTCAGCGCGGCGTATCACATTCCCGGGGGACTGCGTCTGCAGGGCGATCTGGATCAGGCGGCTCTTCGGCGGGCGCTGGACCGGATCGTGGCCCGGCATGAGGCGCTGCGCACCCGCTTCGCCTTGGTCGACGGGCAGCCGGTGCAGCAGATCGCATCTGTCCAGGAGAGTCATTTTCACCTCCTCGAGCACGATCTTCGCCAGCATGGCGATGCCGAGGCGGAGCTTGGTCGGCTGACTGCCCTGGAGGCCACAGACTCTTTCGATCTGGAACACGGTCCGCTGATCCGCGGCCGGCTGCTCCGGCTAGCGGAAGAGGAGCATGCGCTGTGCATCACCATGCACCATATCGTCTCCGACGGCTGGTCGCTGGGCGTGCTGGTCAACGAACTGAGCACCCTGTACGCGGCTTTCCGCGAGGGCCGGCCAGACCCGCTGCCACCCCTCGCGATCCAGTATGCGGACTACGCCATCTGGCAGCGTAGCCAGGATCTCAGCCGGGACCTGTCATATTGGACATCCCAGCTGGCGGGATATTCAGGCCTGCCTGATCTCATATCGGTCGCATCGTCGCGCCAGAGCCGGCCGGGGAGCGCGGACAAAATCACGCGCGCGTTGCCGACTGACCTTGCAACTGCTTTAGCCGAGTTCAGCAGCAAGCGGAAATCCAGTCTGTTTATGACGCTGCTCGGCGGCCTGGCCCTGCTCATTTACCGGCTAACGCGGCAGAGTGATGTGTTGGTCGGAACCACTGTAGCCGGCCGTGAACAGCTGGCGCTGGAACCGCTGATCGGATTTTTTATCAATATCCTGCCATTGCGCTTCAATCTTGCCGGGAATGCGACAGGTGAGGAGTTGTTGGCTCAGGTCAGGCAGACGCTTCTTGACGCCTTCGCTCATCAGGCGCTGCCGTTTGAGCACCTGTTAGCGGCCGTACCGGAGATGCGTGGAGACGATGGATTTGCTCTGCTGCCGGTTATGATCCGCCACCAGAATTATCCGCAAACCGAACTTGAGCAGTGGGCCCATGGGCTTCACGCGCGAACGTTACCTGAAACCGAGCATCTGCGCAATGCCAAATGCGATCTCGACCTTCAGTATTTCGGCGGCGCCGGTGATTTATCCGTGGTGGCCGAGTTCGATACGGCACGCTTCAGTGCGCAGCGGGTGGAAGAGTTGTTACTGCAATCGGAGGAGTTGCTGCGGCGACTGGTAAAAACGCCCGAATCTTCCTTGGCTCAGTTGATTGCGCTGACTGGCGCCGAACAGGAGCAGATGGCGCAATGGAACGAGACGGCGCGGGAGTTCGAAGAAACCAGCGTAACGGAGCTGTTCGCACGGCAGTTGGAGCGGACACCGGGCGCGGTGGCATGCCGTGATGAGCACGGGGAGCTGACGTATACGGAGCTCGACCGGCGCTCGGAGCAGCTGGCGCAGGTGCTGCAGGAGCAGGGGGTAGGGCCGGAGGTGCGAGTGGCCTTGTACCTGCCGCGCAGTACGGGGTTCCTGACAGCGCTGCTGGCAGTGTGGAAAGCCGGCGGGGTGTATGTGCCGGTGGATGCCTCGTATCCGGAAGCCTATGCGCAGCGCATTATCGAGCATGCACAGCCAGCAGTAGTGGTGGTGCAAAGTGGGTTCGATAGGGCGCCGATGCCGGTCGGAGCGCAGATGCTGCAGCTGGAGGAAGCGTTGTGGAGCCGGCCGTTGGCGGCCGAGTGGAAGGCTGGTCCGGCAGCGCGGGCGGAGGATCTGGCCTATGTTGCCTACACGTCAGGAACGACGGGCGAGCCGAAAGGGGTGTGTGTCGAGCACGGGCAAGTGCTCAACTGCCTGCAAGCGGTGTGGGCGCAGATGCCGTTTGAAGCGGACGAGGTAGTGGCACAGAAGACGGCGACGACATTCGTGGTGTCGCTGAAGGAGTTGCTCGCCGGGCTGCTGCTGGGAGTGCCGCAGGTGATCGCGTCGGATCTGGTGGTGCGGGACACGCCGAGGTTTGCGGTGATGCTGGAACAGCATGGGGTGACGCGGCTGAACCTGGTGCCGAGCCATCTGAGCGCGCTCCTGGAATATGCCGATCGGCTGAAGAGCTTGCGGCATGTGGTGACGGCGGGCGAGCCGCTGACCCAGGCGTTGCGGCAGCGGTTTGAGCGGCTGCTGCCGGGAGCGAAGCTGTACAACAACTACGGCTGCACGGAGCTGAATGACATCACCTATTGTGTGCCGGGCGAACAGGACAGCGCCGGCGGGAGTGTGCCGATAGGACGGCCGATTGCCAACTTGCGGGTGCAGGTGTTGGATGAGCAACAGCAGCCGGTGCCGGTGGGCGTAGCCGGGGACCTGGTGCGGTGGCTGAGTGACGGGCGGCTGCAGTACCTGGGGCGAACAGATTTGCAGGTGAAGATCCGCGGGCAGCGGGTGGATGTGGGGCACGTGGAGCAGGTGCTGGCTGAGCATCCGGAGGTGGAGCGAGGCGCTGTGCAGGGGCAGGACGGCGGGAGCGAAGAGGCGCGGCTGGTGGCCTACTATGTGCCGGCCTCCGGCTCGCAGCTGACGCACAACGATCTGTATCGGTGGCTGCGGGAACGGCTGCCGGGGTACCTGGTGCCAGCAGCGTATGTGAGGTTGGACAAGCTGCCAGTGCTCCCGAACGGGAAGCTGGACCGGCAGGGGCTGCCGGAGCCGCAATCAGATGCTTTGCTCGATCAGCCGGGGTATGAAGCGCCGCAAGGAGAAATTGAGCAGCGCATTGCCGCGATCTGGGCCGAGGTGCTGAAGCTACCCGTAGAGGGCATCGGCCGCCGCGACAACTTCTTTGCCATTGGCGGAAGCTCCTTGCACGCGGTGAGGGTGGCAGAGCGCATGCGGAAGGCTGCTCTGCACGCCGAGATTTCCGTGCTGTTTGGACAGCCGACGCTATCGGCTCTGGCCGAAGCTGTCGGCAAAGGCTTGATTGAGTCTGTTCCGCCCAATGGCATCCCCGCTTCTGGTTGTGAGGCGATTACCCCGGAAATGTTGCCGCTGGTCCCCTTAACGGCTGAGGAGATCGACAGCATTGTCAAACGCATTCCGGGCGGCGCTGCGAACATCCAGGATATTTACCCACTGGCTACCTTGCAAGAGGGCGTGTTGTTCCATCATGTGGCGAGCAGGGAAGGCGATCCTTATCTGCTGAACACAATGCTGGCGATCAAGGAGCGGGAACAGCTCGATGCTTTTCTTTCGGTCTTGCAGAGGGTCATTGCGCGGCACGACATCCTGCGTACGGCGGTGTTGTGGGAAGGGCTGCGTGAGCCGCTGCAGGTGGTTTTACGTTCGGCGCCAATGACGGTAGAGGAAATCGGCTTCCCGGAGACGGCCACTGATGTTAGTCAACACTTGCAAGAGCGTTTCGACTCGCGTCGATACCGGCTGGACCTGACGAAGGCCCCGTTGCTGCGAGCCTGTGTCGCGCGCGATGAAGAGCATCAGCGCTGGATTGTGCTGCTGCTGTTCCACCACCTGATCACGGATCGCGCTGCGCTGAATATAGTGCAGGAAGAAGTGCGGGCGCATCTGCGGGGAGAAGCAGCCGCTCTGCCGCCGGCATGGCCGTATAGGAATCTCGTGGCGCAGTGTCGACTGGGAAGCCGCCTGGAAGAGCAGGAAGCGTTCTTTCGCCGCATGCTGGGCGACGTGGACGAGGCGACTATTCCGTTCGGAACTGCCGCGTCAAACAACGACAGCAGAGAGATCAAGACGGTTCGGCAGTTTATCGAGCAGCCGTTAGCCCAATCGTTACGGAGTCAGGCCCGAAGCCTGGGCGTGAGCGTGGCCAGCCTATTCCACTTGGTATGGGCGCAGGTTCTAGCGAAGACTTCTGGGCGAGATGATGTTGTGTTCGGCACGGTGTTGTTAGGGCGCATGCAAGGAGGCGCGGGTGCTGACCGGGCGCTGGGGATGTTCATCAACACGCTGCCCATTCGCATCCACATCGGCGAGGACGGTGTCCGGGCGAGCGTCCGTGAAACTAACACGCTGCTGTCAGCCCTGCTGGCCCATGAACAGGCGTCTCTCACTTTGGCGCAGCGTTGCAGCGGAGTTCCGGCGCCGGCGCCGCTTTTTTACGCGCTCCTGAATTACCGGCATCGTGCGGAGGCCATGGCTTCGGAAGCGGATTCGCTGCGGGACGAATTCGGCATTGAGTTCCTCAACGCGCAGGATGGCGGAAGCTATCCGATTCAATTGTCGGTCGAGGACTCGAGTGAAGGCTTCGAACTGCAGCTGCAGGCGAGTGGCATCGTCGATCCGGCGCGTTTATGCGGCTATGTGCACCGGTCCTTGCAGCAACTGGCGGAGGCACTGGAACAGAACCCCGATCAGCCGGTACGCACTCTGGACGTGCTTCCGCCTGCTGAGCGAGGGCAGGTGCTGTTTGAGTGGAACGCGACCGAGACAGCCTATCCAGCCGACAAGTGCGTGCATGAGCTGTTTGAAGAACAGGCAGTGAAGACGCCGGAGGCGGTTGCGGTGGTGTTTGAAGGCGAAGAGCTCCACTATGGGGAGCTGAACCGTCGCGCCAACCAGTTGGCGCACTATCTCAGAGAACTGGGCGTGAGGCCGGACGATCGCGTGGCCATCTGTGTGGAGCGCGGCTTCGAGATGATCGTGGGGCTTCTTGCTGTGCTCAAGGCCGGCGGTGCCTATGTGCCGTTGGACCCGGCCTATCCAGCGGAGCGGTTGGCCTACATGCTCGAGGATAGCCAGCCGCGAGTACTGATCACGCAAGCACATCTGAAAGAAATGCTGCCGAGCCAGAGCGATGGCTTAGCGGTTCTCGCGCTGGAGGAGGAGGCGACTTGCTGGGTGAAGCAACCGGATAGCAACCCAGAGTGCGGTCGTGTTGGTGTGACCGCGAGGCATCTGGCCTATGTCATCTACACTTCCGGTTCTACCGGCCAGCCCAAAGGGGTGATGGTCGAACACCGCGGCCTAATCAATTTGGCATTGGCGCAAATTGAACTTTTCGGAATTAAGCCGGACAGTCGAGTATTGCAATTTGCTTCGTTCAGCTTTGATGCGTGCGTATCTGAAGTAATGATTGCGCTCTGCAAAGGCGCCACGCTTTACCTCGCCTCCTATGACAACTTGATGCCGGGCGAGCCACTGGTTTCGCTCTTACAAAATCATCGGATCAGCCATGTGACACTGCCCCCAACTGCGCTGCCTTCATTGCGGTCGCAAGTGCGCCTGGATGCTCTTGATGTCCTGATTGTTGCCGGAGAGCTCTGCCCTCCGGCATTAGCCGAACAGTGGTCGCAGGGGCGGCATTTCATTAACGCATATGGTCCGACCGAATGTACAGTATGTGCGACCACCTATTTATATGAGAACAAACAGCACGCACGGCTGCCGATCGGCCGGCCGATCCGGAACACACAGATCTACATCCTGGATGGATGGCTGGAGCCTGTGCCGGTGGGAGTGGCGGGGGAGATCTACATCGGCGGAGCGGGAGTGGCGCGTGGGTATCTGAACCGCGCGGAGCTGACGGCGGAGCGGTTTGTAAAAGATCCGTTCAGCTCAGATCCGCAGGCGCGGATGTACAAGACCGGGGACCTGGGGCGGTGGCTTGCGGACGGGAACATCGAGTACCTGGGACGGAATGATTTCCAGGTGAAGGTGCGCGGCTTCCGCATCGAGCTGGGAGAGATCGAAGCGCGTCTGCGCGAACACCCTCAGGTCAAGGATGCTGTAGCAGTTGTGCGCGAGGACGTTCCCGGTGACCGGCGTTTGGTGGCCTATGTCAGTACTCAGGCCAGAGTTGAACTCTGGCCTTCGGTCTCCGAATTCTTCGTCTATGACGAATTGCTGTACCACGCGATGGCCAATCATGAGAGCAGGAATCGCTGCTACGCCAACGCGTTCGCTCGTCATCTTGCCGGTGCTACTGTCGTCGAGATTGGTCCGGGACCGCAGGCCGTGTTGGCACGCATGGCGATCGAGGCAGGAGCGCGCAGGGTCTACGCGATCGAACTGCTGGAAAAAAGCTACAAGACTGCCTGCGAAAAGATACAACAATTGGGCTTGGAAGATCGCATTATCCTGATCCACGGCGACGCTACTCAGATCGAGTTACCCGAGCCAGTGGATTACTGCATTTCTGAGATTATCGGTAACATCGCAGGCAGCGAAGGTTCCGCCGTCATCATCAACAACGCGCGTCGCTTCCTCAAGAACCCCCGTTGTATGATTCCTGAGCGTAGCTTGACTAAGATCGCGGCGGTATCACTTACGTCCGATCTGTTTGATTACGTCTTCGACGAAACGGCTGCGCATTATGTGGAACGGATTTTTGAAGAGACAGGCGGTCCCTTTGACCTTCGTGTCTGCATCAAGAGCTTGCCAACCACTGCGTTGCTGAGCACTGCCGATGTGTTCGAGGATTTGGATTACACCACCACGATCGCACCCGAATTCGACCATTCGATCAGCCTGGAGATTACCAAGTCAGGCAGCTTCACTGGATTCATGATCTGGATGATGCTCTATGTCGATGCGGAGAACATACTCGACACCTATGAGGATCAGGGAAGCTGGCTGCCAGTCTACTTGCCGGTATTGGATGACGGTGTTGCCGTTTCAGCTGGTGACAAGATCACCGCAACGATCTCACGGCGACTAACGGTAAACGGCTTGAATCCAGATTTTAATGTGGACAGCGTGATCCATTATGCCGACGGACGCAAGTTCCACTTCCGACAGGCTCTGCCGCATCGCAGTTCCGAGTATCAGGCCACACCTTTTTATCAACGGCTGTTTGCTGACAATGCGATTCCCGTACAGCCACGGTCGTTGGCGTCGGCGCTGCGGAGGCATGTATCGGAGAAGTTGCCTGAGTACATGGTGCCTGCGGCCCTCGTGCAGATGGCGTCGCTGCCGCTGACGCCCAATGGCAAGCTCGATCGCCGTGCCTTGCCGGCGCCGGACGACGAAGCGTATGCGCGTGAGCAGTACGAAGCGCCGCAAGGGGCGATCGAGGAAACCCTGGGGAGGATCTGGCAAGGCTTGCTGGGAGTGGAGAAAGTCGGTCGTCACGACAACTTCTTCGCCTTGGGCGGCCATTCGTTGCTGGCGGTGCGCCTGGTGTCGCAGGTGCGCGCACAGCTGGGGGCGGAGCTGAGCCTGGCGGACCTGTTCGCCCAGCCCAGCCTCGCGGCCATGGCGGGGGTGTTGACGCAAGCCGAAGGCAACGCCCTGCCGCCAATCACTCCCGGGGATCGCAGCCAGCCGTTGCCACTGTCCTTCGCCGAAGAGCGCGTGCTGGCGGTCGAGGCAATGACGCCACACGCGGGCGTGCTCAATTCCTCGGCGGTGTTTGAACTGTCCGGTCCGCTGTTCCCCGAGCGGCTGGCGTGTGCCCTGAAGGCGGTGGTGGTCCGCCACGAGATCCTGCGCACGCACTATGCGTTGGACAGTGAGAGCGGGGAGGCCATCCCGGTGATCGCCCCGGCCGAGCACTTTGAGCTGGCGATCCATCACGCGCAGGCGGCCGGTCCGGACAGCCTGGCTGCGGCACACGCTGAAGCGGCGCGGCTGCCGGATTGTTTCCGCGGCCCCCTGTTCCGCGCCAGTCTGTTCGTGGAAACCCCCGAGCGCGCATGGCTTGTGCTGAATGTGCACCATATCGTGATCGATGCCACGTCCTGGCAGCTCGTATGGCGTGATCTGCAGCAAGTCTATGCCGTGGACGGCATGCTTTCCCCTCTGTCGTTGCAATACCGTGATTACGCGGCGTGGCAACGTCGCCATCAGGATGAAACGCGTCGGACCCAGCTGCGACATGCCTGGCGCGACAAACTGGCGGGCCTGCCGGTGTGCCTGAATCTGCCGTTTGATCGTGCACGCCCGGCGGTCATGAGCGATCGGGCGGGGCATCTGCGCGTGGCGTATCCGGATGCGCTGGTCCGGCAGATCCAGCGTGTGGCGACTGCCCACCAGCTGACGCCGTTCGTGCTGCTGGAAAGCAGCCTGGCGATGCTGTTGGGCCAGCTCGCGCGCAGCCGCGACGTGGTGATCGGCACGGTCGTGGAAGGCCGTCACCAGCCGGGTACCGAGAGCATGGTGGGCTTGTTCGTCAACACCATCGCGTTGACGCATCGCGTGCAATCGTCGAAGACGGTGCTCCGCCATTGGCAACAAGGCGTCGGGGCTTTGCTATGGGGCATGGAGCATAGCGAGCTGCCGTTCGCGGACATCGTGGCCGCGGTCAATCCACCGCGCAGTAGCTCGCACGATCCGCTGTTCCAGGTGTTCTGCCAATTCCAGCAAGGGATCGTGGGCGGGCAGGCCACGCTGGCCGACGTGGCCATGACGCCCGTGCCGCGCGAGATGACCGTGACCGGGCGAGGGGCGGATCTGGCCATCATCTTCCAGCATAGCCAGGACAGTCTGCATGCGGAGGTGAGTTATAGCGCGGACCTGTTTGATGCAGCGACAGTCGAAGCGATGGTGTCGCTTTACGCCGTGTTGCTGTCGGAGGCGGTGCAGGCACCGCAGGCAAGTGTGGAGGCGATCTGGCAGGCGAGCGTGGCACGGCTGCAGTCCTCCGAGCATGGGGCGGCGTTGCATCGCATGCTGCACCATCCTGCCTCCGCCACGGGGGCCTGGTACCCGCTGTCGCCAGCTCAGGAAGCGGTGTGGCTGCAGGAGCAGGCCGCGCCGCCGGGGAGTTCGTATCAAGTGGTGGCGATCATGCGTTGCGCGCCGTCGGTGGATCGCGCACGCCTGGAAGCGGCCGCGCGGGCCTTGATCGCGCAGCATCAATCATTCTGGCTGGAGTGGGAAAACACCGGGCTTCAGCATCAGGCGCTGGAATCGCGGACGCGCTTTGAGCGCCGGGTCGAGGAGACCGCCATCGACCATGAGGCCCAACTGCAAGTCATCCAGGATTGGCATCAGGCATTGACGGCGAACCCCGATGACACGATGGCAACGGTGGCGGTATTCCAGTGGCCCAACACTGTTTGTGTGGCCGTGCGGACCCACCATGTGGTGAATGACGGATGGTCGGCGATCCGGGGCTACGAGCGCCTGGTCAAGAATTACGCACTGCTGGAAAAAGAGCCCGGCCATGTTTTCGAGATGGATCGGATCTATCTGGATACTTTGAAATCCGAGCAGGCCTATCGATATGCGCCAGATTACGAACGGGATCGGGTGTTCTGGCAGGCGCGCTGCGCGGCGTCGACCGCGTCGCCGCTGATCGCTACCCTGGCCGATCGTCCGCATGCCACGAAGGTCGCCCGTCACATCCATTCCGTAAGACGAGTGCTGGCGCCGGAGTTGGCGAAGGCGCTACACGCGGTCGCCGACCGCCTCTCGGTATCGCTGGCGGAGTGTCTGACGGCGGTGACGGCGTTGTACCTGTCGCGCGTCAGCGGCGAAGGTGATGTGACGTTGGGCGTGGCCTTTCTCAATCGCACGCGCGAGGCGCTGGATATCCCCGGTCAATTTGCGAAGGCGCTGCCCTTGGGGCTGTCGTTCGATCCCCAGCAGGAGACGTTGTCCGACGGCATCGCGAAGGTGTGCAAAGCGTTCCGGGACGTGCTGCAGCATGGCCGTTATCCGCTCAGCGAGATGGTGCGTTTTCACGGCCTGGATCCGCGGCATATCGACGTCATTGTCAATACGCTGTTGCTCAAGCGAGGAATCGAGCTGGAAGGCGAGCCGGCGCATGTGGAGTGGTTGGGCGGACCGGAAAGCGGGTTGTCGTTGCTGTTTACCCAATTTGGGCGACGTGCCCCACTGGGTCTGGAGCTTCGCTTCAATCGCGCCATGTTCGACGAGGCGACGGTGGAGCGCCATGCGGATCGGCTACTGCAGTATCTGGAACGGGTCTGCCAGGATCTGGAGGTGCCGCTGCAGCGCGTCCCGGTGTTATTGGATGAGGAGTGTCAGTTGCTGGCGAGCTGGAATGCGACCGAGGCCGCCTATCCTGCCGACAAGGGTGTGCATGAGCTGTTTGAAGAACAGGCAGCGAAGACGCCGGAGGCGGTGGCGGTGGTGTTTGAAGACGAAGAGCTCAACTACGGGGAGCTGAACCGTCGCGCCAACCAGTTGGCGCACTATCTCAGAGAACTGGGCGTGAGGCCGGACGATCGCGTGGCCATCTGTGTGGAGCGTGGCTTCGAGATGATCGTGGGGCTTCTTGCTGTGCTCAAAGCGGGCGGCGCGTATGTTCCGCTCGACCCGGCATACCCGGTTGACAGGCTGCAGTTCATGCTGGATGACTCCCAGTCCGTCGCTCTGCTCACCCAGCAACACCTGGCGGGTCTGTTTGCAGGTCATACGGACAGTGTGCCTGTTCTCGACCTGACCGCAGTGGCGCCGCCATGGAAAGACTCTGCGGAAGATAATCCCCATCCGTTCATTACCGGACTTACTCCGCAGCACCTGGCGTACGTCATCTACACCTCCGGCTCCACCGGCATGCCTAAGGGCGTGATGGTGGAACACCGGGGATTAGTTAATTATTTGCATTGGGCCGTACGAGCCTACGCGCCGGTGGAGGGTTCACTCGTCTCTTCATCGCTTTCCTTCGATGGGACGATCACGAGTCTTTACGGACCTCTGCTGTGCGGAGGCGTGACACGGCTGTTGCCAAACGATGCGACCTCTGAAGTCTTGCTTCCATATCTCCGGAGTGCTCACGGCTGTGGACTCCTCAAAATTACTCCCGCTCATTTAGACGTGGTGGCTCAGCGTCTATCGGCCTCCGGAATGCAGACTTTGGCCGCCATTTTTGTGATCGGCGGGGAAAGCTTAGCTGGCACAACCGTACAGCTATGCCGCAAAATTCAGCCGGACGTGCGTCTGGTCAATGAATACGGACCGACCGAAACAGTGGTCGGATGCGTCGTATACGAAATCCCCAACGGGGTCGATGCAGGACCGGTTCCCATTGGCAAGCCGATCACGAACGTGCGGGTTTACATCTTGGATGCTCACCGCCAGCCAGTGCCGGTAGGAGTTGCAGGTGAGTTGTACATTGGCGGAGCGGGTGTGGCGCGAGGGTATCTGAACCGGCCGGAGCTGACCGAGGAGAGATTTCTCTCTGATCCGTTTACCAAGGAGCCGGGCGGGCGGATGTACCGGACGGGGGACTTGGGGCGGTGGCTGCCAGACGGGAACATCGAGTTTTTGGGGCGGAACGATTTCCAGGTGAAGCTGCGTGGTTTCCGCATTGAGTTGGGGGAGATCGAGGCGCAGTTACTGGCGTGCGAAGGGGTGCAAGAGGCGGTGGTGGTCCTGCGCACGAGTGCCGCGGGCGAGAAGCGGCTGGTGGCGTACTACGTGGGTCGCGAAGAGGTGGAGAGCCCGGCGTTGCGTGCGCAGCTGCAGGCGGTACTGCCTGAGTACATGGTGCCTTCAGCCTTTGTGCAGATGGCGTCGCTGCCGCTGACGCCGAACGGCAAGCTCGATCGCCGTGCCTTGCCGGCGCCGGACGACGAAGCGTATGCGCGTGAGCAGTACGAAGCGCCGCAAGGGGCGATCGAGGAAACGCTGGCGAGGATCTGGCAGGCCTTGCTGGGAGTGGAGAAAGTCGGTCGTCACGACAACTTCTTCGCCTTGGGCGGCCATTCGTTGCTGGCGGTGCGCCTGGTGTCGCAGGTGCGCACGCAACTGGGCGTCGAGCTGAGCCCGGCAGAACTATTTGCTCAGCCGAACATCGTTTTGTTGGCGGTCCTCGTGCAACGGCGGAGAATGCGGGCCGATGAAGGAGGGGCTATTCCGGTGCGAACGACCGGGAGCCAGCGCCCCTTGTTTCTGGTGCATGAATTCACTGGCTTGGATGGTTACTTCACGCAATTGAGTGCACGCATCGACGCGGATATACCGGTCTATGGGTTGCCTGCTGTCCCTTATGGCGAGCCGCAGCTGCGTACCATCGAAGCTATGGCTGCACGTCTTGT
Source organism: Acidobacteriaceae bacterium (assembly GCA_036270675.1). Lineage (GTDB taxonomy): Bacteria > Acidobacteriota > Terriglobia > Terriglobales > Acidobacteriaceae > KBS-83. Next base: position 3,812 of record DATBCB010000341.1, on the reverse strand, counting down.
ATCCATGATCCGCGCCGTTCAAGCACGGGGGCCATACCGACTCGCCGGCTGGTCCTTCGGTGGCGTACTGGCTTATGAGATAGCCATCCAGCTCATCGGCGAGGATCAGGCAGTCGAATTCGTAGGGCTGCTAGATACTTTTTTCCCGGCCTTGGTAAGCGGTGGTAAACCGAAGTGGGAGGCAGAGAATTTTCCTCACAACGAACTTTTGCTGACGCTGTGCCGTGGATATTGGCAGGACCGCCGTCCTGACGGTCCTGAAGTCGCCAAACTCGCCGCTTTAGCAGAGCTGCGGGATTTTGGCGAGTTGCTGCAAATATGTCGTCAACAGGGCGTGCTGGATCCTGAAATGGTTGATCTGTCGGATCAGCAGATTTGGCATTTCCTCGACCGTATCGTTGCCCATGGTTACGCATTAGCCAATTACAACGTTTGCCCACTACCGATAAGGTTGCATATCTTCATCGCTGAAGATGACCGCCGAGAAGGAAAGACGCCCGAGCAGTGTGTCTGGCTTGGTTGGGACGATCTCCTTCCTGAGGCACAGTTGCGGCGCATTGCCGTGCCAGGCACCCACACCTCGATGATGCTGAAGCACACACAGTTTCTAGGGAATGCCTTGAGTGAGGCCCTGCGCACGATCGGCTTGCAGCCAAAGGCGGCTTTTCCAGCGGAAAACGAAGAGCTAGTGCGCGGATGGCCAGAATTCTTGGCCAAACCGACGTCTCCATTCGAGGAAAGAAGATGAATACCAAAATGGCCAGTACGACCGCCTTCACATTGGCCAACCTGAAGCCTGTAGGTGGAATCCCGCTGCTTTTGAATGTAGAAGCTTCCGGCATGAATGCGACGGCCCGGGCGGAAGAGCATCAGGGTGACGTGCGAGTCTTGCTTTAAGCTAACGGTCCGGTGCTTATCCCTGGATTGAATGTGCCGGGATGCAGCCACGATGACAAAAGTCTTGTTGAAGCCTATTGCAAAGAGAGCGAGTTGACTTACGAGCGGCTAGACAACGGACCTGATTGTCCGATTGACAATTATGATAACTCACAGCTGCTAACTAAACCGGAGAAGAGAAGAAAAGCCTTGGCTCACGATTTCGTGCACCAGAGGAATAAATGGGTAGTTCCATTGTTATATCTATGTCTGAAGTAATTCGTTGGTCGAATTATCAGGCATAGGGCGTGTCGGATTAGTCTGTCCTTATTGCGCCATGTGCCCGGTCCAATCTCAGCTATTGTGCGACCAGTATTGCTTACAGTTGGAGTGTTATGACGGTCACCATAATTGATAATTATGATTCCTTTACTTATAACCTTTATGACTTAGTTTTCCGTGTCTCGGGCGTTAGGTCTGTGGTAGTGAAGAACGACGAACTGACCTTCGAAGAATTCACCGAACGCACGCATGATGCCGTTATATTGTCGCCAGGACCGGGTCATCCAGGCAGGAGACAAGATTTCGGAATCTCTTCAGACATCTTGATCCGATTTGGCAAGCCCATACTAGGCATTTGCTTGGGCCATCAGGGGATCGCTACGTCTTACGGTGGGAAAGTAGTACGCGCCCCGATTCCGGTACATGGGCTCACGGACCGCATCAGCCACTGCGGAACAGGACTGTTCGAAGGGATTCCGCAGGGCGTGCGAATGGTTCGTTATCACTCCTTGATTGTAGCTGACCAACTCCCTGGAAGCCTGAGAAAGACAGCGTGGAACGAAGCAGGCTTGGTGATGGGACTTGAACACGTCGACCGGGCCATCTTCGGCGTTCAGTTTCATCCTGAATCGATCTGCTCGGAGTTCGGCGAGGTGCTGATGGCTAATTTTCTGAGGACTGCGAGAACCTATGTTCAACCTGCTTGCGGAAAAAATTGAATCACATGCCAGCGCTGCTGACATCTTTCTAGCTTTCTTCCTCTCTTCTCGTCATAGCTATTGGCTGGACTCCAGTCGCGTAGATACCGGTTATTCACGATTTTCCTTCATGGGCGATAGTAGCGGCCCCTACGCCCATCTGGTGCGTCATACCGTCGGCGAGGCAATGTACGTTCACTCCGAGTCGAGAGGGGAGACTGCAGGCCTAGGCGACATCTTCAGGTACCTGGAGGATGCTCTGGCGAACACCAGGCTCACCGAAACCACCCACAACCTCCCATTTAACTTTGTTGGTGGATATGTCGGGTATTTGGGTTACGAGCTGATGGCAGTCACGGAATTTGTGAACGGCCACTCTTCGGCGCTTCCAAATGCAGTAATGCTTTTCTCTGATCGCTTCATCGTGATTGATCACCTCGAAAACGTCACGTACACGGTGGTGTTGTATAAGGATGATCGTTCGGAAGCCGAAAACTGGATAAGAGCTAGTCGCATCCGACTCCAATCGTTGCGCTCGACCCCGCCTCCGCCCAGGGCCACAATCTGTTCGCCTGCCGAGGTTGAGAAGTACCTGGTCCACGATAAGCGCCGATATTTGGCCAACATTTCACAATGCAAGGAGAAGATTAAGGCGGGAGAATCATACGAGGTTTGCCTGACCAATCGCCTGCGTGTACCACTGTGCCGGTATGACGGCCGCGATCTGTTCGAAGCATACCTCATCCTCAGAGAAACTAATCCGGCGCCATACGCGTGCTTTTTGAAAACCGAGACCTTTGCTGTAATGTGCAGTTCTCCGGAGCGATTCCTGAAAATCGATTCGCACGGACAAGTCGAGGCGCGTCCGATTAAAGGGACAATGCCGCGTGATCGCGATACAGAACGCGACGAGGCAAACCGGATCGCTCTGGGCAATGAGGAGCGCTTCTTCAGCGAGAACCTGATGATTGTGGACCTACTTCGAAACGATCTTAGCCGTTCATGCGCACCTGGCAGCATCTCGGTGCCTGCTCTGATGAAAGTCGAGTCATATGCGACGGTTCATCAGCTAGTCTCGACGATTCGGGGGCGGCTTCGGGAAGGCGTGGTGAACTGCATCGAGAATTGTTTTCCAGGAGGCTCAATGACTGGTGCGCCCAAAAAGAGAACGCTGGAGATCATTAATGACATCGAAGGCATGCCGCGCGGTATTTACTCGGGCGCGATTGGTTATCTATCGCTGAATGCATCGGCGGACCTGAACATAGTCATTCGTACGATTGTCGTGCATCAAGACGTTGCAGAAATTGGAGTTGGGGGCGCCATTACCTACCTGTCTGACCCTCAGCAGGAGTACGACGAAATGCTCCTCAAAGGTCTTGCGCCTTTGAGTGCAATCAGAGCACTAATGAAGGATCCTGACACGATTGGGCCCGTAGCCGTTGCGGGAACTGCTGTATACGATGAGAGCCGCGCCGAACCGGATATGGTGCACGTGAAATGAACAGCCATTACTCAGGCGTCGCACCTGCCGGATTCCAGCTATTCGAGACCATGTATGCGACGAAGTTCGAGGGTCCAAGGAACCTTGATCGTCACTTGAGGCGCCTAGAGTCCAGTGCTTCGCACTTCGGATTCCGGTTTAAAACCGCCGAATTGCGTCAGGCGATTGAAGATCATTGCGAGGCAATGATCAGTGGCATGCCTTATCGGCTTCGGGTGGCGATCAACGCTGAGGGTAGGGTTGACATTTCGGCTAGTTCTTTGGCCAATCTCGAGCAGCACATAGTTGACGTGCTGGTGGCGCCAGATTATGGATTTGCTCCGCAAGCATCACAGAATGAGTTTCTCTATCACAAGGGAACCAGACGTGAGGAGTATGACCGGGCTTGGCGGTTCGCCGAGGCGACCAGGGCATTCGACATGCTGTTCTTCAATGAACGGGGCGAATTGACG
>DATBCB010000340.1:0-5155 GCA_036270675.1 Acidobacteriaceae bacterium | reverse complement strand
GTGACTTACGATCGCGAGCCGGATGGCGTGTGGTTTCCGGTGAGCTTCGGCACGGAATTCCGCATGCGTGTGCTGTTTTTTATCGCGCGGGACATTTCGATGTCGCTGGCGAACGCTCATTTTGAGAAGACGCATGCGGATGTGCGGATTCTGGATGGCGTGAAGGTGGTGGAGAATTCGGCGGATCCGACGTCAACTGCACCGGTGAGACATTAGAAACAGCAGATCCCTCCATTCCGCTTCGCTTCGGTCGGGATGACAATGGTAGGGATGATTTCGCACCTTCAAAACGTGAGGGTGTCACTGTCGATCTTCGGATACGACCACGCGGACGAACAGTCGCCTAACCCTTGCCCAGCTCGGCCTTCACGATTTCGCTAACCTGCTTGCCCTCGGCGCGAAGGCCGGTGGCGGCGATCTTTGCCTGCACGTCCTTGATGACGAGGCCCATTTCTTTCGGCGTGGGGCGTTTGCCGGCCGAGCTCATCTCGGCGATGGTGGCTTCGACGAGTGAGCGGACCTTCGACTCGTCGGCCTGCTGCGGCATGTAGCCTTCGATGATCTTGATTTCGGCGGCTTCCTTTTCGGCCAGCTCGGGACGATTGCCTTTGGTGAACTGTTCGATGGAGTCGCGGCGCTGCTTGATCAGCGTGGTGAGTGTCTGCAACACTTCGGGCTCGGTCAGCGGTTCGCGCTTCTCGATCTCCTTGTTCTTGATCGCGCTCTTCACCATGCGCAGCACATCGAGCTTCAACTGCGCCCGCTCTTTCATGGCTGCGATGGTGTCCTGCTGAATCCGCTCCTGAAGGGTCATGCGCTTTAGTCTCCTGATGTGCTGAAACAAGGCCAACCTACCAGTATAAGGATTCGCGCGCTCGATAGAATAGGAGACAAGGAAACCTACACATGATTCGGAAGACGCGCCTTTTTACTCCTGGTCCTACGCCTTTGCTTCCCGCAGCGCAGTTTGCCATGGCCGCTGCCGACCTGCACCATCGCACGCCGGAGTTTCGCGCCCTGTACCTGCGCGTGCTGGAGCAGTTGCGCGCTTTTATCGGCACCAAGAACGACGTGATCCTGATGGCCTGCTCCGGCAGCGGTGTTATGGAGGCGTCGGTCGCGAATATCACGTCGCCGGGGGATCGCGTGCTGGTGCTCTCGGCCGGCAAGTTCGGCGAGCGCTGGACGGGCATCGCGAAGGCCTACAACTGCGACGTGGATGTGGTCAGCGTCCCCTACGGGCAGACCTTCTCGCTGGATGCGGTGAAGGCTGAGCTGAAAGTAGAGACGCGCGCGGTGTACATGCAGGCGAATGAATCCTCCACCGGTACGCGGCACGATGTGGAAGGTGTGGCGAAGCTGTTGAAGGATGCAAAGAGCGATGCGGTGCTGGTGGTGGATGCGATTACCGGGCTGGGTACGACGCACTTCGACGCGGACGCATGGGGTGTGGATATCATGATCGGCGGCTCGCAGAAGGCGGTGATGATTCCGCCGGGGCTGGCGTACTGCTCGGTGAGCGAGAAGGCATGGGCGCTGATGGGCAATGCGCTGAACCCGCGCTACTACTTCGATCTGGCGAAGGAACGGAAGAATGCCGCGAAGGGCGAGTCGTCGTACACGCCGGCGACGTCGCTGATTGCAGGGCTGAGCACGGCGTTGGATTACATCGCTTCGCAGGCGGATGGGGACGGTGCAGCCGGCCGCGTGAAGCTGGTGGACAACGCGGAGACGATTGCCGCTATGACCCGCGCCGCCGTGGAGGCGCTGGGGTTGAAGCTGTTTTCTGCTTCACCAGGCGCAGCTCTGACTGCGGTGCTGCCGCCTGCGGGCGTGGACTCAGGCGTGGTGGTGAAGGAGCTGAAGTCGCGGTTTGGCGCGATCATCACCAACGGCCAGGGCGAGATGAAGGGCCAGCTGTTCCGCATCGCGCACATTGGCTATTTCGACTACCTGGATACGATCGCGATTATTGGCGCACTGGAGCAGGTGGCGGCGACTTCGCTGAAGCTGCCGGACTTCCGCTTTGGCAAGGCGCTGGCGGCTGCGCAGCAGGTTTTTGCCGAGCGCACTACGGCTGCACAGCCGGAGCTTGTCGGCGCGAAGTGAGAATACATCGCTCACCGAGGATGTTTCGGTGAGCGCGCTTTGCCCAGATCGCCGTGTCGTCATCACCGCACAGGAGAGTTCCGTGAAGATTGTTCTCGCAGAAAAAGTTTCGCCCGCCACACTGGCCGTCTTTCAGGCCGAGCCGGGCTGGAATGTGGTGACGCATGACCAGATCAAGGATGGCTTAGCGAAGGAGCTGAAGGAGGCGGACGGTCTCGTTGTGCGCTCGGCGGTGCAGGTGGACGACGCGCTGCTGGAACATGCGCCGAAGTTGCGCGTGATTGGCCGCGCTGGTGTTGGGGTGGACAACATCGATGCCGATGCGGCGACACGGCGCGGCATCGTGGTGATGAACACTCCGGGCGCGAATGCGATTGCAGTGGCGGAGCTGACGATCGGGCTGATGCTGGCGCTGGCTCGGCAACTGCCGAAGGCGAACGGTGCGCTGCACCAGGGCAAGTGGGAGAAGAAATCGCTGAGCGGCGCTGAACTCCGCGGCAAGACGCTGGCGGTGCTGGGGCTGGGTCGCATCGGGCTTGAAGTGGCGCAGCGTGCGGCGAGCTTTGGCATGCAGATCATCGGGCACGATCCGTTTGTGGCGCCGGCGGTGGCGCGCGAGCGCGGCGTGGAATTGGTGCCCCTGGATGCGCTGTTTGCCCGTGCGGATTATTTGACGTTGCATGTTGGACTGACGCAGCAGACAGCGAACATCATCAACGCGAAGAACCTGGCCGCGATGAAGAAGGGCGTGCGCGTTGTGAACTGCGCGCGCGGTGAACTGGTGGATGACGCTGCGCTGCTGGCCGCGCTGGATAGCGGACAGGTAGGCGGAACGGCGCTGGATGTGTTTCGCGATGAGCCGCTGAAGAACTCGCCTTACTTCAATCGCGAGAATGTCATCCTGACGCCGCACATTGCCGGCTCGACAGCTGAGGCGCAGGAGGCGGTGGGCATCCAGATTGCGGCGCAGGTGCGCGAGTATCTCAAGCTGGGCGTAGTGCAGAACGCGGTGAACCTGCCGTCGCTCTCGCACGAGGAGTATGTAGAACTGTCGCCGTACATCGATATGGCTGGGCGGCTGGGCGCTTTCCTTTCCGCCACTGCGGATGGAAACGTCGAGAGCATCTCGCTGATCTATCGCGGACGACTGGCGCAGGGGAAGACGGACCTGGTGCGCAATGCGGCGATCGAGGGTGTACTAGCGCACTCGGAGAATGTGAACCGTATCAACGCGGCGGCGGTGGCGGAGGAGCGCGGCATTCGGCTGCACGAATCGAAGATGGAAAACGGTGGTGCTGCGGGCGTTACGCTGACGCTGCACACACGCGGAGGCGAGACGACGGCCACGGCGACGGTGCTGCATGGCCGGTCGCCTCGGCTGCTGGCGAGCGACGGCATCGATATCGAAGTGCCGCTGCACGACACGCTGATTGCGATCCGCAATTACGACGTTCCGGGTGTGATTGGGCGCGTGGGCACGGTGCTGGGCGAGCACCGGGTGAACATCGCGAACTTCGCGCTCGGGCGAGCGTCTGGATCCGCAAGTGGAGCGGCTGCGCAGGACGGCGTGGGCGGAGCGATTGCAGTGGTGCAGGTGGATGGCGAGATCACCCCTGCGGTTCTGGGGGCGCTGGAAGCGATTGAAGCGGTGACGCGGGTGAGGTTGGTCAAATTACCACCACTGCCGTGAGGCAGAGCTCTGCCACCGCTGCCGTAGGGCAGCGAGCTGCCGCCGCTACAATAGGCATAGAGAACTGTCAGGAGTTATCATCCGTGCCGCTTTACGAATACCAGTGCAAGCAATGTGGACATCGCTTTGAGAAGATCCAGAGCTTCAGTGCGCCGGACGAGAAAACATGTCCGGAATGTGGTGCCGAAGTGGAGCGGCTCATTTCCGCGCCGGCGATCCAGTTCAAGGGCGCGGGCTGGTATGTGAACGACTACGCGGGGCGCAATAAGGCGCCATCGTCCGGTGGATCTTCTGACGGTAGCTCGAAAGAGGGCGGCGGTAAGGACGCCGCTGCGAAGAGCTCGGAGAGCTCGTCTAAATCAGAAGGCTCGTCTAAAGATCAGAGCGGCCGAAGTGAAGGCGGCCGAAGTGAAGGCGGCCGAAGTGAAGGCGGCCGAAGTGAAGGCGGCAAGAGCGATCGCGGAAGCAAGAGCGACTCGGGCGCTGCTTCCACAAGCTCGGGAAGCAGCGCCGCGGGCTCTTCCAATTCCGGATCGAATACAAAGTCCTCAAGCTAACGAGAGGATTTCTTCGCCGATTTTTTCTTTGCGCTCTTCTTCTTAGCGGATTTCTTCTTCGCACTGGACTTCTTCGCCGGCACCTTTGCGCCCTCGGCGCGGGCTTCGGAAAGACCGATCGCGATGGCCTGCTTGCGGCTCTTCACCTTGGCGCCGCTGCGGCCGGATTTAAGCTTGCCCTTCTTGTAGGCCTTCATCTCGCGCTCGACGGACTTCGATGCCGCGGAGCCGTATTTCTTCTTTGCCGATGATTTCTTTCTTGCCATGTTTGCCTCCGTGCGCACGTGTGCGCTTCTCCCGTTACGTAACTGAGAGGCAGAAATGAGTTATGTGGTTGTTACGGAGTAGCTTGCGAGTACGAGATTGACAGTCTAGGTTTCTGCCATCGCGGGCAATATCTCGTCCACGTCCACCCAGTCGGTGGGGTAGTTGCCGGTGTAGCAGGCGGTGCAGAACATCGGCTTGCCGCCGCAGGCTTCCAGCAATCCATCGAGTGAAAGATAGGAGAGCGAGTCGGCTTCGATGAAACTGCAGATTTCATCGATGGTGTTGTTCGCGGCGATCAGGTCTTTCTTGCGCGGCGTGTCCACTCCGTAAAAGCATGGCGATGTGGTGGGCGGACAACTGATGCGCAGATGGACTTCCCTGGCGCCGGCGGCCCGCACCATGCGGATGATCTTGCGGCTGGTAGTGCCGCGAATGATGGAGTCGTCGACAAGGATGATGCGCTTGCCGGCGAGAAGATTGCGGACCGGGTTGAGCTTGAGCTTGACGCCGAAGTCGCGCACGCGCTGCTCCG
>DATBCB010000339.1:0-2554 GCA_036270675.1 Acidobacteriaceae bacterium | reverse complement strand
AACATCACGGACGCGGACATCACCGAGTACTACAACGCGAACAAGTCGCTGTTCAATCTGGTCGAGCCTGAGTACCATCTGGCGGAGATCGTCGTCTCCTCCGTTCCGGCGCAGCAGCCCGCCAGCATGCAGGCAGCCAGGGCCAACACCGACGCAGAGGCGAAGAAGAAGATCGAGGCGCTGCATATCCGGCTGGAAAGCGGCGACGACTTCGGAGCCCTGGCCTCGCAGTTCAGCGAACAGGCGTCAACCGCCAGCAGCGGCGGCGACATGGGTCGGCTCACCGAGTCGCAGCTAAGGCAGGACAGCGCCGTCTTCGCTGCCATCGGCAGACTCCGGCCCGGCCAGATCACCGATGCAATGCCCATCTACGATCAGAGCCACAAGGTGAATGGTTACGCCATCTACAAGCTCCTCGACAAGGAAGCTGCCGGCCAATATGAGCTGAACGACCCTCGCGTGCAGCAGACCATTCGCGGTCAACTGCGAGACAGCCGCGCGCAGCTCCTGCGCAATGCATATGACGAAATGTTGCGCGACCAGGCGCACGTCGAGAACTACTACGCCGAAGAGATCTTCAAGAAGGGCGCGCAGTAGCCCCTAAGATCCCGCTCGTCCGCTGAATGCTTGCTACACCAGGCCACTCTTTTTCCGGAGGCTACGCTTGTCCCACCGCTCGTGCTGGCTGCTCTCGGTCTCTGCGCTCGTCTTCCCCGCTATCTGCTTCGCTCAACCGCAGCCCACGCGCACGCTGGTGCGTACCGCGCATTTGGTGGATGTGCATGCCGGGCGCCTGCTCGATGCGCAAACGCTCGTCGTCTCCGGCGATCGTATCGTTGCGGTGGAACCCACCTCGCAGGTGCAGGCACAACCGGGCGACACTGTGATAGACCTGGGCAATGCCACGCTGCTCCCCGGCATGATCGATGTCCATACACACCTCACGAGCGATACCAACTTCGATCCCTACCACGAGCTCACCACCACCGTCGCCAAGAGCGCGCTCATCGGCGCGCGCAATGCGAAGGTGACGCTCGAAGCCGGCATCACCACCGTGCGCAACGTCGGCGCCGACGGCTTCGCCGATGTCGATCTGCGCGACGCCATCAACGAAGGGCTCATCGAGGGACCGCACATGCAGGTCAGCGGCCCGGCGCTCGGCATCACCGGCGGCCACATGGACAACAACCTGCTCCCCGAGTCCTACCATGACGTCGGGGACGGCGTGGCCGATGGCATCCCCGCCGTGCAGCATATGGTGCGCCGGAACATCAAGTATGGCGCGGACCTGATCAAGATCGGTGCCACCGGTGGTGTGCTCTCGAAGGGCGACGATCCCCAGGCCAGCCAGTACACGCTCGAAGAGATGCAGGCCATCGTCGCCGATGCGCACCGCCTCGGCCGCAAGGTAGCCGCGCACGCGCATGGCGCGCAGGGCATCCTGTGGGCCAGCGAGGCGGGCGTCGACTCCATCGAGCACGGCAGCTACATGAACGACGAAGACATCAAGATGATGAAGGCCCACGGCACCTACTTCGTGCCCACCGCCTATCTCATCGACTGGATGCGCGAGAACGGCCACCTGCCGGCCATCTATCAGCAGAAGATGCTGACTGTAAGTGCCATCGAGAAGGCGAATGCGAAGCATGCCATCGCCGCCGGCGTGAAGGTTGCGATGGGCACCGATGCCGCTGTCTATCCACACGGGCTGAACGCACACGAGTTCGAGGTCTACGTGCGTGACTTCGGGATGACACCCATCGACGCGCTGCGCACCGGTACCGTGAATGCCGCCGACCTGATGGGATGGAGCGATCGCGTTGGCTCGCTCGACGCCGGCAAGTGGGCGGACGCCGTCGCGGTCCAGGGCAATCCGCTTGAGGACATCACCGTGCTGCAGCATCCTGTCTTCGTGATGAAGAGCGGCGTGGTCTATCGCAACGATCTTAACCGGCACTAAGGACCGCCACTAGGGCAAAGCAGGATAGGTGTCAGGTGAAGCCGAATCTCATCAGGCTTCTCTTCAAGAAAAAGCCTACACGGCGGCTCTCGACCGCCCCACGATAATCCTGTTTTGCCTTAAAGGTTCGCCCCCACTAACATGAGCAGCAGCATGGTGCGTTATGGTATTCTGGGCTTCGGCCATCACGGGGAGCGCCGCCTCGCGCCGGCCTTCGAGCACGCGCAGAACTCGCAGCTCACCGGCATCTGGCGCCGCAATCAGAAGCGCGCCCGCGAAAACGCCCAGCACTTCCATATCGCGCAGGTCTTCGATTCCCCGGAAGCGCTGTGTGCCGCATCCGCGATCGACGTAGTGTTCGTCGCCAGCCCCGATGCGCTGCACTACGAACACACTCTGCTGGCGCTGCACCATGGCAAGCCCGTGCTGTGCGAAAAGCCGCTGGCGATGAGCGCGTCCGAAGCGATTCGCATGGCAACCGCTGCGCGCGCAGCCGGCCGCGTTTTCGGCGTAGCGCAGAATTTTCGCTACAATCTCTCGCTGGAGAGGATGCGGGCAATGGTTGCCGAGGGCGCCATCGGCCAGCCGGTCTTT
>DATBCB010000338.1:0-3240 GCA_036270675.1 Acidobacteriaceae bacterium | reverse complement strand
ATGCGTCGGACTCATCGAGTGCGGCAGAAGAGACAGCGCCCACCAACAACGCCCCATACGCGCGCTGATGCTCCTGCAGAGGCGCGGGCTCGGTGCTCCTGCGCTTCCGCGAACCCTGGGAACGGACGGCGGCTGCGGCGTTAGCCGCATTAGCGCAAAGCAGCATCGGAGTCTGCACAGACGGCATCCTCGTCCTCTGAGGCTACGTGCGGGGTCGTCGGTGATCATGCGCTCGCCGCACGTCGGGCGCTTTCTCCTGCTCGCGGCGCCGCGCCACACGTAGCGCTCGTGTTGCGTCTCGTAGAGCGCGGCGGCTATCGTGGTGCGCAGGCACGCCCAGTGCATGTGAGGCGTTCTCACCGACACAACACCTGACTGGCAACCCGGAGGACATCATGCGCACCTTCACCACCACATCATCGACTGTGTTGCTCACGCTCTTGACGGGCACCGCAGCAGCATGGGCTGCGCCATGGTGCACTCAGTATGGAGGTGCCCTCAGCGGTGGAACGAACTGCGGCTTCTATTCCTACCAGCAGTGCATGGCGAATGCCTGGGGCAACGGCGGCTTTTGCAGGCGCAACGAGTTTGAGGACCCCTACTGGACTGGCCGGTCCAGACGCTATCGGCGCAGCGGCTGAGGTAGGACGTTCGCCGTCACAGCCAGCCGCAGAACGCCAGACCGCACCAGCGGCCTGACGCGCCGACCGTGTGCGCATGGCGCGCCGTGCGCTCCCAGGTGCTCCGGGGAGCGCCGGGGGAGCCGAGCCCATAACGGTCGCTGATCACCACGCGCCCCGGCGGCGGTGAGCTGCTCTCGATCAGAACGGAGCAAAAATCACATCCAGCAGGAGATCCCAGAGGATCGAGCTGAGGATTGAGCTGCCGCCTTCAGCATCAGCAGGCGCCGTGGCGCTGTCTGCGGTGCCGGTCTGGGCAGGTTGGTTCGGCATCGCTTCGGTGCTTCCTACCGGAGTGAACTTGCGCATTGTGAACGCTCCCTTTTGCTGGTGGCTGATGTCGTCATCCCGTGCCTCCACAGTACGCAAAGGAGCGCTGATGTCTGTGATGGTCGTCACCAGAATGACGATGTAGGGGTTCCCAGCTCAATGGCTCAGGAGGCCGTTCCAAGCTCACAATCGACCGCCGGCGCATTCGCAGAAGCGGCAGTCCGTTCTGGGCGCGTCCTCGGTAACCCTTCAGCACGCCCGAGGAGTTGATCGAACTGTATGAGGATCGGGTTCGATCTGATCTTTGCCTAGCGCAGGTCTTTGGTGCGGAGGGATTCCTTCAGCCAGGACTGGCGCTGCTTGCCCACACCGAGCAGCTTGGCGAAGCACGACGCTTCGGCACCTTCTTGCATGCCTCATAGACGTCCGAATCTATTACGAACGATACCCATCATCGCTGTCCATCCCATCCTCCAATTGCTTGTTGTTGGCGGGAAAACATGGTTTGTGATCTCCATCACATTCCTTGTGTGAAGTAGTTCATACAGTCCTGCCCATTGGACCGTCTACAGTGACTATGCTACTAGTTCTTTTAACGGGGTGTAGCTCAGCCTGTTAGAGCGCCTGTCATGGGGACAGGAGGTCGTAGGTTCAAATCCTATCCACCCCGACCATCCCGTTCGCGACCCCTGAGAAACGTCCAGGGAAGTTCACCAGATATGTCAGTGAACCGAGCGCGCGGCGCCCACCTGTTAGAAGCGCGGCCCAGTGCCGGAAGCGCTGCGTATCAGAAGCTCAAAATCTCTTCCGGCGTCGGTATGCGAAGGTCGTCGATAAGCACCCACGAACTATCGTTGGGGCGCTTGCAGTGCCAGAACCTCCAGCCGTTCCAGTTTTTTCCGGTGATCTTCACGGCGGCTCCGGATGGGCTGCGTCTTGCCGTCCCATCAGCGTCCATCCACCTACCGTTTCGGTTTGCGCAGTGTAGGTCCGCCCTTTGTAGGTCGCGCGAAAATCTGTGCCTTCGGGGAAGAAAACGCCTTTGAAATGCGCTCCCTTGCCGGGGCTCTCATGAGTGGGTTTGGGCGCTGGCAGCTTCAGAAAGTCACGAACGACATGATTGTACGCGACGCTCTCATTAGACCGGCGCGCCGCCAGTGCTTTGAACACGTCGAAATCGACCGCGCAAAGCTTGAGAAGGTTGGCACGGCTTCGACCCGTGGCGACACCAAACGCGACACCAAAGCCCTTGAGAGAACAGTTTCGACGAGCTTAGAGTTGAACGTTCTCATCGATCAATGTCTCCCAGGGCCGTCCGACTCGAGGGGGGTGAAATCGGAACATTGCGGCGGGAGATTGAGAATACGCTGGCCCTCGAAGACAAGTTGGGAAGCAGCTCAAGATGTCTCAGTGTCCGTCTGTCTAAACCGGAAACAATTCCATGAAGGTAGCGGTAACAGGAAGTGCGGGCCGTGTCGGCCGTAGCGTCACGCAATACTTGAGTGAGTGCGGTCACGATGTTCTGGCCATCGACCGGATCGCTTCACCGCATTCTCAGATCGAGGCAGCCATCGTTGATTTGACCAACATTTGCGAAGTGGAAAGCGCGTTTCGCGGCGTAAAGGCGGTGGTCCATATGGCGCGTGTGCCGTTTCCTTACTCATCGTCTGGATACGATGCAGCTACGCGAACTTGGCGCAAGCCCGATCTGATCGAGGATATCGGGCGGTTCAATCTCAACTTGGCCATGATCTATAACGTCTTTGGCGCGGCGCTGGCCGTCGGTGCAACAAAGCTGGTGATTGGTTCGAGCCTCGCGGTCTACGGCTTCTACTATCCGTCCCGATTTACTTGTCCGGACTACCTTCCGATCGACGAGAGCCATGCGCTGCGGCCAGACGACCACTATGGTCTCTCCAAGCGATTGGGCGAGGCGCTTGCGGACGGGTTTGCCAGCAAGCATGCGATGGATGTCGTCAGCCTCCGGTTTCCGGTGATTTTCGAGGGCGACCCGGAGAGACTTCTGAGGCAGCAGGCCACAGCGATTAGGGGATTCGGCGCCTTCGGCACGTATCTCGATGTGCGCGATGCAGCCCGCGTCTGCCGGCTGGCGCTCGAAGCGAAGCTTCCGGGCCATGAAGTGTTCAACGTTTGCGCGCCGACCACGTTGATGACGCAGCCGACGAGCGATCTGGCCCTAGAGTTCTTTCCGGGAATCGCGGATATCCGGAGAGCAGGCCGAGGAAACTGGTCGGGGTACGATGTCGATAAGGTTCGCAACGTCCTCGGC
>DATBCB010000337.1:0-1836 GCA_036270675.1 Acidobacteriaceae bacterium | reverse complement strand
CTGTGACGAGAGCACCGCCACCTGGTAACCGAAGCGGGTCATGGGTTGTATCGGAAAGAGATCCCAGCGCCGTACTCCCGGAAAGACCCCCAATGGCCTGGTGAAGTAGCGAATGCCTGCGGCATCGAGGTGCGCGAGCAGCGACGTGTGCAGCGCCAGATTTTCGCCCTCCCAGAGGAGGTCCAGCCTGCCTGTGGGCGTGGGCTCCGCGTCGGCATCTTCCGCAATAAGCGAGGTCACGAGAGGAACGTCGCAATCGGAGCAGCGCGTAAAGCCCTGCCGATACTCGGCTTTGCATTGCGGGCAAAACATGGCGAGGAGTTTACTACAGCCGCGTAGCATGTCGCCGCGAGGCGCGGCTTGGGTCAAGGGGAAGCGAGGCAGAGCCAAGCGGCCAGGGCGGAGAGCTTCTCGTCCTGGGACCAGGGCGGGCCCAGAGGGCGGCCTAGGTCGGTGAGGCGGCGCTGCAAGGCGTCGGGTTTGATGCGCAGCACGGCCGAAGCTTGGTCCAAAAGCTCGCGTTCCTTGATTTTTGTCAGAGAAAGGCCACAGGTCTCGGTTGCGTTCGCGATGGAGTTGCGGAAAAGTTCGCCGTCGGCGGTGTGAATCAGCGCGTGGGAGGCAAGAATTTTGTCCAGCGCGGGGAGCGCGCGACCGGCGGCTTGAAGCAGCGCGCAGTGGGTCAGCTTGCAGCCGTTCTTATTCAGGTCGTTCTGCACGGCGGCGATGGCGGCGAGCGCCAGAGCGATTGCGTCGGCTTGGACACCAGCCACGAACTTGGGCGCGTCCTTCAGGCCAATTCTTTTCGCGGTGTGGTAGGGTTGGCGGAACTTGTAGGTAAAGGTGTTGACCAGCTCGATCTTTTGGCGGGACAGGACCGCGGGTGTGCCATCGGCCAAAGTTACGGCGACGGCGGCGGTCCAGCCGGAATGGACACGGAAGCCCAAGGCAGCACGCTGCATGGTTGCGGGAGAGTAGCGCAGGGCACAGGCGTTCGCAATGACACTCGCCTGGCGGACCTGGCGGGCACAGGCGCCAGACTGGGATGCGTCTTTTTGGCCCTGCGGCTCGTATACAGCTTAGAATGAGCGCCGCGACTCCATGTGCGAATGGAACCCTAGCGGGATCGGCTTCGGCGGCTCTGAGCCTGCCCATTTGCGTTGCGGCTCTTGGCGGGCTGTTCAGCTCTGCGGCCCTCACCGGGCCGACTTCCCTGCTGTTTTCGACGCTGATGGCGGATGACACGAAGACCCTTGCCGCGGGGCTGCGGCGACGCGACCCGGAGCTGCTGGACCGGCTGATCGAGCAGTACCAATACAGGCTGTTCCGTTACCTGGTGTACCTCACCGGGAGCCGCGAGCGCGCCGAAGATTTTTTCCAGGAGACGTGGATTCGCGTGCTGGAGCGCGGGCACCAATACGACGGCAGGTCCAAGTTCGAGGCCTGGCTGTTTTCGATTGCGCGGCACCTGGTGATCGACTGGCAGCGGCAGAAGAAGGCAGTGAGCCTCGACGCGCTGACGAGTCCGGAGGAAGGCGCACCCATGGAGTTTGCGGAGGACGATCCTTCGCCGCTGCACCTGGTGCTGACGCAGGAGTCTGAAACAACGGTGCAGGCATCGCTGGGAAAATTGCCGGCCATTTATCGCGAGGTGCTGCTGCTGCGCTTTCAGGAAGAGCTGGGGCTGGCGGAAATTGCCAGCGTGCTGGATGCGCCGCTTTCGACGGTGAAATCGCGGCTGTACCGCGGGCTGGAAGAGCTGCGCGGGGTGCTTGCAGGAGCGGCGGCATGAGCCGGGAACTTCACGAGCGCGCGGAACAATTGATGGCGCAGGAG
>DATBCB010000336.1:0-1513 GCA_036270675.1 Acidobacteriaceae bacterium | reverse complement strand
TGAACCCATACGCGGAGTCCACGCCCAGCACACTTACTGGCGCTATGTTGCCGACTTTCCACATGTTCGATGCTCCCTTCGTTTAACCGTTTGCCAACCATCGCGGCGCAATGGTGTGCGCCTCGGGCGACGCAGAAGCGCACCGCCAACTTATGTAGCTGCTCCTCGTAAAGTTCGGCGCGGATGGATCAAGTTGCATCGGGGCGTCGCTGCGCGCTCGACCCCACGCACCGGAGCGCAACGCATGAGCTACACCCTCGCAGCAGCCGCAGCGGCATGTGGCCTAAGTAAGTCGACGGTCCTGCGCGCGATCAAAGCCGGAAAGATTTCAGGCACCAAGGACGAGCACGGCGAGTGGCACATCGAGGCCACCGAGCTCCATCGCGTCTACCCGCCCGTTGCGGCCGCGGCGGCGGGCAACGGTGCGCTGCCAAGGGACGCAATGCCGGCGGAACACCTGCGGTAGCGGTAAGCAGCGCGCGCCCTGTCATAGGCCGCGCAGCTTGCCCAGTCGGCACCTCAACATGGTGCCTCGGATTCGTATTCGGCGGCAAGGTTCATGTCAGGCCAGCGCGGAGCATTTTCAGCAATGCGCTGAATTTCTGCTGCTCCGCAATCGCGGCCTTGGTCCGCTCGCCGTGACGGTATTGCCCGTTCCGCTCGCCGGGAGGGCCGCCGCCACCGCTTGCCGTGCCGGGCGCAGAGTCGGACGGTATTGCCCATTCCGCTTGCCAGGAGGGCCGCCGCTACCGCTTGCGCCGCCGTGCAATCGACAGCGCCCCGGTTTCGTCGCTGGTGACCGGCAAGGCTTCCCGCTCTTACGAACTAGGCACCCCTCATTCGATCACCTCGTCGGCGCGCGCGAGCAGCGTCGGTGGCACTGTGAGGCCGAGCGCCTTGGCGGCGGTCATCCGCCGCTCCTGCTACAACAAAGCCCACGATCTCGAACACGGTTTTCACACGCCTGCTTTGCTGGGCGAGTCATGAGCGGGCTTCGGCGCTTCGCCCCGGGACCGCGCACTGCCGCTCGCTGATCTCCCACAGCCGCCCCGCGGTCTCCGTGTCCTGCGCCTCGGGGCTCGGCGGCCTTTGCTGCTGGTCAAAGAAGTATACCCCGCTCACATTCGTGACGTCTGGCGAGGTGGCAAGCCACACAAGGGTTTCTGCGCCCTTCTCCGGGCTGCGTGACACCGGCCTGAGGATCGTCATCCCAAAGTCCATCAGCAGGCCGTTGTTGCGGTTGAATCCTGTTGCCACGAGCCCAGGGTGGAAGCAGTTCGCCGTCACCCCGGTCCCATCGAGACGTCGCGCCAGTTCAGTCGTGAACAAGATGTTGGCGAGCTTGGTTTCGCAGTAGCGGCCAAAGCCCCGATAGGAGCGCTCGGCGTTGAGATCGTCGAACGGGATGTGGGCTCCCTGATGCGCCTGGGATGCCGTGGTGATGATGCGGGCCGGCGCGCTCTCCTTCAGCCGGTGGAGGAGGAGCTTGCTGAGCAGAAACGGCGCCAGGTGG
>DATBCB010000335.1:0-2929 GCA_036270675.1 Acidobacteriaceae bacterium | reverse complement strand
GCGGTTTGTCTCCGAGTACGGCTTTGAGGCGCTGCCGGACATGCGCACCATCCGCGCCTTTGCGACACCCGAGGAGCAGACGCTGGACTCGCCGGTGATGCGTGCGCATCAGAAGTTCGCGAATGGCAATGGCAACGATCGGCTGCTTGTCTATCTTCGCCGCTACTATGGCGAGCCGAAGGACTTCCCCGCTTTTGTTTACCTGAGCCAGGTGATGCAGGCGCAGGCGATCGAACTGGAAGCGGAGCATCTGCGCGCGAGCCGGCCACGGTCGATGGGCTCACTCTACTGGCAGCTCAATGATTGCTGGCCCGCCGCCTCGTGGGCCAGCATCGATTCCTTCGGCAGGTGGAAGGCGCTGCAATTCCACGCACGCCGCTTCTACAACGATCTGCTGATCGCGCCCATCCGGCAGGACGGCACAACGAATATCTACGCGATCAACGATCGCACTGTGCCAGTCCGGGCAAACGTAGATATGCAGGTCATGGGCTTCGACGGCCGCGTGCTCTCGGAATCAACTTCATCCGTAACGATGGCGCCGCTCTCGAGCACGCGGGTGAACTCACTTCGAGATGACGCGCTGCTGAAAGGCGCCGATCCGAAAAAGACGCTGGCGGTCTTCACCATGGACGTAGATGGCAAGGCTGTCTCGCGCCACATTCTCTACTTCCGTATGGCGCGTGACCTGAACCTGCCGCAAGCGAAGGTCAGTGCCCACATGACGGCGGGCGCAAACGGTCTGGAATTGGCGCTGCATGCCGATACGCTGGCGCGCGATCTGTGGATCTCGTTTGGCGATCAGGACGCCACACTCGCGGACAACGCATTTACCCTGCTACCGGGCGAGACGCGGACAATCTCGCTCAAGAGCAGCGCGGATGCTGCGGCACTGGAAAGCGCGCTGCACATCCAGACGCTCGACACGGCAACGCTGCCCGGCATGACCGGCGCGGGAGATTGATGGTGTCCATGCGCACGGCGATTCCGCTTCTGCTGTCGATGCTCCCCCTTCCGGCGCTTGCCCAGCCTGCGGCTCCGCAGATGACGCAGTGGGCCATCGCGATTCATGGCGGCGGGGGTGAAGAGGAGTGGCTGCATATGGATGCGGCAACAGCCGCCGCATACCACGCCTCGCTGGCTCGCGCACTGGACGCTGGAGCGGCAGTGCTCAGCAAAGGCGGCCGCGCGATCGACGCCGTTGAGACCGCGATCGAAGCACTCGAAGATGATCCCCTCTTCAACGCGGGACGTGGTGCGGCCTTCAATGCGGAGGGCAGAAACGAGATGGATGCGGCAATCATGGACGGTGCGACGCTCGAGGCTGGCTCGGTCGCGGGCGTCAGCGCAACGAAAAATCCGATCGCACTGGCGCGCGCGGTGATGGAGCATTCGCCCTACGTGATGATGGTGGGGCCGGGCGCCGATGCGTTCGCCGTCAGCCAGCATCTGCCGCAAATGCCGCCTTCGTACTTTTTCACGGAGATGCGCTGGCAGGAGCTGCTGAGCGTTTTGCGCCAGCAGGGCAAGCCGCTGCCGCCACGACCACCCGGCGTGCCCGCCGCGCCGCACGCGATGGTGGAATCGCACGACGTAGCGCCGTTTGCGCATCGCTTCGGCACAGTGGGCGCGGTCGCGCGCGATGTGCATGGCGACGTGAGCGCCGGCACTTCCACTGGCGGAATGCAGGGCAAACTGCCGGGACGCGTCGGCGATTCGCCGGTGATTGGCGCGGGCACCTATGCGGCGAACGACGCGTGCGCCGTCTCCGCGACAGGAGTGGGCGAATACTTCATCCGCCTCGATGCGGCAAAAGAGATCTGCGCGCTGGTCAAGCTGAAAGGCATGTCCACCAGCGCGGCAGCCGACCGCGTGATTCGCGATGAGGTGGCAAAGCTGAAGGGCGGCGAGGGCGGCGTGATCGTGCTCGACCAGAAGAGCGATCCGGTGTGGAGCTACAACACGCTGGGGATGTTCCGCGCGCGCCAGGTTGAGGGCGGCAAGCCTGAGGTTGAGGTGAAGTAGTGCCAAAGCGCTGCTGACAGCGAGACCTGGCGGTTCTGCGCACAGTGGTTGGAGAAAAGCAGATTCCTCCACTGCGCTTCGCTCCGGTCGGAATGACAAATTCTGACGATGTCTTCAGAGACAGTACGCTAGGCGTACTGTGCGAACGCGGCGGTTAAACTGAGCGGCGCTTCATCGACATGTCCTGCAGGCGCGCGCGGCGAGATAAGCACTGCGTGTCCCTGATTCTCACGCCACGCCAGAAAAGTGATGTGCGCGGGATCGGCGATGCGCAGCAGATCGAGCAGGATGTAGTAGGCGCTGATGTCGGCATCGCGCAGTGAGCCTTCGGGATCCGGCACCTCGACGTTGGTGGCAGCATCGAACAGCTGATTCAACGTTCGCTGGCGCTGACGCGGTGCGAAGCGCACCAGGAGTTGCTCGGGTTGGGCGCGGCGCAAGGTCTCGCGCGCGGCCCATTGCACGAACGATGTGCTGTAGATCTGGGTGCCGGAGCCCTCCACAAACAGCATCGTGATGAAGTGCTGCAGGAGTGGATCGCTGCTCACGGCGGCGGTCCCGGACTCCGCGGGCTTGAGTCCTTCCAACATGCTGCGCATGCCCTCAGCCCCACCTGGTCCGGACTGGGTAAAGTGGTTCATGCGATCCAGCACGTTTTCCCGCACCGGTCGCAACTGTGCATAGGAGAGCAACTCGACTGCAGCGGCATCGTGCGCCCAGGATTCGCCGCCATCGATATACCAGTGGGTGTAAGGTGCGAATTGCGCAGCGGTATGCTGCTGCATCGTTGCATGAAGCTGCTGCGGCGTCTCGGGCGTCCATTCGAGATTGCGCAGTGTGACGCCATGCGGCGCAAGCTTTCGAAAGAGCTGCGGGCTGGGCGCGGTGGCGTCTTTGCCGACGA
>DATBCB010000334.1:0-2234 GCA_036270675.1 Acidobacteriaceae bacterium | reverse complement strand
CCTCGCTCGATGGGCTCTGGCAGTTCCATCCCGGCGACGATCCTCGATGGGCCGACCCCGCATTCGACGATTCCGCCTGGCCCCTGCTGCGTAGCGACCGCCCCTGGTCTGTTCAGGGTTATCCGGGGATGAGCGGCTACGCGTGGTACCGGTTCACCCTGCGCGCGCCCGCCGGCAGCCCGCCGGTGTCCCTGTTGCTGCCACCCATCACCAGCGGCTACACCCTCTATGTGGATGGGCGCAACGCCGGCTCCGCCGGCAATAGCGATCCGCAACTCTTCATCCGCTATCCTCAGTCCCAGAGCTTCCACCTCACTACCGTCTCCGATCCTGCGCCTCGCACCCTGCATCTCGCTTTGCGCGTCTGGCACTCACCTATCTGGGCCAGCTATGTCGGGGCGGGCCCGCTGCCGGCTTTTCCGGCCTGGCCGGGGACCCCTATTTGCTGGCTGAGCAGCAACATGATCGCGTGCAAAACCAGGCTGTACGGTATATCGACCTTTATGTAGACACCTTCCTGCGCGCCATCATCGGCGTGGTCATCCTGGGCCTGTTTCTTCTCCGCCCTCGCGAGCGCGAGTACCTCTGGTTCGCTTGCGTTCAGCTGTTCGGCGGCGCAGACGACATCGTCGATTTCTTCCACTTCGCATACGGGTTCATTCCCATCCCGCTCTTCGACTTGTTCGACGCGGTCCTCGCGGCCGGTTTCTGGGTCGCCGGTCTGTTCTTCTTCGCTACGGTGCTCAACCAGCGGCGCGGCCTGTGGTTTCGCATCGCTCTCATCCTCGCGATCCTCAGTCCGTTGTTCGTCACTTTGTATTGGTATGGTTGGGTGCCCGTCCCGGTCACCTCCACACTGACTGTTTTGTTTGTTCTGCCATCGCTGGTATGGGTTCTCTCTGTCCTGATGGTCCGCTCTCTCCGTGGCGATCCCGAGGCGCGCCTTCTCCTTCTGCCGACCCTGCTGTTGGACGGTTTCTATCTCGCCTTCAACGCGGTCAGCGATTTCGGCCAACTCGGCTGGTGGCCCGGCGCACCCGATCTGCTGAACTACCGGTTCCATTTTGTCCCCTTCGACTTTGGCCTCTACACCATCTTCAACATCATTTTTCTGGTTGCGATGCTGGCATTCCTCATCCGCCGCTTCTCGCTGGGACGCCGGCAGGAAGAGCGTTTGCTGGGAGAGTTCGAGGCTGCCCGGCAGGTGCAGCACCTGCTCGTTCCTGAAGCGGCAGTGGGTATTTCCGGCTTTGCCATTGACTCGGTGTATGTGCCGGCTGAAACAGTCGGCGGGGACTTCTTCCAGCAGATTCCCGACAACCGCGGCGGCGTCCTGATCGTGGTCGGAGATGTCGCGGGCAAAGGCCTGTCAGCCGCGATGCTGGTCTCGATGCTGGTCGGCTCCATTCGCACCGAAGCCGCGCACACGCACGATCCGGCCGCGCTGCTGATGTCACTGAACGAACGCCTGCTGGGCCGCATGCAGGGCGGGTTCGCCACCTGTGTCGCCGCGCGCATCTCGTCCTCCGGCGAGCTGGTGATTGCGAATGCCGGGCATATTCCGCCGTGGCGCAACGGCAGCGCTCTTGAGCTGCCGGGATCGCTTCCCCTGGGGATCGTCAGCAATCCGGAGTATGGCTCGGAGACTTTCAGGCTCGCGCCCGACGATCAGCTCACGTTTGTTTCCGACGGTGTGGTCGAGGCGCGATCCTCATCGGGCGAGCTTTTCGGCTTTGAGCGCACAGGCGAGATCAGTGGACAATCCGCGGAAGAAATTGCCGAAGCCGCGAAACAATTCGGACAGGAAGACGACATCACTGTGTTGACGCTAGCGTTCGCGCCTGTTGGCGTTCTATCTGCGTAGCCGACGCCATCGCTCCTTCTTCTGAAGCCACACCGGGCTGCTGCAGCGGAGGTTGACACCCCTCCACTTCTAGGGCTACCGTCTTCTAGGCCAAGATGCATAGGGGTGGGGATGGCGAGGAACGATCTGCAGGGGAGCCTGGATCTGCTGGTGTTGAAGACGCTTGCGCAGGTGGGGAAGCTTCACGGGTATGGGATTGTGCTGCACATCCAGCGAGCCTCCGATGAGTTGCTGCGGGTGGAGGAGGGATCGCTCTATCCGGCGCTGCACCGGATGGAGCAGAGCCGATGGATCGCTGCGGATTGGGGGCTGACCGAGACCGGTCGGAAGGCGAAGTATTACCGGCTGATGGCCGCTGGACGCAGAGAGC
>DATBCB010000333.1:0-2501 GCA_036270675.1 Acidobacteriaceae bacterium | reverse complement strand
TGCGTGGGCAAGCAGGGCGCGTCCAATCTCGCGCCCGGTGGCGTCGCCGTTCGCGTGCAGGATGCGGTTGCGGCTATGCGCGCCCTCGCGCGTCAGCATCAGCTCCCCGGTGTGCTTACCCGTGGCATAGCGATCGAAGTGCGTATCCCAGCGCAGCAGCTCTTCCACGCGTGCCGGACCCTCTTCCACCAGTACCCGGGCCGCAGCCGGGTCCACCAGGCCGTCGCCGGCAGCAATCGTGTCTTCCAGGTGCAGTTCGACATCCTCTGCACCACTGATCGCGACCGCGATACCGCCCTGCGCGTACTGGGTGTTCGATTCGCCGAGCGCCTCCTTCGTGACCACCAGGACGCGGCCTGCCGCAGCCAGCGTGATGGCAGCGCGAAGACCGGCAATTCCGGCGCCGATGATCAGAAAATCAGTAACCGCCGGAATGCTAACTGCAACTCTCCCCATGAGCCGAGGCTATCATTCGCATGCACCGGATTCATCATCTATACGGGTTGGCTGCGGTACGATGAGCCGAGTGCGTACTCTCCCGATTCAGACGGCTTCCGCAACCTATGATGTGCTCCTTGGCGAGGGCCTGCTGGCCGATCTCCCGCAGCAGTTGCGCGTCATCTTTGGCGAACGCCCGCGCCGCTCCTTCGTTGTGACCGCGCCGGAGATCTGGGCGCTGTGGTCGGAGGCTTTCCTGGCTGGCTTTGCCCCCAACGAGTCACCCACCGTCCTGCAGTTGCCTGCGGGCGAGCACCACAAGCGGCTGGCAGCACTGGAGCGGCTGGCTCAGCAACTCGCAACCGCCGGCGCCGACCGCAGCTCCGTCCTGATCGCCTTCGGCGGCGGGGTCATTGGCGATGTCACCGGTTTTCTCGCCGCCATCTACATGCGCGGCATCGATTTCATCCAGGTGCCGACGACAGTACTCGCGCAGGTGGACTCCTCCGTAGGCGGCAAGACCGGCGTCAACCTCGCCGCGGGCAAGAACCTGATCGGCAGCTTTCATCACCCGAGGCTGGTGCTGGCGGACACTGCGGTGCTGCGCACCTTACCTCCGGCAGAGTTGCGCTCCGGACTCTTCGAGAGCCTGAAGGCTGGACTGATTCACGACCGCGCCCTCTTCGAGTTCATCGAGCAGCACACGGAGGCGCTTCTGCGGCAGGAGACTGGGCCGCTGACGCACGTGATCGCGGAATCCGTACGCATCAAGGCGTGTGTCGTCTCGCAGGATGAACGCGAAGCCGGCCTGCGCATGATTCTCAACTTCGGCCACACCGTGGGTCATGCCATCGAAGCGCTCACCCATTATCGCGGGCTGCTGCACGGCGAAGCCGTGGGTTGGGGTATGCGGGTTGCCGTCGAAGCCAGCCGTGCGCGCGAACTGCCTTCCACCGAAGCGGATCGTATTCTGGCGGCCATCGACGCGCTCGGCCTGCCACCACTGCCGCGCCTGACCGCACGCCGCCTGCTGAACGCTGCAGCCGGTGACAAGAAACGGATCGGCGGTGTCCGCCATTTCGTGCTGCTCGAGCGCATCGGTCGAGCCCAGGTGGTCAACGACCTGACCGACGACGCACTTCTTCAGGCTATCCAGCGCGGCCTGAAGCTGGGCCGCTCGACAGGATGACTGGACCGACCATGGCGACGCGTGGCGCACAACCGGCCGGAACCACGGGCGAGCAGGATGCTGCAGCGGCCGTCCAGGCGATGTTTGATTCGATCGCGCCAAGGTATGACCTGCTGAACCACATCCTCTCGGGATCGATCGACCGGCTCTGGTGGTGGCGCACCGCGCGGCGTTTCCGCAATGTTCTGTCACAGCCACAGGCACGCATCGCAGACGTCTGCTGCGGGACAGGTGACATGACCATGGCGCTGCTGCGCCGCCGGCCACCCCAGGCCACGCCGGTGCTCGCTGTCGATTTCTCCCACCAGATGCTGCTGCGCGGCGCCGCGAAGTTCCGCAAGCACGGAGCGATCGCAATCGAGGCCGACGCTCTGCATCTGCCCATCGCCGATGAATCTCTGCACCTGCTGACCACCGCCTTCGGCTTTCGCAACCTTGCCAATTACGAAGCGGGCCTAGGCGAATTTCATCGCGTGCTGGCACCGGGAGGCGAACTCGGCATCCTCGATTTCAGCGAGCCCGGCGGCATCCTCGGCAAGCTCTACGCGTTCTACTTCCGTCATGTGCTGCCGCGCATCGGCCGTCTGCTCTCGGGGGCGGCCAGCGCCTATACCTACCTGCCCACATCTGTCGGGCGTTTTCCCGCTCCGCCTCAGATGATCGCAGCGCTCGAACAGGCGGGCTTCCGCGACGCACGCTGGACGCCCTATACCTTCGGCATCGCAGGCCTCTATACCGCCCGCAAACGCTAGACGCTTGCTGGCCCAGCATCCACAGCCGCGTGTAGGCTGTGGGCATGTCCCCGGCGGATGAGATAGTCGCGAAGCCGACCAAGGATTCCCTCGTGAGGCGTAAGCGAGCCGCCGCGCTGGTC
>DATBCB010000332.1:0-4454 GCA_036270675.1 Acidobacteriaceae bacterium | reverse complement strand
ACCGATTCGACCGAGGCCTACCAGGGTGCCGGACGTGAGCTTGGCTCCGCCCGCGTGCTCGCGCTCCATCGCGAGCTCTGCGGCCTCGACCCCGACCTCACTCTGCTTTTGCTGCCCGACTTCGACGCCTCGCTCGCCCGCGCCCGCCAGCGCAATCACACCGCGAAGGCGGCCACCGGCAAAGACGAAAATCGCTTTGAGACGCTCGACACAGCCTTCTTCCGTCGTGTCTACGATCAATACCGCGTCATCGCGCAGCGCGAACCCCGCCGCGTTTTAGCCATTGAAGGTGACTCAGGAGTGGAAGCTGTCCACCGCCGTATCCTGTCCATAGTGGAAGAGCGCCTCGATCAGCACCGCGCATCCTAATTGATTGCGATTGATTGCGCATATGGCAACAGCCAGCACATCACCGGCTCCCGGCGAGCATCCACACCAGCAGCAGCCGCAGAAGTGGACCGTCATCGAGCACGGCGCTTATCGGTATCCGCCGGGCCTCTCGCTGAATCTCCTCTTCTATCTCCGCCGGCGCTTCTTCAAGCCCTCCAACCCCATCCTGCTTTTCGAGCACCTGGCCGCCACTTATGGCCGCATCGCGCATTACAAGCTGGGCTGGCAGCACATCGTCTTCATCAACCACCCCGAATTCATCCGCGAGGTGCTGGTCAACCATCCCCAGGAGATGATCAAGGAGCGCACGCAGCGCCGCATGAAAATCCTGCTCGGCGAAGGGCTCATCACCAGCGAGGGAGCCTTCCACATGCGACAGCGGCGCATCGCCGCGCCCGCCTTCCATCGCCAGCGCATCGCGGCATATGCCGATGTCATGGTCGAACGCGCCGCGCTGCGTCGTGCAAGCTGGCATGCCGGTCAGATCATCGATATCGGCGCGCAGATGATGCAGCTCGCCCTCGAGATCGTCGCCCGCACCCTTTTCAATACCGACGTGACCAGCGACGTCCTCGAGATCAACCACGAGGTCAACGTCATCATGGACCTCTACAACTACCTGATCTCGCTGCCGCTGGCCGAGGCGTATCTATACGCGCCGCTGCCGGGCCTCACGCGTTTTCGCCATGCCCGCGCACGATTGGACGCCGTGGTCCACCGCATCATCGCCAACCATCGCGACCGCGCCCGTGCCGGAGACACCGCTGACAACGGCGACCTTCTCTCCATGCTGATGGCCTCCCGCGATGAGGAAAGCGGTGGTGCCATGACGGACGACCAGCTGCGCGACGAGATCATCACCATCTTCCTCGCCGGCTACGAGACAGTGGCCAATGCCCTCACCTGGACCTGGCTGCTGCTGGCCCAGAATCCGGAAGCCGCGAAGCGGTTGTATGGCGAAATAGACAGCGTGCTCAACGGCCGTACGCCAACCATCGACGACCTCCCGCAACTTCGTTACAGCGAGATGGTCTTCGCCGAATCCATGCGCATCTATCCGCCCGCGTGGGCCATGGGCCGCCAGAGCACCGCGCCGATCGCGCTCGGCCCGTATCGCTTCCCTGCCAAAACCTACTTCTTCTTCAGCCAGTACGTGATGCAGCGCGACCCCGAATACTTCCCCGACCCGCTGCGCTTCGATCCCGAGCGCTTCACGCCAGAGGCGAAAGCAGCACGCCCGCGCTTCGCCTACTTCCCTTTCGGCGGCGGAGGCCGCCAATGCATCGGCGAATCCTTCGCATGGATGGAAGGCGTGCTGATCCTGGCGACCATCGCGCAGAAGTGGCGGCTCACCCTGCTGCCGGACCAGCAGATCGACGTGCAACCAAAGATCACGCTGCGGCCGAAGTATCCGATCCATATGCGCGTGGAGGAGAGATAGAAGACAAAGGCAGACGAACGCAGACAAACCCAGACAACAGCAGAGAGACATGTAGTTCGCACGAATATTCTGCCTTTGTCTGGAGTTATCTGCCGTTGTCTGGTTTTGTCCAAGCCGATAGGCTTACAACGTGAACTTCGCCGACTTCCTGGGCAATCAGGCCACTGTCCGCCGGCTGCGCGAGACTCTGGCAGCCAACCGGCTCCCCGCCGCCATGATCTTCAGCGGCGCGCGCGGTGCGGGCAAGTACACGCTCGCCGTCCTGCTCGCCCAGGCAGCCGCTTGCCTCACGCCCATCACCACAGATGGTCTGCCGGACGGCTGTGGCATTTGCTCCAACTGCGAGCGCATCGCCGTCTCCTTCGCTCTCGATGAGCGCTTTGCGGAGGCCGTCGCCGCACGCGAGGAGCTGCGCGATGCCGACAAGAAGGACACCCGCGTCCTCATCCAGACCCATCCGGACCTGCTGGTCATCCCGCCCGACCCGCCGCAACTGCTCATCAAACTCGGCCAGGTGCGCACCGTCATCGCGCGCATCTACCGCCGACCCGCGCAGGCGCCCCGCGCCTTCTATATCTTCACCGCCAGCGCGTTCATGAAGGAGGCGGCAAACTCGCTGCTCAAAATCCTCGAAGAGCCGCCGGAGCACGCAACGCTCATCCTGCTCAGCGAAAATCCCAGCGAGCTGCTGCCCACCATCCGCTCCCGCGCCGGCGTGCTGCGCCTCGGCGCTCTGCCGCCCGCGGAGATCGACGCCCTGCTGGCCGCGCGACGTCCGGAGTTAAAGTCCGTCCAGCGCACGCTGGTAGGGCGCCTCGCAGAAGGCGCCATCGGCCGCGCACTCGGCTTCGATCTGCCCGCCTATCTCGCCAGCCGCCAGGATGCACTGACCGTGCTGCGTACCTCGCTGGCCGAGCCTGACTTCAGTGCGCTCTTCCGCATGACGGAAACCTATCGCGCTGGCGCCGAAGGTGCCGGGAAAACCTCCGCTATGCTCCATGCATTGAGTCTTCTATTGGAAGATTTGCTCCTGATCCACTCCGGAGTTCCGGCGCTGATCCGCAACACGGATCTGGCAACCGAGCTCACCCGTATGACCGGGAGCGTCACCCCTGCGTGGATCGAAGCAGCCTCCCGGGGGCTGGATCAGGTGGAAGCAGGGATGCGGCGCAACCTGCTGCGCTCGCTCTCGCTCGACGCCTTCGCCACCAGCCTGCCAGTTCGCTGACGCCGCTCCGAAGAAAAAACGGATTCTCTGGAAAACGGATTTCCTAAAAAACGGATTCGCTGGAGCGGCCGCGCTGCCACAGATGCGAGCGCCACAAACACGCGACCGGTACCAATATGGAACATTCGCCTTGGCCACGGTGAGATGCGCGGATTTCGCTGGCGTTGTATCTATATTTCTGCGGTATCTATAATTTCTGCGCTATGATCAGCAACGCCCTCATCCCACAGCTACCCTCCCGGTTCCTTCGGAGCAAATCTTTCTTTCTCTTTCGGCCAAGTCGCGCATCTACATGTAGTAACACCAACGGATGTAGTAACACCAACGGGCACGCTTATGGCGAACCATTCAGCAGTCTCGTCCCACGATGAGGACGATCCACGTCTTGAAGGCGCAGCGATACCTGAGCTACCAGCCTCAGGGCCACGCAAGCTGATCCGGCCAACCCTTCCCGCCGAGGGGAGAAATCGCCGCTCCTATGCGCGGCGCGAGACCCCGCTGTTCATCCACCAGCAGGCGCCAGCGGCCAGTGGGCGCGCGACAAGCTCGCACGCTGAGCCTTTTTATCTGCAGAAGCAGATGCACGCGCAAACCCGCATGGTCTTCATGCTGGATGACGGAGAGCGCCTCGAAGGCGCGATCGAGTGGTACGACACCGATGCCATCAAGATGCGCAACGGCAACGTCCGCACGCTCATCTACAAATCAGCCATCAAGTATCTCTTCAAGGCAGCCGACGCCCAGCGCTGACTAGCGAAGGGTTTAGCTTTTGACCAGGGGCAGGCGCGCCGCTTTCTCCAGCCGGTCCCGTAGCGCGCGGCCAATGCCCCGCTCTGCCGGCAGCGGACATACGATGTGGGTCGCCTCCTGCGTGTCCAGCCAGCGCAGCCCGGCAAAGAGCCGCTGCGCCAGGGAATCCAGGTCGCCCCAGCGTCCCCACTCGAAAACCGCATCCGCGGTCCGCACATCGCTTTTGAACTCCTCTGGAGCCATCACGCCAACCTTAACCCCATTGCCCTCACGCTTCAGCTTGGCAACCGCGTGAAACAATCGGAAGCCTACCGCCGCCTCCTCGTCTCCTGCTGCCTGCGTCTCCACCAGCACCATCCGTGCCCGCGGCGCGTAGTGCCGGCTGCCCACGCCCGGCGAGGGCGAGCCGGAGGGCTCCTGGCCCGCTTCCATTGCATTGCTTTCGTACAGCTTCACCTCACCCGCCACGGCACGCAGCGCTTCCAGCGTGACCGCTCCCGGCCGGTAGACAATTACCGGGGACTGGCTTGCGTCCACCACGGTCGATTCGACGCCATGCCGTGTCGGTCCGCCATCTACCACCGCATCGATGCGGCCATCCAGGTCTTCCAGCACATGCGCTGCCGTCGTGGGACTCGGCCGGCC
>DATBCB010000331.1:0-2474 GCA_036270675.1 Acidobacteriaceae bacterium | reverse complement strand
CCCAGCAGAATGATCGGACCCGCGATTCTGCTGTACGTGCCTCGTCTCCCGCTCATGCTCGCGTTTCTCCTGGGCATCTATCTGTTGCTGTGGCGTGATTGTCCGCGGGATAACTCTCTGTGGGACTGGACGCACTCCGCGTGGACGGTTGCTATGGTTGTTTCTGCGGCGCTCGGTGTTGTTTCCACTTTGCAGCGAGAGCGCGCCGTGCGGCAGGAGTACGCATACCGCTTGCCGCTGCTGACGCGGGCGCTTCTCGCTGCCGACCCCCAGTCTGCGGGGCGGGAACTTCGTTATGTTGCCTTTACTCTAGCGGGCTACCACCTGGTGACGTCGAATCCGGATGGGCTCTGGGTCGATCCATCTTCCGACGACGATCTCTCCTTCACCATCGGCGCTGGGCACGTGTGGGCGGAGCGCGCGTTGAGTCCGCAATCGGAGGTGGTGGATTTGCAGCAGCCTGCGCGTGTTGTTCTGGACAATGCGCGTGATCCGATGCTCTCCGCCGATGGACAAAGTCTCGCCTTCGTACGCGACGACCATGGCCGAGGCCGGCTGATGGTGCGTCGTGCCTTTTCAACCGACGCCGCAACCGAAACCGCACTCACCGCTTCCTCGCTCAACGTTTATGAGGCATCGTTTCTCTCTGAGGGACACTACGCATTCTCTGGTGAGGCGGGTGGGCGTCCGCCGCGGATCTATCTGACCGATACCTCGCACTCGAACGCGCCGCTGGCCCTCGGCGAATCTCGCTATCCGGCGCTGTCACCGGACGGGGCTTGGATGGCCTATAGCCACTTGGATCACGGCATGTGGAACTTGTGGCTGCGCGATCAACAAAGTGGCGCGATTCGGCGCATTGCCGATGTGCCCTGCAACCAGATGCAGCCGGCGTGGGAGGACGATTCCAGAACGCTGCTCTACGCGACCGACTGCGGCCGCGGCCTGTGGTTCACCGCGGTGGCGCGCCGCCGCGTGATCCCCTGACCCAAAGTCACCATAATCCGATCTCGGAATTCGAAGGAACAACAGACGCATCGGCGGTGTCTGCAGCAACATGCGGACCTTGCCACGCTGCGCGTAAAATGGCCTCGAGACGCCCATGACCCTGCTCGATGCTCCTTCCTATAACGCCGGCCGCGCCCGCAAACGGCGCAGGATCATCATCGCCTCGCTCATCGGCATGCTCATCATCGCCATCTTGGTCTGGACCTTCTGGAACTGGCCGGCCGAGCACCGCGTCAACCAGTTCTTCACCGCACTTGAGCACCAGCAGTTCGAACAGGCCTACGGCATCTGGAACAACGATCCCGAATGGCAGCAGCATCCTGACAGGTACAAGACCAGCAGCTACCCATATAACAAATTTCTCGATGACTGGAGTCTGAACGGGGAGTACGGCAAGATCACCAGCCACAAAATCCTCTACGCCACATCGAGCCTCGGCAACAGCACGCTGATGGCGATCAGCGTGAATGGCCGGAAATCGCTCCTCACCCTCGGCGTCTCGCATGGCACAATCGGCTTCACACCCTTCTCGCTCACTCCGCAAAAAGGCCAGTTCGGCCTCACCTACTGGCAGGTCAGCTACCAATAACTATCAGGTGTCATCGTGAGTGCAGCGAAGGCCTGTCTTGAGCTTGTCGAAGGGACCTGCAGTCTGCGCCTGGCACCAATCTCAAAACTTGTCATCCCGACCGGAGCGAAGCGCAGTGGAGGGATCTGCTTTT
Source organism: Acidobacteriaceae bacterium (assembly GCA_036270675.1). Taxonomy (GTDB): domain Bacteria; phylum Acidobacteriota; class Terriglobia; order Terriglobales; family Acidobacteriaceae; genus KBS-83. The sequence continues at coordinate 744 of DATBCB010000331.1, read as the reverse complement.
CCGTGTTTACCCACATCTCTTCGAGATGCGGATCCGCCGATTCGCGGCGCCAATACTCTCCACGTGAGCGACCAGAGGGAGCGAACCCTACCAAATGCGCCGCAGGCGCGTGCGCCTGGACGGCCCGTCCCTAGTTCCCAGCCAGCGCCTTCTCCAGGCTTGCCGCATCCTCCACATTCATGCATCTCTGCGCGCGATCCATCTGCCGCAGCAGGCCGCTCAGCACTTTGCCCGGCCCCACTTCAACAAAGGTGCTCGCGCCCGCATCCATCATGCAGCGCATCGACTCCACCCACCGCACCGGCGCCGTCACCTGCTCGATCAGCAGATCGCGCTCGCGTCCGCCCCGCTTCACCACATCCGCAGTAACGTTTGAAACGATAGGGAAGCGCGGATCATGCACCTCGATCTGCTTCAACACCTCCGCCAGCCGCTCCTGCGCCGGCTGCATGAGCGCGCAATGGAAGGGGGCCGATACCTGCAGCGACACCACCTTCTTCGCGCCCTTTTCCCTCGCCAGTTCGCCCGCCCGCGCCACGCCCGCGGCGCTCCCGGAGATCACAATCTGCTCCGGCGCATTCAGGTTCGCGGGCGATACTATCACTTTCGTTTCCTTGGCCGCCGCTTCGCACACGCCGCGCACCGCGTCCGCATCCAACCCCAGCACGGCCGCCATCGCGCCCTGCCCTTCCGGCACCGCCTCCTGCATGAACTGCCCGCGCGACCGCAGCGCCCGGATCGCAT
>DATBCB010000330.1:0-2510 GCA_036270675.1 Acidobacteriaceae bacterium | reverse complement strand
CACGCCGGAAGCCGTGCGCATCTTCGACCGTGCCGTGATCGCCTGGAGCTGGTCGAAGGCCATGGCGATTCCCGGGGAGCGTATCGGTTATCTGGCGCTGCCGCCGCACCTCCCGGGGATCGCCGAACTGCGTGGCGCATGCACCGTGGCCAATCGCATTCTGGGGTACATCAACGCCCCGGCGATCTGGCAGTGGGTAGTAGGCGCCGTACCGGACGCCACCGTGGACGTGGCGCATTACCAGTCGAAGCGCGACTTGCTCTGCGACGCACTGCAATCCATGGGCTACGACGCGCCGCGCCCGCAAGGGGCATTCTACGTCTTCCCGAAGACGCCGATCCCCGACGACATCGGCTTCATCGGCCTGCTGCAACAGGAGGGCATCCTCGCCGTCCCCGGCACCGGTTTCGGCCGGAGCGGCTACATGCGCCTCTCCCTGACGATTCCGAGCCATACAATCGAGCGCTCCCTGCCCGGCTTCGAACGGGCGCTAAGGAACGCGAAAACAGCAAAAACTAAAACCGAATTGGCCGCGGATGAACACAGATAAAAACGGATAAAAACAAGAAAGCATGATGCTGTTTTTGCTTATCCGTTTTCATCCGCGTTCATCCGCGGCCCATTTTGCTTTGCTTATTCTTTAGGTAGCATGATGCCGCGGGCCTTGGCCTGCGCCAAAGCGTCTTCCAGCGCCTTTTGGATTTTGACGTTGCCGGGCTCCCGCCGCTGCGCCTCGCGCATTTGCGCGATTCCCTCTTCCCAGTTGCCTGATTTCAGAAGCGCCACTGCCAGGTTCACACGGATTCCCACATGCTCAGGCAGAAGTTCCAGCGCGGAGCGGTATTTTTCCAGCGCCCCGCGAACGTCGCCCGTCTTTTCAAGCTCCGCACCGCGATTGTTGATCTCGAGTGCCGCCACCAGTTTCTGATCGGCCTCGTCTCGCTCGCGCAACAATTCCGCCAGCTTCTTCTTCGCAGCCTCGGCCCGTTCTAGTTGACCGTCCTGCCGCAATGCGCGCTGCAGGCCGTTGAGTGCCGACTGATTTTTTGGATCCAGGCGAACCGCAATATCGAGGTGTTCGACAGCCTCGTGCGCTGCGCCGGTGTCCACCAAAAGGGCACCCAAACGGGCCTGCGCGATAGCGTCCTGCGGCCTCAACGCGACAGCCCGGCGAAATGCGGACAAAGCGCCTTTGCTGTCGGACACGTTCTTGCGGGCATCTCCCAGGTCGCTCCACGCCTCCGCAAAGTCGGGACGCAATGCAACGGCCTGCTGCAATTCGGAAACTGCCTTGGCGGCGTCGCGTTCCGCGCTGTAGACCTTAGCCCGCAGGTAGTGTGGCTCGGCCGCGTCTGCCCTGCGCCCGAACAGCCGGATCGCCTCATCCAGGTGCGGGACCGCGCGCGCGCCGTCGCCCTGTTGCAGCAGGATGGCCGCCAGGTTCACGTGTGCCTGCGCGTGCCGCGGATCCAGTTCGACCGCGCGCTCGAATTCGGGTTGTGCCGCGGTTGTCTCCCCGAAGGCGTTGTAGGCTTCGCCCAATGCATTGTGCGCCTCCGCCGATTTCGGAAGCAACCGGACCGCCTCGCTGAGTTGCGCTATCGATTCGGAGCGCTCGCCGTTTTCCATCAGCACGCTGCCCAACAGCAGCCGCGCATCGGCATTGTGCGGATCCGCGTGGATCAGGTCGCGCAGCAGCGTCACGGCCTGGTCCCGCTTGCCTTGGGAGAGCAACTGCCACGCGGTCTCCACGGCCGGCTTCTGCGCCATCGCCAGACTCGCGCAGGCGATCACCAGCGATGCTTGAAACCAGCGCGCCGTGCGTTTCATCGTTTCAAGGCTGCGAACCGTTCGGCCCGTGTAATCCCCGAGCCTTCCTTCACCAGGATCAACTGGTCCGCTGCGACCTTCTCCAGCCTCTCTATGCGCCCGAGCGGCCACCGGATTTCGATATTCGCCACAGCCGCCGGCCCGAGTCCGAAGTGCAGCCGGCTGTCGTTTACAGACAAGTAGGACGACTGGCTCAACACTTCCTGCACCTGGATCTTATCACCGTAATGAACGGTGACGCGTGCGCCGATTGCGCTGCGGTTCGACTGCACGCCCGTCAGCTTGATCTTCAGCCAGTGGTTCGCCCCGTCCACATCATTGCGCAGCAGGGAAGGCGGCTCGTTATGATTGACCACCACGATGTCCACATCGCCATCGTTGTCGAAGTCCCCGAAGGCGCACCCACGGCTCGAATGCAGCGCGCTCACACCGGGCCCGGCCTGCCCCAGCAGTTCCTCGAACTGCCCGTTGCCCAGGTTCCGGAACAGCACACGAGGCGTGTTGTAGTCGTCGCGCACTTCCGGGTAGATACCGCCGGTGACCGCGAAAATATCCGGGTTTCCGTCATTGTCCAGGTCCGCGATACCCACGCCCCAGGTGACGAAGCGGGTTTCCACCGCGAGGCCGGAGAGCAGGGTTCCATCGCGAAAATTGCCCTTGCCGTCGTTGAGGTACAAGGC
>DATBCB010000329.1:0-5757 GCA_036270675.1 Acidobacteriaceae bacterium | reverse complement strand
CAGTTGACGGCGCGAAAATTCGCCGAGGAAGAAGTCCGTCCGATCTCGCTTGCGCGCGATGCGATCTCCGACCCGCGCGAGACCTTCGATTGGGGCATCATCAGGAAAGGCTCCAAGCTCGGCTTCCGCACCCTGGCGGTGCCGAAGGAATGGGGTGGTCAGGGCACCGATTTCGTCACCCAGGCGCTTGTCATGGTGGAGCTCGCGAGGGGCGACAGCGCGATCTCCAAGACGTTCAGCCAGTGCTGGAAATGGAGCCACCTGATCGCGGCTGTCTGCAGCGACGACCAGAAGCGCCGCTTCCTCGGCCCGTTCCTGGAGGACGATGCGTTCCTGCTGGGGAAAGGCATCAGCGAACCCAGCGCCGGCTCCGACAACCGGCTGCCGCCCGAGGATATCAAGGCCGGGCTGAAGCTGCGCGCCGAGCGCAAGGGCGACGAATGGATCCTCAACGGCGAGAAATGTTTTATTGCCAACGCCAGCGTGGGAAAACTGTTCTTCATCGATGCCCGCACCGATCCCCATGCCCCGCTCAGGCAGGGCACCACCATGTTCCTGGTGCCGCGGGATACGCCGGGCCTGCGCATCGGCAAGGTGTTCAACAAGAGCGGCTGGCGCTTCTATCAGAACGGCGAGATGATCTTCGAGAATGCGCGCGTGCCGCACGCCAATGTCGTGGGACCGGTCAACGGCTCGGACATGAAGACGCAGCAGGCCGGCGACCGTACCGGCGGCGACCTGTTCGGGGATCTCGAGCTCGCCGCCAACGCGCTCGGCGTCTGCGACGACGCCTGCGGCATGGCATTGCAGCTGGCGCACATCCGCAAGCAGGGCGGCCGCGTCCTGTTCGACCAGCAGCTGATACAGCTCAGAATCAACAAGATGCACCTCCTCACGGAAGCGCTGCGCTCGTTCGTGATGCGCGTGGCGTGGGAGCACGATCGCAAGCTGCATTCGGCCAATGCGGGGCTATGCATGAACTTCTCGACCGAGGTCATTCAAGAGGTCACCGAGATCAATCTGGACCTCCACGCGGCCGCCGGCGTGATGGATGCGCGCGCAGACAAGCTCGCGCGCGATGCCGTGATCTGGACCCATCTGGCGGGCGATTCGGTGCAGCGGATGAAGGTGACGAGGCGGCTGGCGAAGGGGGCTCAGGCGGCGCACTGAAGCTGCCAGGCTCGCACCCTTGCCCTCGGCAACCTGCGTCGTGCGGAACCAAAGGGCCCGTCCGAGGTTACCGGGTGCATGAAGAACCCAGCCAGGCTTGTGTTTCAGCGCGAGCTCCGCACCCGGGATGGACGCGTCATCCGCTCTGTGGCCGACGCGATTGCGCTGTTGCGGGAGCACGAAGCGCGTCCGGGCGTGGATGCGCGCGACGAGGTGCTGCATCGGCTTGAACGCGCGCACAACGGGCAGGAGATCCAGCACGCAGCGGAGGCTTTCTTCGAATGGGCGAAGGAGCTGGACCTGCTTGTCCCGGCGGCCGAAACTACCCGCCAGCGGGTGTAAGGTTACACGGATACCCTCTTGACGGCTGGCTGGTGTTGCCGCTCGTGCTCCACTTGTTGGGCATTCCGGCGCCCGGTTGTTTGGATACAGCATTTTCTGAATGATCGCGGGTGCTGCCATTCCGCTCTGGCCGGCGAGCTGATCTGCCCCTGAGCTTCCCCTCGACTCGGCGCAGGGAACTGCTCCCCGCTTCGTGCGTTGTCAAGCAAACAAAGAGACTGGAAGAAGGAGGATGCCATGGGCTTTGGACGCGGTGCACTGCTTTGGCTCCTGGGCGTTCCGCTCCCGATCATTATCCTGCTGGCGCTGTTTTGGCATTCCTGATGCCTGCAGCGGCGTAGGGCACAAACGAGCCCCCGGAAAAACTTCCTGGGGCTTCGTTTGTTTGTAGTTGGCAGCATGCAGGAGGCCTTGCGCCGCACCCACGATGCGATCCCGGATCCCAATTGGGTGGTTGCGGTCGGGGATTGCGCCGTCGTCGGCGCCATTTTTCAGGCAGCCATGCCGTGGTCGACGCAGTCGAGAACGTCATCCCGGTTGACCTGCACATCAGCGGCTGCCTGCCGCGTCCGATTCACCTGCTGACTGGATTGCTGGCACTGCCGGAAGCAGCCTAAGAGTGTAAATCGCTCCCATTCGCGAGGTTGTCCCTCGCCAGCCCTTCTCTCCCTCCCCGTCCGAGAATCGCATTTTGTGTGATGGTCATCACATAACTTCGGGGCTGGGCGCGGTAGCTTCAGACATGTTGGAGAGCTGAGGAAAGAGGGCGGTCCCATGTCAGTCCATTTCGCGAGCCTTTTGAGCCGGGGTGCCATTCACCGACTGAGCTTGGCTGGCGCAGCGGTACTTGGGACGGTATCGGGGGCGCTTGCCGGACCGGCCGCGCTGGTCGAGAACGTTGTCGGCTATTCGGGAGCGGAGGTCATGAGTTATGTCCACGAGGGCGAAACCATTCGGTTGGGATCCCATGAAACCATCGCGCTGACATACCTGAACTCATGCGTCCAGGAGATAATCACTGGCGGAACCGTGACAGTCGGCATCGATTACAGCAAAGTTCAAGATGGTAGAGTGGACCGTACCAAGGTAGACTGCGAAAGAAAGTTCATGCTGACCGGCAACAGCGAGACCCACGTTGCTGGACGAGCCCTTCGCGGCCAGCCGGAATGATCTCGTTAGCGCCGCCGATTTGAAGTTGTCACTGACTGAGCGTGCGCGCGATGCGAAAGCTCGTGTTCGAGGCGCGGTTGCTGCTCTTCCTGTTGTCGCGGTAGGCGGCGCGCAGCATTTTGGCAGTTGCGTTCCAGGCGCCACCGCGGCGCACATGGACGCTGCACCTTCCGGCGATCCTCATCCAGTCGTCGGCGGGCCCACCTTGATAGGTCTCGTTCCAGCAGTCCTCGACCCATTCCATGGCATTCCCGTGCACTTGATAAAGGCCCCACGGGTTCGGATTGAACATGTCGGCCGGCACGGTCTTTTCCCGATACTCGCCGATGGCACCGCCGCCATAGCTCGTCCGGCTATCGTAGTTGGCCAAATCGGGTGAGACGGACGCACCCCACCAGAACGGAGTTTTTGTGCCGGCGCGTGCTGTATATTCCCACTCCGACTCGCTCAGCAGGCGATAAAGCTTTCCAGTTTTTTTGGACAGCCAGTCCACATAGGCCTTGGCATCATCCCAGCTGATGCAGACCGCCGGATGGCTGCCATCCTGGTGGAATCCCGGATTGCGGAATGATCGCCCTGTGCGCTCTTCCGCCTTGTCATTTTCGAGAGTGAAGCATCTGTCTTCGCTTGCATAACTCATTTCGTTCGCAAACTTTTCGAATTCCTCCCGGGTGATCTTGAGCTTGCTCACGGCAAAACGGCGCGGAATCTTGACGCGGTGCTGCGGGCCTTCGTTGCTGTAGCGGTCGGGCTCGTTCTCCGGCGAGCCCATCATGTACTCTCCTTCGGAAACGACCAGCATCTCGGGGCAGGCAACGCATTCCCGGAAATGATCCTTGGGCAGCAGAGCAATCTCGCTCTGATACCGCAGCGGGACGTTCGCTACGATCGGCTGTGGCTTTTCCGGCTCAAGCTGCTGGGCAGCGGGTTGCTGCTTGCCGGCGCTCGTCTGCTGGCTGCCGAAATGGAACTCTTGCACGAGAGACGAAGCTACCCAGGGTATCTGCTCCTTGCTCGATGCGCGATAGATGCCCAGCTTCAAATGATTGAACACATCCTCGGCGGTCACGCTCGCGGATCCGGCCATATTGGCGGCACGTATTTCCTTGATCAGCTCTCCGGCAAACACGCTGTGGGTCCCGGACCCCTCAGGCACCAGCTTACCCGGTGGCGCAGAATATATGGCGAGCGTGTTCTCAAGAGCGTCAAATCCGGCAAGCCCTTCCGGGGATGCCCGGAACCGACGCTCCCACTGGCTCCTGCGCGCCGCGTCGATAATGAGGATCTTCACGCGCGCGCCTTTGCGATGCATCTCCGCAAGCAGCGAGTCGACCTTGATGCCGTCCTTTCTGACATCCGCAAGCGACCATACGACCGCGTTGGTGGGCATCAGGTAGCTCTGCCGCTCCACCTGAATGCCTATGCCACTGAAATAGAACAGCGCGTCGACCCCGGAGCTGATCCTGCTGGTGAAGGTGTCGATCGCGTTCTGCATGTCCGCCTTGCCGAGATCGGTCTTGTGGTCGACCTCGAATCCGCCGCGACGCAATTCATCGGCGAGGCTGCGGGCATCGGCGATGGCAGTGGACAGCGATCTCTCCGGATAGGCCGCATTCCCGATCACCAGCGCAATGCGAACGGCCCTCTGCTGCGACCACAAAGAAGAGGTCAGCATACAGCACGAAACGGCAAGCCAGAACCAAAGCAGACGTCGCATGTTGTTTTTCATTCCCTCCAAGATACTCATCCGAGGACGGTTCGCTTCGCAAAAAGCCGACCACTCCACCGGGGCTTTCTTGTTCAATGAGGCTTTTCCTTTGCGCCCCAGCTCTGTGGCATTGTAGACCATGCCGGCCGTTTGGACACCGTCGATCTCTAATAAGAGACAGAGACAGCCGTAGTTCCGTGGTGGACGGTGTGGGACATTCCTGCAACAGCGCCGCACAAACCCACCTCGATGGCCGCCCAAGACGTATACATCCTGAGAAAGGTTTGGTTTACTTTTGGGCAGCATGGGGTTGGGGGGTGCATCATGAGGAGCCAGCTTTTTCTGGCCGCCGGCGTTGTGGCGCTGAGCGCCGTATCGCATCCGCTTTTCGCGGCCGAGATGGAAACTCCGGCGGCGCCGGAGCGGGCAGCTCCCGCGGAGCGGGCAGCTCCCACTCCAGAACGGACAGCGCCCGTTGCAGCACGAGCGGCCCCCGCGCGTGAGCGTGCGCCGGCCCGTCGTGCGGCACCAGCACAACAGGTGGCGCAACCGCAGACCAGCAGTTATACCGGAGCGCAGGCCGGCGGCTTCGGCGGCGGCAATGTCGCAGGCGGTGGTTTTGCGGATCCCTTCAGTGCGGGGTGCGCGCCGGCATTCGGTTTCTCCCCAATCTGCACGACCCCATCGATCTTCAACCAATCGCTCAGGGGCTCGGGAGGCGTCGGGGGCGCCCTGCTCGAATACAAGTGGGCGGTGACCCCATGGATCGTGGTCGGCGTGATGGGTGACCTTTCCTTTGGCAAGACCACGTCCACGAGCACTCAGAGCAGCTTCTACCCCAGCGGACCAGGCCCCACGCCAACCTTCCCGGCTGCTCCCGTCACCTCTGAAACCTACTCGAACAGCGTTACCCTAGGCACAAACGGCTCGGTGCGGTTGAAGGTGGGTTACGTCGTGCCGCTCGCTAACGGCACCGTCCCTGGCGTCTGGGGAAGCGTGATGCCCTATGTCACCATCGGCTGGATCCGGTCGGGCGTGCAGGGCAGTTTCTCCTACGCCGCCAGCAGCTATAGCCCGTTCACACCCGCGTGCGCTTTCAGTCCGGCGTGCTCGGTTGTGACCGCAAGCGCCGTCAACTGGTCGGACTCGAGGAACGGGGTGGTCACTGGCGCCGGCGTGGAAGTTCCGCTCCCCGCATTCGGTCCGGGAGTCGTGCTTGTCGCGGATTGGACCTACGCTAACTTCGGCAGCTTCGACGTGGCCCTGCCGATTGCCATCACGAACAGCTTCGGTACAGCGTGCACGCCCGGGGTGCCTGCCGGCACGACCTGCGGGATCGCTGACCGTGGACACGTATCCAATCTGTC
>DATBCB010000328.1:0-3260 GCA_036270675.1 Acidobacteriaceae bacterium | reverse complement strand
GCTTCAGATTTTCCCGTTCAGCTCGCCAGATACACGCCGCGGCGATGGAATCGCGGGTCGGTGAGCTGCTGCAGCATGAAATCGGCCACGTCCGCGCGTGAGATACGACGGCTGCTCGAAGGTAGCGCGTCCGGCAGCACACGGTACGTTCCGGTTGGCGGGTCGTCGGTGAGGCGCGGCGGCCGCACAACCGTGTAGTCGAGATCGCTTGCGGCAAGAAACCGCTCCTGCGCACGCAGGTCCGCCATTGGATGACGCAGCAATGTTGCCCGTGCGATGGCAAAGAGGAAGCCTGCCATCGGCGGCTGATACTTGCCGGCCGGGTAGAGCGCGCCGGCCGCACCGACGGTGATGATGCGGTCCACTCGATGAAAATGCATGCCGTTGATGATGAGAGGAATGGCGCGGCTGAGGACGGGATTGGTCTTGAGCGTGCGCGAGCCGAGCGCGGAAAAGACGGCACGGTGGCCGTCAATCGCATCGCCTACCGACTGTGGATCGAAAATGTCTCCTTCGAGCACACGCAGTCCGTCACGCGGCTCCAGCGACTCCGCATTGCGCACAAACGCCGTCACGCTGTGACCGAGTTCGAAGGCGCCGGCGACCAGCAGCCGGCCTATACCTCCCGTAGCACCAAAAACGATGACGTTCATGAAGCGTCCCGAGGGAAGAGATTCAGCATTTTCAGTAATACGGTGGCTGCGGAGTTTCACCCAGGCGTGGCTCTTCCGCTAGGAAAAGCCACAAGAGCAATGGTTGGACCGTCTGCACGAATACCGAAAATGCTTCAGCAAGGGTCACTATACAGGGCGCCGCGCAAAGGATCTGTCCATGAAAAAAAACGGAGACAAACCGGCTACTACGATGCTCATCCCACAAAAGCAAGGAGGTGATCGATCATGCCAGAACACATAGCGCTGGATAAAGTGGAGTCGTCATTGAAGGAGCTGATCGAAACGCTGCGGGGTAGCCAGGAGGGCTATCAGGAATTCGGAGCGCGTCTGCACGATCCCCGCGCGAAGCGGCTCTTCCTGGAAGAGACGCAGCGGCGTGCAGAGTATGCCGCGGAGCTGGAGAACGAACTGCATCGTATGGGTGTCCACGATGTGAAAGAAGGCGTGTCTCCTACCGCCAAGCTCCGTCATCTCTGGGGAGAGATTCAGGCGCATCTGAGTGGAGACCAGGCTCTGCTGTCGGCTGCGGAGAAGAGTGATGACGTGGCCAGAAAAGCCTATGCCAGCACGTTGAAGCAGGAGCTGCCTCTGCCGTTGCGCGAAATGCTGGACCGGCAGCTTGCGCACATCGAGAGATCGCACGCTGAGTTGAGGACGCTGCACGATCTGAAATAGGCGGGAGCTACACGCGCATCGAATGCGGCCGTCCGGCGAAGGCGAAAGCGACAAAGCCCAGGATGAGGACCAGGCCTTCCACGTGGACCGATTCGCGGTGCAGCTTGTCGAACAACTCGCGCGCGGGGCTTGATTCCGGCAGCGCGGCGATGCCCACGGTGCCGCCTACCGAGGCCTCGGCGGTCTCCATGCGCGGGATGATCGAGAACTGCGAATAGGCGGTCAGCACCACCATGCAGAGCACCAACACCGCCTGCGGCACCACCGAGTGCCAGCGCACGCGGCCCCGTAGTAAGAAACTGAAAACCAGAAAGAGTACGCCGCAGATCAAGCCCATGTAGTGCAAATGGCGCAGCGTGCCGCCCACGACAAGGCCTGCGCCGTGGATACCTTCCGCGGGATTGAGGAAGAGCGACGGCAGCGATCCGAAGGCGACGGCAGCGACCTGGACAAAGAGCAGCAGCGCACCCAGCCAGATACCGAGCGCGAGAAATGAGAGTGTGGTCAGAACACTTCGCATGGCACGTTATACCGTTTTCACACTCCGACAGCTATCAAAGAAAAACTAGACGAAAAACTTGCTGCAGCTTTTCCGTCAAGAGAAGCTGCTCTTCGCCGCCGCTGACTGGAACGGCGTATGTCAAAACGGTATTTTAGAACGCCCCATGCATGCCACCGGGGAGGCACATACTTCAGGGGAAGCACATACTTACTGTTGCGTTTGCGATGGCCGGCCGACCAGCCGCTCGATGCGCTTGGCGATCGGGGGGTGGGTGGAGAAGAGATTGGCGAAGCTGGCGCCGGAGATCACCGGCGCGACGATGAACAGGTGTGCCGTCGAAGGCGTTGCGCTCATGGGCAAGCGCCGCGAGTAGGCGTCGAGCTTCTGCAGCGCGCTGGCAAGGGCGTAGGGATTGCCGGTCATGTGCGCACCTGTGGCATCGGCTTCGTACTCGCGGGCACGCGAGACGGCCAACTGGATGAGGGTGGCGGCGATGGGCGCGAGGATCAACATGAAGAGCGCCGCGATGCCACCGCCTTCGCGGTCGCGATTGTTGCCGCCTCCGCCAAAACCGCCAAACATCATGGCGAAACGGCCGGTGTGGGCGAGGATGGTGATTGCGCCGGCCAAGGTGGCCGCGATGGAGCTGGTGAGGATGTCGCGGTTGCGCACATGGCCGAGCTCGTGGGCCAGGACGCCGGCCAGCTCCTCGTCAGTCAGCAGGTTGAGGATGCCCTGCGTAACTGCCACCGAGGCGTGCTGCGGGTTGCGGCCGGTGGCAAAGGCGTTCGGCGATTCGCTGGGGATGACATAGATCTTCGGCATGGGCAGTCCGATGCGCTGCGTCATCTGCTCGACCACGCTGTAGACGCGGGGGAGCTGCTCGCGCGTAGCCGGCTGCGCCCGGTACACGGAGAGAGCGATCTTGTCCGAGTAAAAGTAACTGAAGAAGTTCATCGCTACCGCGATGGCCAGGGCGATGAGCATCCCGTTACGGCCGCCAAAGTACTGGCCGAGGAACAGCAGGAAGAGGGTCAGGGAAGTGAGCAGCAGCGCAGTCTTGAGGGTATTCATAGTCGTACCGGTCCTGCCTCTACGGTACTCCAGAGATGCGGGACACGAATTAGACGCGCCCGCCTGGGAAGGGTTCTGCCGGCGTTTTGCGGGCGTGAAGAGAGACCTTCACAAAAGCAAAGGCCCTGCTTTCAAAGCAGGGCCTTGGTGAGAAATGCTGCAGTCAGGGTTCTTTGATGGGAGGATCGGTCTTCTTTAGAAGACGAACTTCAACTGGTACTCGATGCTGCGGGGAGTGCCCGCCGCGAAAGTACCAGCGCCGCGTGTGGTGCGATCCAAGTTTTTGGTGCCGAAATCGTTTGGACCGTTGACGAAATTCGGTTCACCGGCTGCAG
>DATBCB010000327.1:0-6334 GCA_036270675.1 Acidobacteriaceae bacterium | reverse complement strand
CGGCCCGTGCAGCACCGGCACACCCGCCTGATCCAGCATCCATGTCGCAATCGCCGTGTGGTCGCTGTAGCCGATGAACGGCTTCCGATTGCGGCGCAGCAGCTCCAGATCGAGCCCTTCCAGCAGATAGTTGCTTCCGTATCCACCGCGGATACATATAACGGCATCGATCTCAGGATCGGCAAAGGCTGCGTGCAGATCCTGCAGGCGCTGCTCCGGAGTCGCCGCAAAGTACGGCCACGCCTGCCCCAACGCGTGCGACATCAGCGTCACCGTATGGCCCAGAGCGCGCAGCCGTTCCACCCCGCGCAGCACCTTCTCCGGATCGGCGTTGCTCGCCGGCGCCACCACCGCAAGGCGTATCGGTTGCGCGGTCACTGCGCACCTCCGGCCAGCCACTGGCCACGCGCCAGCACCACCGCCGGTCCCGTCAGTTGCATCTCTGCGCTCGCGCCTATCCATTCGACGAGTTGCTCTCCGCCCGGCGCGCACACCCGCAGCCGCCGCGGCGCGCCCTCCAGCGCCATCATCATCGCGGCACTCGCGCTCGTGCCCGTGCCCGACGAAGAAGTGGGCCCCACACCGCGCTCGTAAATGCGAATCTCAATCAAGTCGTCCGTCACTCGCCGCACAAACTCCACATTCGTCTGCGCAGGAAAATCCGCATGCATGCAGATCGCCGCCCCCACCTGCTGCCAGGCGCGACCCGCGACCGCGAACTCTCTGTCCTCTACCAGCGCCACAAACTGTGGATTGCCCATCCCGACCACCGCGCCTTCAACCGTCAGACCTCCATCCAGCGCCACTGCTGCGCGCCGCACCTGCGGCACTCCCATCCCGGTCGCAAACTGGAACTCGGTGCCCTTCACGCCTTCCAGCCGGCAGATCCGCACTCCCGCGTCCGTCTCCAATCGAACTTCATCCCCCGCGCCAAGATCAGCCTTATAGGCCATCCATGCGGCAACAGAGCGCGTGCCGTTCCCGGAAATCTCCGCGGCAGATCCATCCGCGTTGTACAGATGAATCGCGCCCTCCCGCTGGTTGCGCAGCGTCAGGTACTCCACGCCGTCCGCACCAACGCCCGTGGTACGTGCGCACAGCTCCCGCGAGAGCCGCGCCAGATCGCGATCTTGTACATGCGTCGCATCGACAATCAGGAAATCGTTGCCGCAAGCGTGCGCCTTGGTGAACTCGATCACTCCTCCTCCCAGCTGCGGAAGGTCAAGACTCGCTCAATCCCCGAGCCTTTCATCAACAGTGCCGTCAGACGGCGATGTCCGCTCCGCGTCGCCATCACCGTGAATGACAGCCGCGCCATCCCGGCAAGAGTGTCCCGGTCCACCGGATCGAGGCGGCGCTGCTCCGCGTCCATCGCCTGCAGCACCGACAGATATATCGCATCGGAATTCGCGCCGCGCACCTCGTAAATCCGGTTCTGCAGCTTCAGATTCGTCAGCGTTTCCAGCGCGCCTACAGCTTCCAGCGCCAGCAGGATCAGCAGCGTCGCAAACGTTGCCGGAAGATACAATCCCGCGCCGCACGTCATCCCCACGGCGGCCACCGCGAACACCGTCGCCGCGCTGGTCAGGCCACTGATACGGTTACGATTATGCAGAATCAAGCCGGCGCCCAAAAATCCCACGCCCTGCACGATGTTCGACGCGATCTGTCCTTTGCTCGTGCTCAGCTCGCCGGCAATCAGAGGCGATAGATACGTGAACAGCGCCGACGCAAAGCAGATCAGCAGATTCGTCCGCACGCCGGAGGCCTTATGGTGCCACTCGCGATCCAGCCCGATCACGCCGCCCAGCGCGCACGCCAGCAGCAGCCGCATCGTGCCCGTATCCGTCAGGCCCCACTGCTCCAGTTGGCTGAAACTCAGCGCGTGCTTTGCCTCGAAAACGATCATCGTGGTCGCGTGCCTTCTCCATGGGCAGGCAAGCGGGCCGCCCATCGCGTGATGCTACCACCCGGCCAAACCGCTGCCACTAACACTCCCGGACTACTCAGGGCTTCCAGAATCGGGGGCGGCGCCTGCGGCGGGGTGGGCAATATAGACCCGGGCACACGGCTGTCCCGTTGAGCAGATGATCTGCAACAACGTCAGCCCCTGCGGGTGCGTGGCAACTGCATTGGCCACAGCATCGCCATCCAGCGCTATCACGTAATCCGCCTTCGCTGCCGGATCCTTCAGTGCTGCATTCCACTCGTAGTAGTCGCCCTCATTGATGATGTCGCGCAGCGGGATTCCCGCCTGCTGCACCGCCCCGATGTGCTCGGAGGTATACATCAGCAGGGTCTTGCCTGACGGCAGGATGCGCAGCCAGTTCGCCAGCATCTGCTCAAACGGGATGCGCGTCCGTGAATTCTCGACTGCCTCCTGAAAGACCAGCGGCCCGGCGCGCAGCAGCAGGACGCTGTTTGCCACAATCAAAGCAGCCGCCAGGGGCACCATCCAGCGCTCCCAGCCTTCAGGCGCGAAACCAGGCCGCCACATCGCCAGACCCTCCAGCGCCGCCGCCGTAAACAGTGCGAACGCCGGCAGCATCTCCATGCCATAGCGCGTGTTGTACCAGGAGTGCGGAAACCATACCGGAATGAAAAGCGGCACCGATCCATACGCGACCGAGTAGGTATAGAACGGCAGCGGCAGCCACAGCAGCGATGCGGCCGTAAGGGCAACGCTGCGCCTGCGCACCCACAGGAATGCCATGCCGGCCAGCGAGAGCAGAAAAACCAGTTGCGTCGCGTACGGCACCACCGCCCCAAGTTCCGCAGCCTTCAAAAAGTAAAGCGTAGCCACCACCGGCCGGTGATACTCCATGTAATGACCGGCACCGGATGGCGAAGTCCGCGCCTCGATCGTCCGCGCGGAATATGGTCCACGCAGAAAGTCGAGCGGATCATGAAACTGCTTCGCGTTGTAGGCGATCCACACCAGCGGCGCCATCACCACCAGCACCGTCCCGAGTAGCCAGATGCCGGTCAGGCGCTCGCGCAGATTGCGCCGTTTCACCACCACCCAGGACGCAACACACCACGCCGCAACCGCGTAAATCCAGCCGTCATAGCGTGTGTAGACCGCGCACACCAGCACCAGCGACGCACCCAGCAGCACGCGTCCGAGTCCATCTGTTGTGCCGGCCGTCGAGCGTCGCGCCAGCAGCGCAATCAGCAGCGCCGACCAGATCATCTCCGCCAAAAACAGCGGCTCTGTCATCGCTGTCGTCGAAAAATAAAGCAGGCCCGGATTCAGCGCGAAGAACACGACAGCCAGCCACGCGATCGAATTCCGAACAAAGCAAAGCGCCAGCCGGTACAGTCCGACGCACGCCGCCACGTAGCAGGCCATGGAGGGGATCGCGGCCGGGACACCGCTCTGCCACCAGCCCATCTTCTGCACAAACGGGATCAACAACAGATGCGGCAGCGGCAGCCACACCGAGCCAAGCTGTCGGAAGCCGGGCTCGCGCGAATCAAAGAGACGCCGCGCAATATGAAGATGGGCCACTGCGTCGCCGTAGAGCAGCAGCAATTGATGCTGCGAGCAGAAGGCGAGCGCGGCCAGCGTGAGCACAGTGCTCAGCAGCGCGACCGTCCCGGCATCGCGCGGCTCTCGCGACGCCTTCGCCTCAGTCAAGGTGGCTGAGCGCGCGGAATTGCTGGAAGCGCGCATCGATCTCCTCACGAGTCAGGTTCTGCGTGCGCTCAACGCCAAATTTCTCCACGGCAAAGGAGCCCATCACCCCGCCGTAAAACATCGCCTTGCGAAAGTTCGCCGGGGTCAGCTCGCCCTTTTGCGATGCGAGATAGCCGAAGAATCCGCCCGCGAACGAATCGCCCGCACCGGTCGGATCGACCACCTCAGCCAGCGGCATCGCCGGCGCGCGAAAAGGCGTCGCGCATGCCTCCGGCTTCGCGCCCGGGAACGATCGCTCGCTGAAGAAGACCGTCGCACCATACTCACCGTGCTTCACGATCAGCGTCTTCACGCCCATGTCGAGAATCTTCTTCGCCGCTCGCACCAGGTTGGCGTCCTCGGCCAGCATCTTGGCCTCGCCATCGTTGATCAGCAGCACATCCAGGTCCACCAGCACCTCGGCCAGCGCCGCGCTATGGTCCTTGATCCAGTAGTTCATCGTGTCGCCGCACACCATCTTCACCTTCGGCATCTCGCGGCGCACACGTGCTTGCAGCTTGGGATCGATATTCGCGAGGAAAAGAAATTCCGAATCGCGATAGCTCGCCGGTATCTTCGGCGTGAAGGTCTCAAAGACATTCAATTCCGTCGCCAGCGTGTCCGCCTCGTTCAGCGTGCGCGTGTAGGAGCCCGTCCAGTGAAAGCTCTTCCCCGCCACATGCTCGATCCCGGCAGTGTCCACGCCGCGCTTCTTCAACACGTCTTCGTTGGCGGCAGTGAAATCCTCGCCCACCACACCGATCACGCGCACCTGAGTAAAGTAGCTCGCGGCCAGCGCAAAGTGTGTCGCCGCGCCACCCAGAACATGGTCCACCCGGCCGCTTGGAGTCTCAATACTGTCGAACGCAACACTACCAACCACCACAATGGACATGCAGTTCCTTTAACTTTCGCCGAGACACTTTGCTCGGATATTTACGCCTGCAACATCGAACGAAGCCCTGTCGTCATCTCGACCGGAGCGGCGCAGCCGCGTAGCGGAGAGATCTGCTGTTCCTCCACTCACACAATGAAATCAGGATCAAAGATATTTCCCAATGATCGGTTCCAGCTTCGCGCGCGTCGCTGCCGGAATCGCATCGGGGCTGGTCAGGATGGCGAACTTCATCGCGCTCGCACACGCGCATGTGCGCTCCCTGGGTACGGCCCGCACCGCAGCGCGCAGCACCTGCGCCCCATTGGCCGCGTTCTGGTGTATCACCGCGACGATCTGGTCCACCGTCACGTCATCATGCCCTGCGCGCCAGGAGTCGTAGTCGGTCACCATCGCCATCGTCGCGTAGCAGATCTCCGCCTCTCGTGCCAGCTTCGCCTCCTGCAGGTTGGTCATGCCGATCAGATCAGCGCCCCAGCTGCGATACAGATTCGATTCCGCGCGCGTCGAAAACTGCGGTCCTTCCATGCACACATACGTGCCGCCGCGCTTGCCCACCACCTTCTCCGCATCGCACGCATCCGCGATCGTCTTCGCCACCACGCCGCATACCGGATCGCCAAACGCAACATGTGCCACAATCCCGTCGCCGAAAAACGTGCTCGTCCTTAAGAAAGTGCGGTCGATGAACTGGTCCGGCACCACAAAGTCCGTAGGCTTGTGCTCTTCCTTGAGCGACCCCACAGCCGACACCGAGATGATGCGCTCCACTCCCAGCAGCTTCATCGCAAAAAGATTCGCGCGGAAGTTAATCTCACTAGGCAGCAGCCGATGGCCGCGACCATGCCGCGCCAGAAACGCGACACTGCGCCCTTCCAATGTGCCCAGCACCAGCTGGTCTGATGGTTCGCCGAAAGGCGTCTGGATAGCGACTTCCCGTGTATCCCCAAGCCCGGGCATGGAGTACAGTCCACTGCCGCCGATAATCCCGATCTCTGCCTGTTGCAAATCGCTCTCCGCGCCCGCTGCATTCCTTTCCGCAACACACGCATGAAGTTAGGTTGGAAACGTCAGTATACCCGTCCCGGCGCGGTGCTTTTCCAGCGACAATGGGTCACCGCGTCGCCATTCATTCTCAATCAGATTGTTGATGTGAAAGCTTCGTCGAACAGCGCCATCTCCTCGGCGGTGGGTGCCTCGAACATTTCGAACCAGCGCACGATCGCGCTTCGTTCGATCGGCGGATCTTCTCTTCCGCGCCGCTGAATTCGCTCAAAAACCGTCTCGACAGGTGCAGACAGGTAATGTAAATCGACGGATGCACCGATATAGCGAGCTTCTGCGCGGAGCTGATCACGCTCAGCCCGTCCCCAGGTACCCCATTCAATGATGACGGTGAGCCCTGCTGCGAGCAGCTGCTTTCCGAGCTTCCATTGCAGGGCCTCGATCCTCCCACGTATTTCTTCTTCGTGCAGATTGATCGACAGCGCGTCCATCCAATCGTCTGCGGAAAGACGAATGGCGCCAAGCTCTGCTTCCAGCCGCTTTGCGTGCGTGGTCTTTCCCGTTCCCGGCAGTCCGCAGACGAGAATCAGTTTTGAACGAAGCGGCTCTTCCCCTGATCCGTAGAATCCATGATCCGTAGAATCCATTTCGAAGATCAGCGATGCAGCGCCGCCCGCACCATGCCATAGCGGCTCAGCAGGTGCGCCAGGCTGTCGCTCAATTCCGGTGCGGACTGCGGCATCGCGACACGCGCC
>DATBCB010000326.1:0-1814 GCA_036270675.1 Acidobacteriaceae bacterium | reverse complement strand
CCCAAGACTGCGCACGCCACCATCGACATCGATGGCCTGCCGGTCCACATCGCCGGCATCGCCAAAGGCGCGGGGATGATCCATCCACAGCTCGCGGCCGCCCCGCACGCCACCATGCTCGTCTATCTCTGCACGGATGCCGCGGCCGAACCCGCGCTCTTGCAGCGGCTTCTCACCGGCGCGGCAGAGACCAGCTTCAATCGCATCTCCATCGACGGCGATACCTCCACCAACGACACCGTGCTGCTGCTCGCCAGCGGCGCATCCGGCGCCGCCCTCAACGCTCGCAATTCCGATGCCTTCTCCGCCGCGCTCAGCGAAATCTGCACCTCGCTGGCAAAGCAAATCGTCGCTGATGCCGAAGGCGCCACCCATCTGGTCGAGCTCAACATTCGCGGCGCCGCCTCCGACGCCGACGCGCTCCGCATCGCGAAGGCCATCGCGCACTCGCCCCTGGTCAAGACCGCCTGGGCCGGCAGCGATCCCAACTGGGGCCGCCTGATTGCCGCCACCGGCTACTCCGGCGCACAGGTCGATCCCACACGCATCTCCATCCTTCTCGGCGACCTCCTCATCTGCGAGCGCGGCGGAAGAGCCGCTGCCTTTGACGAATCAGCCGCGCACCGCTATCTCAGCCAGCCCGAGTTCAGCGTCCACATCGACCTCGGACTGGGCAGCGGCACCTGCCGCTTCTGGACCTGCGATCTCACCCGCGAGTACGTCTCCATCAACGCCGACTATTCCACTTAAAAACATCCGCCGGTTCACGATCGGCGATACCGCGCGCGGCACCGTTCGCGTCCGTCGCCACCGTGCAACGAAAGTAGTGCATGGCGTGCAACCATCGATAAACACTGAATGAATCGCGCATGCGACGCGCTTGTGCACAGGCTTATGCACACTTCTGTTGAAAAGCACTCGTTGCGCATCACGGAAAGCTGTGGCACTCTGGCGGACACCTTCGGCTTCATCATTCCGCGCTGTCCAGGTCACTCTGCGCCATTCCCGAGCGACAGCTTCGGCAATCTCCGCACTGCCGGAAGTGTGCTTTACAATCGATGCGACTGCCTTATTCGCTTTCCTATTCCGAAAACATTTCTTCAAGGATCATTGCTGAAGATGCCACCACGGCCCAGCGCGGCCCCTGCCGCCACACCTCACCCTCTTATCTCGAATGAACGGATGCAGCACCTCTACGTCACCCTGCTTCGCACAAAGCTGGTAGGCCAACGCAATCGTCTCAGGAAGACCGCGGTCCCGCTCGTCGCTCGCGCGGCAGTCGTTACCGGCACTGTGACACATCTGGAGAAGGGCGACGCCGTGATGCCCCTTGCCGGCGACCATCTCGCCGCACTCGCACGCGGCCACGCGCTGCGCCGCGTGGTCGCCGGAACCGCACTTCCCGGCGTCCTCGCGCCTGCGCCTACCGCCGAAGCCCGCTTCGCCATCGCCACCGGATACGCCCTTGCGCAGCAAGGCACAAAGCACATCGCGCTCGCCTTCAGCGGACCAGCCATTCCCTCGCTGGATGCTCTGCGCCCTTCGCTGGCCTATGCCGCCGCGCACAAGCTGGGCATTGTCTTCGTGATCGAAAGCGCCGCTGACGCAAACCTCAGCGGCGCACGCAACACCGAGCCGCTCGGCCTCTACGGCATCCCCGTAGATGGCAACGATGTCGTCGCGATCTACCGCGTAGCGCAGGAGGCGATCCTGCGCGCTCGTCGTGGCGTGGGCCCCACGCTGATCGACTGCAAGCCCTGGCCGCTGGATGGCGATCGAGATCCCGTGCGCCGTCTCGAGCAGTCACTCGAGCG
>DATBCB010000325.1:0-7832 GCA_036270675.1 Acidobacteriaceae bacterium | reverse complement strand
CTGCCGGCCCAGCTCGCGAATGGCCGCGTGCAGAAGAGCGGGGCCAACAGCCGCGCAGGTTGCCGCTCCGGCGAGAAAGGCTCTCCGGCTCAGCGGAGGCAGACACGGCCTCCCAATTTCGCCCTGCTGTTCAATCTGTTTAATCTGTTCAATGGATCTCTTATCCATATCAACTCCCGTCTGTTTCCGCAGCCTACTTACGCAGTGCGGACGCTCATGGCGTGGTGAAACACGTTGTTCGGATCGTACCTTTGCTTTACCTTCTGCAGAAACTCATATAAGCCATCGCGTCCGTAAAAGAGTTCCGGCCAGTATGGGTAGCGAAGCATATCGACATCGGCGTAGTTCATATAACAACCCTCGTAGCGGTCGCCCCAGGGCGTTCCCTGATGGTGCGCGTCCACATGTTCGCCGGTATAGATCGAGGTGTAGAAGGCATCGAGCTCATGCAGGTGCTGCGCATCCTCTGCGGGGTCGAACCAATAACACTGCCACTGCAGCTTCATGATGGAACCGCGTTGCGCAATGGCGGTTTCGGTGGCAAGCTGCGGGCGGTTCACTGCTCCGCCGTAAGAATCGATGGAGATGACGGAGGAGCGGGCGGTCACGCTGTCGCCCGAATAGAAGCGATAGATGGCCCGAGCCTCTGCGGGAGCGAAGTTGCGTTTCATGTAGGCGGATTTGTATTTGGCGCGTGCTCCGTCGCCGCCGCTGCGATCGGAGATGGCTGCCTCCAGCCATGGCATGCGCACGGGTTTATACGTAGCGGATGCGCGCCGCCGTACCGCATGCCGTGCAGGGCGGTCTGCCGCTTCCGCGCGCGGCGAGGCGATGAGGACGGGATCAAATTTGTCGAAGCGTGCCAGGAACTCGCGCAGCACGGAGATGTCATCTACTTTGCCGTCGCGCTGGCAGAATTGCAGGTGCATACCGAGCCAGCCGTCGGAGCGTCGCGACCCCACACCGAGAAGCGTAAAGAGGCCCCAGGTATCCTGATCACGTCCACGCGTCGCCCAGTAGTCTCCGTAAGCCGTCAGCAGCGCAACGAACTGATCCTCCGGCATGGTCTCCCAGGGAAAGCGGAGACGGACCTCGACTACTTCGCGCGGTGCGACCGGCAAATCTTTGAAGCGGAAAGCGGTGATGATCCCGAAGCCAGCTCCTCCTGCGCCACGGCATGCGCGAAATAAATCCGGATCGTTCTTTCGATCCACGCGGCGTTCTATGACCCGGCCTGACGCATCCACGGTCAGGATGTCGACGGCCGCTAACCAGTCTGACGTTAGCCCGTGCAGGCGGGAGAGCATGCCATAGCCGCCACCGGAGATATGGCCGCCGGCGCCTACGGAGTAACAGCTACCGCCGGGCAGAGTGAGCCCGTATTGCTTGTAGAGCGACTGGTAGACATCTCCCAGCACCGCCCCGGGTGCCACGCAGTATTCTCCGGTGGAGGAATCGAGGTCCACGGTATTCAGCAGCGACAGATCGAGCAGGACACCGCCAGGATTGTTTGCCGTGAAGTTTTCATAGCAGTGTCCGCCGGATCGTACGGTGGGGCGTAGTCCATCATGAACGGCGGTCTGCAGAGTTCGATGGACATCGGCTGGTGTGGTGCAAATGACGATGCGCGCAGGGGCCATCGAAGCGTTCTCGGGAAACCGCAGGTTGTGTCCTCGCAGCAGCGCCTGGTATCGCGGGTCCTGCCGAGTTATCGAGACATCCATAGCTCTCCCGTTACGTGCGCGTCCGGCCGTGGCCGAGCAAGTGTCATAGCAATGGTTACATAATAACTATCAGTAGGTAATGACAGCGTTGGCGGGTGGCTCTCTCTTGCTGTCATCACGCGTCGTCAAAGTGGTCCAATGGCCTGCCAGCCGGTAATCGCTCGTCGGATGGCTGTCCCACATATCCGAGCTGATCCCGTTGAGGTCATAGACTACCTTGCCTGCGCGGACAGTCAACTGACATACAAGCTTGTGGGCGCCATCCTTGCGCTGGTTGTTCATGTCCACCAGTCCGAACTTTCCGCGCTCGACGCTGAAAGCAGCTAGATCGGCGGCCGCACCGATGGAGAGATTGCCGAGCTCCTCATGACGAATCTCGTGAGCCGGAGCGGAGGTCATCTCTTCGATGACCTGCGGTACAGTCTGGCCGAGCGCCAGCATCTTGTCGGCAACGTTCAGCATGTTCTTCATGCCGGCATTCATGCTGGAGATGTGCAGATCGGTCGAGATCGAATCCGGCTGAAAGCCATCCTTCATCAGCGGCACGGCGACTCCCCAGTTGAAACTGCCGCCACCATGGCCCACATCGAAGTAGATACCCCGTTTGCGTCCGACGAGCATCGCCTGGCTCGGTCCCAGCGTCTGCAGATCCTGCTCACCGCGTACGCCGGAGTACATATGGGTGTAGATATCCCCGGGCCGCAGTATCTGCGACATCAACGTGAGCAGCGGGCGCTCGGTTCCGTTGGTGCCGAAGTCGATCATGACTGGACGATTGGCGATGTTTCCCGCGAGCACAGCCTGCTCAAACGGCTTCCAGCCGCGCCCGGAGTAGTGCGCGCTCTTGATTCCCACCAGCACGGTCGGATATTTCTCCAGCATGGCGGCGGTGGCATGGCCATCCATATCGTCGTTGTTGTTTTCATAAAGAGGTCCGCGCATGCCCGCGCCGACGATGTTTAGAAATGCCAGCACGCGTGTGTCCGCACGATCGATGATGCGTTGCTTGAAGTCCTCAAAATTTCGCCATCCGGAGCTGCCTGCATCCACGACTGTCGTGACGCCGTTGCGAAAGGTGTATCCGTCGGGGTAAAGGCTGTTGTCACCAGCGTAAGAGGCTTTCTCCCCCGTCCCGGCATAGGCGTGCACGTGGATATCGACGAGGCCGGGCGTGAGATAGAGCCCGCGCAGAGAGACGGTCTTGATCGTATCCGGCGATGCGATGTGCGGTGCAACATCCACGATCTTGCCGTCCTTGATGGCGATGTCCATGATGCCATCTCGATGATTTTTGGGGTCGAGAACGTGGCCGCCGGAGAGCACGAGGTCATATTTGTGTTGGCTCATCGGAAGCGATGATAGCGGCGGCAATATGGGAAAACGAGGAGGCGGGGGAAACTGCGGAAGCGTGGGAAATTGCGGGGGAGGAGCGGCGATTTGCGCAGGTCCAGCGGCAGTCGAGAGTATGCTTCCGAATACGAGCGACGCAATCCGGAGAGTGGGCCGGACAACCAATGACATGATGGGGTCCTTTATGATTTTGCGGTGCTGCGATGCGCACAGATTATGGCTGACACAGTGTATCCGCATTTTTCCAGGCTATTGCCCAGGTGCAGCGCAGGCCTGGCGCGAAACTGAGCTTGCCCTAGCATGTGAGAAGACTCGTTGACGGAGTTTGAAGTGAGTCATGCAGCCCTGCGGGCGCTCAGACGACAAGAGAAGAGAGCGTTGAAGGCTCGCCGCCGGTCGGGCTTGCGGTCAGGATTTCGGTCGGGGTTTCGCGTGCGCTACGTGCTGGCCTTCTGGCTGTTCGTGCTCAGCGGAGTGGCATTTCTGGACCGTACTAATATCTCCATCGCGGGGCTCCAGATCAGCCGGGAGTATGGTCTGGGAAACCAGAGGCTTGGGTGGGTCTTCAGTGCATTTCTCCTGGGCTATGCCATCTTCCAGGTGCCGGCCGGATGGCTGGC
The DNA here is from genome assembly GCA_036270675.1 of Acidobacteriaceae bacterium. GTDB lineage: Bacteria > Acidobacteriota > Terriglobia > Terriglobales > Acidobacteriaceae > KBS-83. The sequence continues at coordinate 4,138 of DATBCB010000325.1, read as the reverse complement.
GACGCGCTGGGGTCCACGGCGGGCGTTGACTCTGGGCGCGATCTGGTGGGGTTTGACGACAGCCTCGACTGCCGCGCTGCCCTCGACCGTGGCTTATGCGGTGAGCTGGCTTATCAGCATCCGCTTTCTGCTGGGCGTGGGCGAGGCGATCGTGTATCCCGCCGCCAATCAGTTTGTCGCGCAGTGGGTTCCGTTTCGCGAACGCGGCTTCATCAACGGCCTGATCTTTGCCGGCGTGGGCGCAGGCAGCGGACTGACACCGCCGCTGCTGAACTGGCTGATCACGCACCATGGCTGGAGAGCGGCATTCTGGTTCAGCGCGGGGCTCGGCATTGCGGTGGGCATTGCATGGTGGTTCATGGCGCGCGATCTGCCGGAAGAACATCCATCGGTTTCGGATGAAGAGCTGGCTGAGAGCCGGGATGTGCCCGTCGGCCAGATACGCGGAGTGCAAGCCGGGCCTATGATGGAGGGCTCGGGCGCACCAAGGCGCATCTCGGGACTGAAGTTTTTTCAGCGGCGCGATCTGCTCGCTCTGATGCTGGGCTACTTCAGTTTCGGTTATATCGCGTGGATATTTTTCAGCTGGTTTTTTCTTTATATGGCGCAGGTACGCGGTCTGGACCTGAAGGCGAGCGCCGTCTTCGCGATGCTGCCTTTCCTTTCCATGACGGTCTGCTGTCTGGCGGGCGGCGCACTGAGTGACTGGATCGCGGTCCGCTGGGGGCTGCGCGCGGGCCGCTGCGGACTGGCCGCGCTCGCGCTGGGATTGACAGCAGTCTTCCTGGTCCTTGGCTCGCAGGCGCGCAGCGCAGGTACGGCCGGTATGATTCTGGCCGCGGGAGCAGGTGCGCTCTACCTGTCGCAAAGCTCGTTCTGGTCGGTTTCGGTGGATCTCGCAGGGCGCTCTTCTGGGTTGTTCTCGAGCATTGTGAACATGGGCGGCCAAATTGGCGGCGCCGTCACCGCTTCGCTTACGCCATGGATTGCCCAGCGGGCGGGCTGGACCAGCTCCTTCGGTCTTGCAGCGTTTCTCGCCGTTGCCGCGGCGGTGTGCTGGCTGTTTGTCCACCCGGAACAGCCCCTGCAGCTTGAATCCGGTCCGGGTGACGGTGCCTGATGCGTATGCTCGATCCGCACCCCGATCATGTATTCCGCGTGCACCGATCGCATTTACAGCTTAAGCTTTTCGCAACGCGCGTCTGAGACATAGCGAGGGACATCAGTGGCGACCAAAAGGAGTATGCGGCTTCTCTTCACGATCTGCGCTGCGCTGATGGCCGGCGCCGTGGGTATTGCCGGCTGGGCCGACGTGCCGATGACGGCTGCCGATTACAACGCGCATCCGCAGCAGATGGTGGATGCGTATCGCCATGTTGAGGCGGCGTCGGTCTCCGATGCGATCGAGCAAGTGCTGCATGAAAAGCGATATATGTCGCACCTCATGCAGGCTGTCTTTCCGACCAAGTTTGCCGGAACCGCCGTCACCGTACTCCTAAAACGCGAAGAGAACCGCGATGCCGACGCGCTGAGCGGCATGCTCAAGGCAATCGATGATGGTGGGGCGGGTTCCGTCTACGTCATGACGGTGCAGGACGGTGCGGACATCGCCGGGATGGGCGGACTGATGGGAACAGCCATGGCGGCGCGTGGTTACGCCGGTGCGGTGGTGGACGGCGGCGTGCGGGATATTCCGCAACTGAAGCGGATACAGTTTCCGGTCTATGCGCTGGGGCCGGTGCCTTCTACGTCGGTCGGGCACTATCGCTTTGCGGGAGCGAACATTCCCATTTCTTGTGACGGAGTTGAGGTTGCACCGGGGGATATTATCGTTGCTGATCAGGACGGCGTCGTCGTGGTTCCGAAAGCGCATGCCGCGGAGATCCTGATAAAGGCGCAGGCGCTCGACAACTCCGAGCATTCCATGTATCCGTTCATTGAGAAATACCGTTCGATCGTAGAAGCGGTTCAGAAATTTGGGAGAATCTGAAGCCATTGAGTTGAAGCGAGGCGCGTTCGGCCGCTTGTTGCCTTAGAGCAACTTACCGGACGCGCGGGAGAGAACTGCCACCGCAGCAATTTGCGAAAGTGAGGAGAAGAACGATGGAGAAGCAATCACGACGGTCCATGCTGAAGGGCGCGGCGCTTGCAGCCGGCGCTGCAACGTTGACAGCCGCAGACGCGGTTGCGCAAAGTACGGGAACGCCGCAGAAGAAAAATTACGGATACGGCACAAAGCGGAAGCCAGGCGAGGGGGCGCCCCTGTTCAACGCCGCGATCTCCTACGGCAATCTGCTCTTTCTGGCAGGGGTCGGCTATCACAAACCAGGCACCATCCAGGAGGCGACCAAGCACGTGCTGGACGAGATTGAAGAGAACCTGAAGTCGGCCGGCTCTTCAATGGATAAAGTGCTGAAGGTCAACGTGTACCTCAACGATATTAAAGACTATGACGGCTTGAACGAAGCCTACAAAGGCCGCTTTGGAGATATGCCGCCGGTGCGCACTACGATTGCGCCCATGGGTGGAGTTCCGGGTAACTCCCTCGTCGAAATTGATGTGATCGCTTATATCTGATACTTCTTCAGCTTATATCTGCCACTTCTTCAACGGTCTCGTTCGGGGCAGCCCGAGGTCGGCAACCGTTGTTACCCCATACCAGGCTTAAGGAGACGCATGCAGCCGCTGGAACCCACTGCGCAGATCTCACGTCGTCGAATGCTGCAGGCCTCCGGAGCGTTCTCAGCCCTTGGCCTTACTAGCGCAGCGTTGCCTCTGTCTGCTTTGCCTCTGTCCCACGATCAGACGGAGGGATCCAACACTCCGGCGGACTTTCCTCAATTGAATGGTTTGGAAAAGCGGAACTTATTCACTGAGATTGGCGTGCGTCCCATCCTGAATGCGCGCGGCACCTACACCATCATCACGGGCTCGCGCTCGCTGCCCGAGGTGAAGCGCGCCATGTACGAAGCGTCGTTCTATTACGTGCAATTGGACGAGCTGATGGCGGCAGTGGGAAAGGAGATCGCCTCGCTGATGGGTGCGGCGAGTGCCGTCGTGACGACCGGCTGCGAAGCAGCTATCGCGCTGGCCACTCTGGCCTGTACGGCGGGCGCGGACATCGAAAAATGCCAGGCTCTGCCGTATGTCCGGGAGAAGACGAAGGTCATCATCCCGAAGCACTCACGCAACCCCTACGACTTTGGTGTGCGCAACACGGGCGCAGAGGTCATCGAAGTGGAAACAGCTGAGCAGTTGGCGGACTTCCTCACCGCGCAGGTTGCCATGATCTACGTCATGTCGAGCCCGGAAGCGGCGAAGGGACCCTTATCGATTGCAAATATCTGTCGCATCGCCAAGACGAAGGGCACGCCGGTATTTGTGGACGCGGCGGCGGAGGAGCCTTTATCGCCGAACATCCACATTCAGGCTGGCGCATCCCTGGTGGGATATTCGGGAGGCAAATGCATGCGCGGCCCGCAGGCTGCCGGTGTGCTTCTTGGCGATCCTGCGCTGGTTCAGGCGGCGTGGTTTCAGGCCGCGCCTCACCATAACTACGGACGGGGCTACAAGGTCGGTAAAGAAGAGATCATGGGAATGCTCGCCGCGGTGCGGCAGTGGTACAAGCGCGACCACGCAGCCGAGTGGAAGGCGTGGCAGAGCTGGCTCGACACGATCGCGAATCGTGTGAAGGGCCTGCCCTCCGTGACAACCGAGATCCTGCAGCCGGAAGACCTTTCCAACCGCAGTCCGCAGCTGCGTGTGCACTGGGATGCGACCGTGCTCAAAATCACCGGCACGGAACTCGAAGCCAGGCTGGATGCCGGTACGCCGCGCATCCTGACAGGCGCCGGCACAGGCACGCGGCCGGATCGCATGGCGAGCACTATCACGATCATGCCGTACATGATGGCGCCGGGTGAGGCGGAGATCGTTGCCAACGCGATCTACGAAGGACTCACGAAGCCCGGCAGCTATCAGAACCCGGCTATCCCGCAAGGGCAGACGGCTCAGCTTGGCGGCACCTGGGTGGTGCTGATCGACTACCTGTGCGGCACTGGTACACAGCGCTTTGAGCTGAAACAGAATGGCGAAGACATCGAGGGCATGCTGCGCGGCGAAATCTTCACGGCTTCGC
>DATBCB010000324.1:0-5091 GCA_036270675.1 Acidobacteriaceae bacterium | reverse complement strand
GCGTGTGCCGATCTCGTCGAGGTTTGCGCAGTCGGCGCCGGTGATGACATTTCCGGATGTGTCGAAGAGGCAGCTCTTCAGATGGATTTTCTGACTGACTTGCCCCATATAAGCCGATGCAGCGGATGCTCCCTCCCGCTCCAGCACATCGACAGCGGAGGCCCCGAAAAATGATGCCGTGTCCGCCAGGTTTGTTTGCGACTGGGACGGTACGTTTTTCGGCTGAAGAAGGATCCAGGTGATCACGAGTGCAATCCCGGTGGCGATGGCAGTGGCCCAGAACCACAGAAATATTTTAAGAAAGAGACTCCGGATTCTCATGATGACTTCGTCTCTGACCGGATGACGAAGACATATCCGCTGCCGCGTACCGATTTGATCCGCTCTTCGCCGTGGGCGCGGCCCAGCTTTTTACGCAGATTGCTGATATGAACGTCGATGACGCGGTCGAAGGGGCCGAGTTTGCGGCCGAGCACTGTCTCGGTGAGCTGCTCGCGTGTGACGACGTGCCCGGCGTCACGCAGCAGAGTTTCGAGCAGAGCAAATTCGACGCTGGTCAGATCGAGCCGCGTGTTCTCCAACCGGGCTTCGCGAGCGGCGGGATCGAGGTGCAGATCGCCGACGCTCAGCGGGCCGCTGGAAGCTGCTGAGCGCGAGGTGCGCCGCAGAATGGCGCGGATGCGCGCGATCAGCTCGCGGGGATTGAAGGGCTTGGGCAGGTAGTCGTCGGCGCCGATCTCCAGGCCAAGGATACGGTCCACATCTTCGCCGCGCGCCGTAAGGATAAGCACCGGGACCGGCGAGTGCGTGCGCACGCGGCGCAGCACGTCGAGTCCACCCATGCCGGGCAACATGAGATCGAGGATGATCAGCGCGTGCTCGTCGGAGAGCACACGCTCCAGGCCGCGCGCGCCATCGTGAACCGCTTCGAGTGCGAAGCCTTCCGAACTGAGGCGCTCGCTGAGCAGCCGGCACAGTTCGATGTCGTCATCGACGATGAGCACGCGATCCATTCTGTCTGTTCGACTCGCCTCCGACTCCTGATGGTAGTCCGTGGAAATGCTGGAGATACCTGGCTTTACAAAACTTTATGTTGCTTAACCATTCTTTATCGCACGCCCGCGATGCCGATGCTGGAATGAATTTGTAGCAGAGGAGGAGACATGAGCAAGAAGCGGATCGCGATCTGGTCCGGCGTGGTGATTTTGGTGATTGCGGCAGGGGTGGCGATTGCCCGAGCGGACGCGCGCGGATGGCACGGATGCGTCGGACATCGCTGGGGCGCGCACTTTGGCCCAATGGGTTTTATTGCACATGAGCTGAATCTGAATGACACGCAGAGACAGCAGGTCCAGTCGATGTGGCAGTCGGAAAAGCCCGCGATCGCCGGACTGGTGCATGAGCTTGCCGCCGAAGGCAAAGAGATGGATGAAGCTACCGCCAAAGGAAATCTGGACGAAGGCAAAGTGCAGGAGATTGCATCGCGCCAGGGAGAGACCATCGCGAAGCTGCTGGTCGAGAAAGAGCACTTCAGGTCGAAGATCTACACAAAGGTGCTGACGCCGGAGCAGCGCACCAAGGCGGATGAGCTGCAATCGCGGTGGCATGATCGGCTGGATCATATGAGCGACAAACTACAGCAGCCGTAAATGAAGACTGGAAGGAGAACGGAAATGAAGACCAATCTGACATTTCTTACCAAGCTGACGGCGGGCGGACTGGTGGCTGTCGCGATCGCGCTGTGGACGCAATGGCTGTCGGGCGATCCGGCGTATCCGAAGTTTCCTCCGGGGCCGGTGCTGTTCATCGGAGTGGCGGCGATCGTTGTCTTCGGCGCGCGCTGGTGGTGGACGCCGCTGATTGGCGCGCTCATCGCGCTGCTGACGACATCGGGGTGGTTTGCGCGGCTGCCAGGAGAGATGCTGCGCCTGGGACATCCTGGAGAAGTTGGCAAGTTCGCAGCCGGCATTTTCCTCGGAACGGTGCTGCAGATCAGCGCGCTCCTGCTGACGGATATTGCAGGACTGGCTGCGACAGTGCAGAACTTCCGCCGCGCGGGCGGCACGGCCGACAGCGCAAAGATGGCGTGCCGCTTCTTTGGCGGACTCTTCGCGGTGATGGGCGTGCTGGTGATGGTGGGCGGCGCGCACGTGGACAAATACCACAACCTGATGCATCTGGTGTGGGGCGCCCTGGCATTCGGTATCAGTTTTTTGGGCGAGACAGCGGCGAAGCGTTTTTGCATCGCGTCCGGCGCGTTTTATCTGACGCTCGCGACTCTCGGCATGCTGCTCGGAAACCCGGCGCTGAACAGGGCGTGGTACTTCGGCCCCATGATGCTGCACACGGGAGACCACATCTTCCACCTGGTGTTGGGTTCGATCTTCCTCGCCATGGGGTTAGTGTCAGGCCGGCAGTTGGTGCGGCGTCCGAGTCACGCGTAAGGATCAGGTGTGTGTCTTCCCAGGCTTCGCGGGCCGCCTTGCGAAGCCTTCCTTTTTTCGGCCGATCGATGACGCCGGTGATTCCGCTTATATGTTCAGCCCGGAGCGGCGAACCCACTGATCGCTGTTCTTCTCCAGATAGATCCACTGTCCGTTGGCGCAGAGATTTGCGCAGAAGTTGTTCATGTAGACAAGGGCGGCGGTGTGGGCGGTGTTGAAGTAGACCTCGCTGAAGTAGGTGATGCCGGGGTAGCCGGCCCACTTGGCCTGCAACTGTGAGCCGGGGTCGATTCCCGCGAGGGTCATTTTGAGCTCACCGACGTCGTCTGGCGCGAGAAGCGTGTAGGGGCGATCGATCTTGATCTGATGCTCGAGCTGGATTCGCTCGTAGCGACGAGTTTGGAAGTCCTGCACCGCCTCGCGAAAAGCCTGGGCGTTATTGGGTGGGGGCTGCAGTTGACCGTCTGGGGGGATTGCCGGGTTCATCTGCTCGATGCTGACGGTCGTGCCGGCAATTGCGAAACGCTGAGCCTGGGCGGTCGACATGCTTTCAAAGGGCACGCCGGGCATGAGCAGTGAGTAGATGGCATACGTGTCGGCGCGATCGCTGATCGGCCCGGAGCGGCGGACCCACTGGCCATCCCGCTTTTCGAGATAGACCCATTGCCCATTCGCGCATGGAGTTGCACATACCTGGTCGACGTAGACCATAGCCGCCGTTTGTGCGGTATTGAAGTAGACCTCGCTGAAACGGGTGATGTTGCCGTATCCGGCCGCCGATGACGAAGCAGCACCCTGCGGCCCCTTCAGGAACTCAGCCACCTCATTGGCGCTCACGAGCGTGTAAGGGCGATCGAGTTTGAAGCGGTGCTCAAGTTGAGCTCGTTCCTGACGCCGCGTGCGAAAGTCCTGCTGGACTTCCTGAAATGCGCTTGCACTTTCGGATGGCGGCTCGAGCGCGCCGTCCGGTCCGGCTGCCGAGGTCATGTCCTCGAAGCTGACCGTCTCGTCGGCGATCGCGAGGTGCTGCTCCCGGTGCGGCGACGTATCTCTGAGAGTTCCGCCAGACAGGAGAAGGGAATAGATGGCATAGGAGTCGGAGGCGCGATTGGTCAAGATCGGTGGTGAATTCGCAGGCGGCGGTTGCTGGGCAAGGGAGCTTGTCGTAAACGCCAGCAGTAAGGCCATTGCGCAATTGCGAAGTCGAATGCCTGCCATAGCTCACTCCGTTGGAACGGTTTCACCTTTTGACATCGGCGGCCGGCTCCGGTCAACAGACGCGCGTTTCCGGGAAATGCTCCGGGAAATGCTCCGCTTCTTCTCCTCTATGGTCACATACCCGGCTAAGGCGCTGACAAGCGGGACAGCAATAAAATAATTGGAAGAAAGCGTCGCCTTTGCCTTGAGGCATGCGTGCGCATTGCTCTGGCCTTCCACAAGCCGGGTCAGGCCATTGTCGTCGACCTGCAGCCGGAGTGGCAATTGTGGGGCAGATATCCGGGCGGGTCACGCGCCTCCACGAATCGGTCTCCACCTCTGGATGGATGGCAGCGTGCAACTCGATCGCGTATCCTTCCACGCGAGGAACCCAGTGTTCGACTCGAAACTATCACATCTCTTTTTTCCATGCGCGCTCGTATTGCTTTTGGGCGCATCACCGCTTTGCATTCGCGCGCAGGCCCCTGCGAATGGTCCGCAGCAGGGAATGAGTGGTGGCGTGAACACCGGTGGGACGTTTGCGCCGGTGCTGGACGCGCAGAAGCGGCCGATTACCGCGGGTGGATTCGTCGATCATGGGCCGACGATTTTTATCGATGTCGCGGAGAAAGCGGGGCTCTCGAAATGGTCGCACCACGACGGCACGAAGGAGAAGGAGTTCATCCTGGAGACGCCGGGCTCGGGTGTGGGGCTGATCGACTATGACAACGATGGCTGGCTGGATATCTATCTGGTGAACGCGTCGACCTACGATGCGCTCTCCGGGAAGTCGGAGGCGCCGCACGCCGCACTCTTCCACAACAACCATGATGGCACCTTCACCGACGTTGCCGCCAAGGCGGGTGTGGCCAACGACCGGTGGGGCTTTGGCGTGGCCATCGCCGATTACGACAACGATGGCTGGCCGGACATCTACGTTACGAACATGGGCGCCAATCGTCTGTACCACAACAACCACGATGGCACGTTCACCGATGTCGCGGAGAAGGCCGGTGTGGTCGTAGGCGGCTGGTCGACGGGCGCTACGTGGGGCGACTACGACGGCGATGGCCGGCTGGATCTGTTTGTGCCGGGTTATGTGCACTACGACCACAATCAACCGCCAACGCCGGGCTCCGCCAAGAGCCTCGCGCAAAACTTCTGCCAGTTCCGCGGCGCGCCCGTGATGTGCGGCCCGCGCGGCCTGCCGGGCGAGCGCGACCATCTGTTTCACAACAATGGCGACGGGACGTTTACGGACGTAAGCGAGAAGGCGGGGGTTGCGGATAAATCCGGATATTACGGACTATCGAGCGTCTTTATCGACTTGAACAACGATGGCAAGGCGGATTTGGTGGTGGCGGATGACTCGACGCCGAATTATGTCTATCTGAACAAGGGCGATGGGACCTTTGAGGATGCGAGTTATGCCTCGGGCTATGCGCTGAAC
>DATBCB010000323.1:0-10839 GCA_036270675.1 Acidobacteriaceae bacterium | reverse complement strand
AACCAGGGCACCATCTACGCCTCCCTGGTCCGTCTGCAGAACCGCGGCTGGATCTCCGCCCAATGGGGCACCTCGGACAACAACCGCAAGGCCAAGTACTACGCCATCACGCGCAGCGGCCGGAAGCAGCTTGCGCGCGATACCGAAGACTGGCGCCGCCTCACCAGCGTCATGGGCCGCGTGCTCGCGCAATCTCCCGAAGAAGGTGCCAAATGATCTCCCAACTGACATCCCAAATGACATCGCGGATTCGCTCCGCTCTCGCGCGCGCCCGCGCCTTCGCCAACAAACCGCTGGGCGACGCCGACCTCGAACAGGAGCTCGCCTCCCACCTCAACTTCGCCATCGAAGACAACCTCGGCCGCGGCCTTTCGCCCGAAGAAGCACGTCGCCAGGCGCTCATCCGCTTCGGCGGCATCGAGCAATCGCGCGAGCAGCAGCGCGCCGCGCGCGGCCTGCCTATGCTCGACATTCTGCTGCAAGATCTCCGCTACACCCTCCGCACCCTGCGCCGCGATCGCGGCTTCACCGTCATCGCCATCCTCATCCTCGCGCTCGGCATCGGCGCCAACATCGCCGTCTTCAGCGTGGTCAACACGCTCATGCTGCGCCCGCTGCCCTTCGGCGATCCCGCGCGCCTGCTCTGGATCGGCCCTGAAATCTTCGACGGCGACTGGTCCGGCGCCACCTACTCCATCGACGCCTATGAGGAGCTGCTCGAGCGTAATAAGAGCTACACCGACATCGCCGGCTACTACGCCTTCTCTTCGGGTGATAACTTCAAGCTCACCGGTCACGGCGATCCCAAGCCCTTCACCGGGATCGGCATCACTCCAAATTTCTTTCAGGTCCTTGGCGTCGATCCGCTGATGGGCCGCCTCTTCCGCGAGAACGAATCGCTCCCCGGCGCAGGCCAGGTCATCCTGCTCAGCTATGCCCTCTGGCAGCGCCAATTCCACGCCGACCCGTCCGTCATCGGACAGCCAGTTGATTTCAACGGACGATCCTTCACCGTGGTCGGCGTACTGCCGCACACCTTCGACTTCGGCGCGGTCTTCGCGCCGGGCACAAAAGTCGATCTCTTCGTGCCCATCGAATTTCAAGGGACTCGGCTCGACGGCAACACCATCACCCTGATCGGCCGCCTCAAGCCCGGCGTCACCGTCGCACAGGCCCGCGGCGAAGCCGCCACTCTCTTCCCCAAGCTCGACATCCGCAAAGACCATCCCGAGTACCAGGAGGACTACCGCGCCTACCCCACTCCGCTCAAGGAATACGTCAGCGGCAAGCTCCATCGCTCACTCATCGTCCTCTGGTCCGCCGTCGGTCTCGTCCTGCTCATCGTCTGCGTCAATCTCTCCAACCTCCTGCTCGCCCGTGCCGCCGCGCGCAGCAAGGAGTTCGCTCTCCGCGGCGCGCTCGGCGCCACTCGTGGCCGCATCGTCCGCCAGCTCCTCACGGAAAGCCTGCTGCTCTCCGGCGTCGGCGCAATCCTCGGCCTCGGCGTCGCCTACTCCATCACGCTATGGCTGCAGCATCAAACCTCGCTCGCGCTGCCGCTGCTCAACGACGTTCACATCGACGGCACCGCGCTCCTCTGGACCGTCGCCATCGCCATCGGCACCGCCATTCTCTTCGGCCTCGCCCCTGGCCTGCGCATGTCCGGCACCAATCTGCAGGAGTCCCTCAAAGACACCGCCGGCCATGGTGCCAGCGACAGCCGCCGCCATGAGCGCCTGCGCGCCACTCTCGTGATCTCGGAAGTCGCGCTCGCCTGCGTGCTGCTGGTCGGCGCCGGCCTGCTCATGCGCAGCTTCCTCCGCATCCTCGACGTCAACCTCGGCTTCCAGCCCGCCTACGCCGCCACCATCAAAATCGACTACGACGACGGCGGCAGCGACGCGAAACGCATCGCCACCTTGCAGAACGTCATCACCCGCATCTCCGCGCTGCCGGGAGTCGAGCGTGCCGGCATCTCCGACAATCTGCCTTTCGCCCGCAATCGCAGTTGGGGCATTCCTCACCTGCTCGGCGTGGACGATTCGCATGTCCACGGTCAGAGCGCGCTCGTCTACATGATCACGCCGGGCTATCTCGCCGCCATGGGTATCCCCATCACCGGCCGCGACTTCTCCTGGGAGGACAAACCCCTCGTCCGCAACGACAAGGGTGACGTGTTGCAGGGCGACCCCGTGATCATTCTCAACGAAAGCGCCGCACGCTATCTCTATCCCAGCGGCGATGCTGTCGGCCACGTGATCGCGGTCAACGGCAAAGCGCGCATCGTCGGCACCATCCCCGATGTTCACCTCACCAGCGTCGAAGGCAGGCCTGACTGGCAGGTCTACTATCCAATGTCGCAGCAGGGGCCGGAAGGCGCGTTCCTCGTCATCCGCAGCAAAGTCCCGCCATCGCAGCTCGCATCCAGCGTCATGCACACACTGCGCAAGATCAATCCCGGCCAGTCCGCCGTTCCTCTGCTGCCCATCCAATCCTTCGTCGATCACGCCGTCTCGCCACGCCGTTTCTTCGTGCTGCTCGTCGGAACCTTTGCCGGACTCGGCCTCTTCCTCGCCGCACTCGGCATCTACGGCGTCATCTCTTACTCGGTCACGCGCCAAACGCTCGAGATCGGTATCCGCATGGCGCTCGGCGCAACCGCCCTGCGCGTGCAGTTCGGCGTCATCTTCCGCACCATGCGCCTCGCCCTCATCGGCGTCGCCGTCGGAGCAGTGGCCTCGCTCATCACCGCCTCACTCATCTCCGCGATGCTCTTCAACACCGCGCCCACCGACCCCGCAACCTTCGCCGCCATGGTCGCGCTGCTCATCATCGTCGCGCTCCTCGCCGGCTACATCCCCGCGCGCCGCGCCTCACGCGTCAACCCCATGGTCGCCCTCCGCGGCAACTAGTGCTCTGCGGCTCGCTATTCGTAGATTGCCGGAACCGGCGATGGCCCGCGCCCGTACTACCCTCCAGCGTGTGCTGCATCAGAGAGGCGACCATGAACCATACCGATTTGACGGAGAACAACCTCCGCCGTGTTTCCTCTTCGCCCATCATTACGTCACTGCCATGGTGGCTTATCGCGATCGTCATCGTTGGCTCGGCGCTCATGATCGCCGGCGCATGTTTCGCGTTCCTGCGACCTGAGATGTTGCTCTCGCCCGGCCAGCCGATAACCGAGGGCGTTCGCGTCTATGCCGGATATCTCGTCTCCCGCAATCTCGCCCTCAGCCTGATGCTGTTGGCGGCCCTCGCGCTGCGAGCACGGGCAGCATTGAGCACTCTCATGCTGCTCTATGCCTTCATTCAACTCCTGGATGTGGGCAACGACGCGCTCGAAGGCCGATGGGGGATTGTTCCCGCAATCGTGATTCTCGGTTTGCTGTTTCTCCTTGGCGCTGCCCGCCTCTCCGGACATTCTTTCTGGAGCGCCAAGGCCTGGCGACAAGCATCCTGAACTCAACCAGGAAATCGTACTTCCGTGTGAGCGTCCACTCCGCCGCTGGGCAATCGCGGCACGCATCCCGTCGCTGCTAACCTGCCATGCAGAAAGCACTGCGACAGTCATCATGAAGCGCCCTCCCGCATCTCTCCTTTTCGTGCTCTCCCTTCCGCCGGCGCTCGCGGCAGCAACCAATCCCGCCGCGTATCAGGACGGCGTTCTCACCAAAATCCGAACCACAGTCGTCGGCAACTCCTGCTCCAACTCCACGCAGTCAGACGCCGCCACCTACGGCAACACCGCGCGCAGAACACTCGACGCGTCGGCCCGCTGTTCCGACATCCACGGCGCTGTTTACACCGTCCAGGTTGGCGGCTCAGAGTACGAACTCACTCCGGACCATTCGCGCGCAGCCCGAGCGTCGGCGTATCTGCCGTTGAGTGCAGCATTCCTGAAACAAAGCAGCCTCGCCAATCACTTGCCCGGCACCGCGGTAAAGTTGCGCCGCGACGATGACGGATTCTTCGTACAGGTCGGCAAGCGAGAGTCGCACTACCGCATCTTCGCGACACACTGACAACTGCTGATCGTCATTGCTGACTCGCCGCCCCCCGACTTGCTGACTCCCCGACTTGCTGTAATCCTTATTCCCAATGCCTCCACACGACTTCGAAATCGGCAATGTCGCGGTCGGCCGCGGCCAGCTTTTCCTCATCGCCGGCCCCTGTGTCATCGAAAGCGAGCAGCACGCCCGGCTCATGGCCGACGCCATCCAGCGCATCGCCGCCGATCTTGGCGTGCCGCTCATCTTCAAGGCCTCCTACGACAAGGCGAACCGCACCTCGGTTTCGAGCTTCCGCGGTCCCGGCCTCGCGGAAGGCATCCGCATTCTGCGCCGCATCGCCGAGGACACCCACCTTCCCGTCCTCACCGACGTACACGAGCCCGCGCACTGCGCCCCCGTCGCCGAGGCCTGCGACGTCTTGCAGATTCCTGCCTTCCTCTGCCGCCAGACTGACCTGCTCGTCGCCGCCGGAAAGACCGGGCGCGCCATCAACGTGAAGAAGGGCCAGTTTGTCGCCCCCGAGGACATGCGCCACGCCGTCGAGAAGATCCGCTCCACCGGCAACACCCGCGTCTCACTCACCGAACGCGGCGCGAGCTTCGGCTATCACAACCTCGTCGTCGACATGCGCTCGCTCCCCATCATGCGCGCGCTCGCGCCGGTCGTCTTCGATGGCACCCACTCCGTCCAGACGCCCTCTGCCGCTAACGGCGTCTCCGGCGGCCAGCCCGAATTCATTCCTGTCCTCACTCGCGCTGCGGTCGCCGCCGGCATCGATGGCATCTTTCTCGAAGTGCACAACGATCCTGCCAACGCCAAATCCGATGGCGCCAACGCCCTCCACCTCGACCGCCTCAAGCCGTTGTTGCAACAACTTCTTGCCATTCACGCTGCCGCAATATAAGTGCGGTCTCTCGCGCACATATCAGCCGCAGGCACAAACTGCTTCGCGACAAGTATCGCTGCAAAATTTTTAGGTCCGCCTTCAGCGCAATTCCCATTTCCAGGCATCCCATGTATGCGCCGTTGGATGCGCCCAATGCGCGTAACCGACTTCGTCCATCCTGTTTGTCTCAACAAATGAAAAATGCCATGAACAACGCAAGCTCGTTCTCTCGAGAAAGCACCCAGCCTGCTCCATGCTTCAACACATGGGGGCCCGTTGTGCCCTGACGACAAAAGAAATGAGGTTCTTTGTGACACTGCACGCCAGATCCATCTGCCTGATGACCATCCTCTGCACCACCGTATTCGTTGCCCAGATCACCCCCAGGACAGCCCAGGCCCAGACGCAGGAAGCGACCAGCAACGCGACCGGGAGCGCGCCCGTCGCCTATGTCCCCGTGGCCTATGTTTATGTTTCGAACAATCCCAATGGAAGCAGCACCAATGAGATCCAGGCCTACGCGGCAGCCGCGAACGGCAAGCTGACACCGGTCTCCGGCTCGCCATTCCGCGACGACGTCACCAGCATGGCCGTCAACGGAAAGTATCTCTTCGCTTCCACCCGCAGCGGCATTTACATTGCGGCGTTCGCCATCGAAGCCGACGGTGCGCTCCGCTGGCGTGTCTCGACCGATATCGTCCAATTCAACCAGGGCGATTGCGGAAACTCCGGCCCGCTCTTCCTCGATCACACCGGCGCAACGCTCTATGACCTGGAATTCCAGAGCGATTGCTCCAATAATTCCTATCAATCCCTCGCCGTTAACAAATCTACCGGCGGATTGCAGAATCTCGCCAGCAGCATTGGGGACGCGTGGCTGTATCTGCCTGCAAGCTTCATCGGCAACAATGTTTATGCCTATTCAGCCAATTGTCTGAGCAACTTGTATTGGGAGATTGTCGGTTACAAGCGGGGCGCCAATGGCCTGCTGAAAGATATCAACATCAAAGCCCCCACGCCCGCTCCAAAGGCAGGAGACTTCTTCTGCCCCTCGCAAACCGCGGCCGACCCAACCAATCACGTCGCCATCACGCTCCAAGCCGTGAACCAGGACTTCAATCCCGATGGACCGCCACAACTTGCAACCTATACCGCCGATAGCGCCGGCAATCTCAGCACGAAGAGCACGATCGCGAACATGCCGCAAGCCTCCGTCGGCACCGTCACCGATCTCAAGATGGCGCCCTCAGGCAAGCTGCTCGCGGTTGGCGGAACGGCGGGACTACAGGTCTTTCATTTCAATGGCCGCGGCCCCATCACGCACGATACCGGCCTGCTCACCAAGAGCGAGGTCGATCAGTTCTTCTGGGACAACGCGAACCATCTCTATGCCATCAGCCGCGCAGCAGGCAAGCTCTTTGTGTTCACCGTAACGCCCCTCAGCGCCACCGAGGCCGCCGGCTCACCCTACACCATAAGCCATCCGCAAAACATCATCGTTCAGCCGAAGACGCCATAGCAACGTCTGCTGTTTCATCACATCGAATTGCCATTGGAAAATGTATCCGTGCTGGTACGCCAGAGCCTATACTTCTCCCGCCATCTGAGGGGAGGCTCTGATGAAACCGCGCACCAAACTTCTTTTCCTTTGCATCGCACTCTCGACGAGTGCGGCAGTCGTCCAGATCACCTTTGCCGAAGCCAATCCGGAGGTTTCGGTAACGCCCAGCACCGCGCCCGTTGCCTTTGTCTACGTTTCAAGCACGCCCCGCGGCGCAAACAATGTCGTCAACGCGTTCACCGCCGCAGCCAATGGAAAACTGACGGCTGTGCCCGGCTCGCCCTTCCACGACAACGTGACCAGCATGGTCGTCAATGGGAAGTATCTCTTCGGCTCCAACAAGGCCGGTATCTATGTTCCTGCATTCGCGATTCAACCCAACGGCTCGCTTAAGTGGACCGTATCGACCGATGTCGATCGCGCCAGCGGGTGCCAGTTTCCGGTTCCCCTGGTGCTCGACCATACCGGCGCCAATGTGTATCGTGCATCGACCAGCGGCAGTCTATGCGACCACACCACCTATCAATCCTTCAGTGTTGAGAAGCCCACAGGCAGGCTCACCTTCCTTGGAAGCGGCACGTCGACCTTCTTGTTCAATACACCGCTCACCTTCATCGCGAACAACACCTTCGCATACGGCTCGGATTGCGTCAACTTTCAAGGCAACTTCACGGATACATTTACCACCCTGCATCGGCAGAGCAATGGACTATTGCTCAATGTGAATGCCAGTGCACCAACCCCAAAGACGAAGAATGCCGGAGACTTCTATTGCCGCTCCATCACTGCGGCCGATCCCACCAATCACCTGGCGGTCTCAGTTCAGGCGATCGACCCGAGCACTTCCAGCGCCGTCGGCTCGCCACAACTGGCAACCTACACTGCCGACGGATCATCCGGCAATCTCACCACGACAAGCACGTTCGCCAACATGCCTTCGACCGCTGTCCAATTCGTACTCGGCATGGCGATGTCTCCATCGGGCAAATTGCTGGCGGTAGGCGGAACCGGTGGGCTGCAGATCTTCCACTACAACGGCGCCAGCCCCATCACGCATGACACCGGACTGCTCACGAGCAATCAGATCGATCAAATGTTCTGGGATAACGCCAATCACCTGTACGCCATCAGCTCGACCGCCGGAAAGCTCTATGTCTTCACCATCACTTCCACCAGCGCTACCCAGGCCGCTGGCTCGCCCTACACCATAAGCCATCCAAAAAACATCATCGTTCAGCCGAAATAACCGCTTGCCAGGTGGGAAGTGCAGGAATCTCCGCCCGCACTTCCCATCAGCTCGTTACGGAAAGACCGAGAAGAGGTCCTTCAGGTCGTTCGAACTTGCTGCATGCCCCAGCCGCGGACCCACACCGAAGGTCTCTTCGAGGGTCCGCAGCAGTGAGCTATGCGTGTAGCGAATCTCGTTCTTGTATCCCCGCTTCACCCCGTGGCCCAGAGCCAGAAATGGAATCGGACCATCGCCATTTCGTGCTTCATCCGTGGCGATGAAGAGGACGACGTGTCCTTGTTTGTATTGCGCGGAATCAAGGATCTGCGGCAGAAAGCTCCGCAGCCAGCCATCGATATGGGCGATCTCGTTGCCGCCGCAACTATCATGGCCGTCGTGACACACATTGGGCGTAATAAAGTTGTATCTGCCGATCGCGTTGCGATTCAGGTCGCTGCGCAGCTCACTCAGCGGCCTTACGTGCTGTATGCAATAAGTCGAGTGAGGATTGCCGCCACTCGTCACGTCACTGAAATACACATAGGGCAAGTGCTTCGTCTGATACAGCCCTCCACCCTCAGAAGTCAGTGGGCAGACATTTCCCGAGATAGATTCCGCATAGGCGCGCCAGGGAATGCCTGCGTTTTCGAGCAGCGCGCTCAGATGAGCATGTGTACCCAGGCGATGCTGGCTCGGGGGCCCATCGTCACGGATTCCAAAGCTCTGTCCCGCTTCCATCCATAAATAATTCGGCAAGCTGGGATGAATGCCCGATGGATTGAAGTAGTTATTCGCAACGGCTGCCATCGGAAAAAGCGTGTGGTTGATATAGGGAGCTTCCGGGCTTCCGTAAACCCCGCCCGTACCTACCGAGTTTTTGTTCTCGAGGACAATCAGGAAGACGATGGGCTTATTGGACGTCGCTTCAGCGGATTGTGCGTGTGCCCCTGCGAGTGGAAAGAATGCCAGCGGCAGCGCAGACAAGAGAATCCTCGTCTGCCATCGTTGGGAAATGGACAGTTTCATGGATAGATCTCCTTTCCATCCTGTCCTCTCGATCCAACGATCGAACCTCCAGCAGTTGCGCAGTTTTCATTGCAGGCCACTCATTTTATGAGCGATTAGATTAATACTTGCTGAAGGTGCGATGTTTAGCGATAACTGCATCCGTATCTATGCATATCTACTGATATCTCCCCTCTATCTATCTGTTCAGGCCCGTCACTTACCCGCGCCATCTCGCAGGAAACGAATCAGGTCTCGACGCTCCTGCGGCTTCGCTACATGAAATTCCATATTGTTGCCGGGGACGAGCGTCTCCGGATCGGCAAGCCACTGCTCCAGCGTCGCCTCATCCCACACCATGTGCGCCTTCGCAAGCGCAGGCGAATAATCAAACCCTGTCACCGCGCCCGACATCCTGCCGAACACGCCGCGCAGCCGCGGCCCCTCGCGATTCTGCTCCATCGCATGACAACCCGTGCATCGCCTCTCGAAAATATCTTCGCCGCGCAGAGCATCCCCTTCCGTCAATGCCTGTCCGCCCGAATCGGAATCGTGCGGCGACGTATTGCGCGCCCACTGGGTAAGCGCCTGCACATCTGTGTCTGTCATGCGCGCGTTCCAGTGCGCCAGTCGATACTCGACCGGCGGCATGGTGCGCAACTTCGCCTGGATAACGATCTCCGCCGCCAGCGCCTCCTGCTGCTCTGCGGAATATCTCTCCCAGAGAGACAAATTCATTGCCTCTCGCGCCTCAACGATGTCGCGTTCCATCCACCATGAAGCTGGCGCGAACCGCGCGTACATCGGAGCACGCGTCTGTGCAGAGTGACAGTCCGCACATTTTTCGTTCAGGATCGCGCGTACCGCCGGAGGCACGGCCGCGTGCTCCATGACGGGCCGCGGCGCAACGCTCGCCGCGTCCAAACCCGCGTCACCGAAGGGATGTGTGCGGGCAAGCAAGACCGACCACACCGAGATCGCGAATGCGACGCCACAGAAGATGGCAGCACGTTGTAAACCGCTCACGCCTTTTCCTCCAGCGAGGAGTCCACGATTGCCAGATGGCTCTGCCGTCCGATGTATCGGACCTTCGTGACGCCAAGCACGCTCTTCAGTTTCCCCTCGGGAACCACCATCGGACCCGCATGGGCAGCCAAGCCGGGAGCCGGCTGCGGAAACGCCGTCGATGTTGCCGTGTGAAACGCAACGTTGCCTTCTACCTTCTGCACGATCTGGTGAATATGTCCGTTGAGCACCGTCACGGAGCCAAATCGCTTCAGATAGGAGAGCGCCTCCGCACCATCCTGCGTTCCCCAGCCCCACTGCGGGTACACCATCCACAGCGGAATGTGTGCAAAGACCACGATCGGAGTAGACGCGGAGACGGACCCAAGATCGTCTTTCAACCACCGCAGTTGCTCGGGGCCCAGCTTTCCCATCGCGTCGATCTGCAAGCAATTATTCAACCCGACAAAGTGCACGCCTTTGTGCTGAAAGCTGTACCAGCCATTGCCCACAGTGCCTTTGCCGAACCGCTCCTTATACTGCACGCCGTCATCGCTTGCCGTATCGTGTTCGCCCGGCACATAGAAGGTCTCGCCCGCCTTCGCCTCCTTGATGATCTGTTGCGCTGTATCGAACTCCGCCGGCTTCGACGACTGCGTGATGTCGCCGGTGTGCAGCAACAGATCGGGCGTCGCCCTAAGCGTGTTGATCTTGCCGATCGCCAGCTTCAGTGTTCCCGCCACATCCTGGTTCGCCGCCTTGTTGAATCCAATATGGCTGTCACTGATCTGAACAAAGCTGAAGCCCGATCCGGCATGCGCATGCGCTGCATTTCCGGCACCCGCAGTCGCGGCAAAAAGCTTCGACGTAGGCACGCCGCCCGCTATCGTCCACAGCAGCCCGGTGCCCGCCCACGCCATGCAGCTTAGAAAATTCCTGCGGTCAATTCCATCCTTGGCGCCAAGGTCATCTTCAACTTGTTTCTGTTCAACTTGTTTCTGCTCGGCAGGTGTATCGTTCGGTGTCTCCTGCAGCTTCCGGTTCCTATCTGGCATATCCTTCACGGGGTGATCCTCCACGAATGCAAACTGACGGATGCCGTATTTATTCCCCTTATTTATTCGACAGACGTGCGAATAAA
>DATBCB010000322.1:0-3949 GCA_036270675.1 Acidobacteriaceae bacterium | reverse complement strand
CAATACACGACCGAGCTGAGCGATCGCGCAATCTGCCATCGCAATGTGCATTTTGCCGGGGCGGATTACATCTTCATCTCCACTCGCTTGATGCAGGACAAGTTTGCGTTGGCGTTTGAGCTGTTCATCAATATCGGCCACCACTTTGTGGATGCCGCCGGCGTGCCGGCAAGTTTTGGCGAGCTGGTAGACCGGCAGGCGATGGCGCAGGTGCGCGGCGAGACCAGCCACGATGCGTGGGAGAGCCGGGCTCGTGCTTACGGCGAGCTACGCTCCGAACCGGTGGAGCGTGGCCGCGGGGGACGCGGAGGAGATCGCATGACCGTTTACGAGGCCTCTGCGGCGAGCGGTGCTACCAGGATCGACGAGAAGGCGAAGACCACATACATCCATGCGGCGTTCGCGGATGCGCTGGCCATTTACATGTTGTCGCTGACTCTGGACTTCGATTACGCCGATCTGCGCGAGCGGGAGTACCCGCTGCTGGCTTCGCCTGCGCTGGCGGAGCGGCTGCGCGCGGTGGCTGCGCTGTTCCCGCCGAATGCGGGGTATCAGTTCCAGGTGTTGTTTCGCCGGGACCTGCGGCGCTAGGGACTCGCCGTCCCAGGCAAAGGCGCCTGCGGCGGGACTTGCCGTCCAGGCAAAAGCGCCTGCGGCGCGTGCCGATGGGTTGCTCCCTTTGGTCGCTTATTCTTGGAGTTGTTGCTGTGTCCACGGAGCTTTCTGTGGCATCGCGAATCTGATTCAGCAGGAGGATTGTTTTGGCGTCCCGCCAGACCATGACTGAGGTGTTGCCCGCGCAATCTGATGCTACAGGCGCGCCACGGCTGAGTGGCGAGACGCTGTTCACGATTCTGGCGGCGATCAGTGCATGCCATCTGCTGAACGACCTGATCCAGGCGACCATCCCGTCGCTCTATCCGCTATTCCAGCGCATCTTCGGATTGTCGCTGGGGCAGATCGGGATGATCACCTTCACGTATCAATTGACGGCGTCGCTATTTCAGCCGTTTGTCGGCATGGCGACCGACCGCAAGCCAATGCCGTATTCGCTGGCGCTGGGGATGAGCTTCTCGCTGGGCGGACTGGTGCTGATGGCATGGGCGCCGAGTTACGGATGGCTGCTAGTGTCGGGCTCGCTGGTGGGGCTGGGGTCGTCGGTGTTTCATCCGGAGTCGTCGCGTGTGGCGCGGCTGGCTTCGGGCGGCCAGCATGGGCTGGCGCAGTCATTGTTTCAACTGGGCGGCAATATGGGTTCCGCGCTGGGGCCGCTGCTGGTGTTGTGGCTGGTGCTTTCGGCGCGCGGGGCGCGTGCGGGCCAGCATCGCATTGCCTGGTTCTCCGTCGCGGCGCTGGTCGCGATTGCGATGCTGGTGGCGATCGGCGGCTGGTATAAGGCGCGGGTGCGCGAGGGCGCGTCGGGGAAGAAGAAGGTTGAGGAGCATCCGCATGCACGGTTGTCACGCGGCAAGGTGACGCAGGCGATGGTGGTGCTGATGACGCTGGTGTTTTCCAAATATTTCTATCTCACCAGCATCACGAGTTATTTCACCTTCTATCTCATGCAGCGGTTCCATGTAACGCTGCACCAGTCGGAGATGTATCTGTTCGTCTTTCTCGGCGCGGTGGCGCTGGGCACGATTCTCGGCGGCCCGATTGGCGATCGCTACGGGCGGCGGCTGGTGATCTGGGTCTCGATCGTGGGCGTGCTGCCGTTCACGCTGCTGCTGCCCTACGCGAATCTGGAATGGACGGCGATCCTGAGCTTCATCATCGGGCTGGTGCTGTCGTCAGCCTTCTCGGCGATTCTGGTCTACGCGCAGGAGTTGGTGCCCGGCCGGGTGGGGATGATCTCCGGGCTATTCTTCGGGCTGGCTTTCGGGATGGGAGGACTGGGCGCGGCGCTGCTCGGCAAGCTGGCGGATATGACGAGTTTGAATCTTGTCTATCATGTGTGCTCGTATCTGCCGGCGCTTGGATTGCTGACGGGGTTGCTGCCGAAGATTGACGAGAATCTGCTGTCGCGCGGCGCGGACGATGTCGAGGCGTAGCATGGTGGCGCGGAGACAGTGTGTCCACTTTCGGACCACCGCTGTTCGCCTATAACATTGCCGATATGCCCGGAACAATCCATACTCGCGTGTTGCGCAGCGGGTCGAAGCTGCGTAATGGGTTAACTCACGCTATGGGGCTAACTCACGCTATATTCGTCGGTAGATGAGCTTTCGTTGGTTGCCGCGCACGGGCCCGGCTCGATGCAGGATTGGTTGCCGGCGTGCTGAGAACCAGCATGCTGACAACCACGGTGCTGACAACCAATCTGACAACCAGCGTGCTGAGAAACAGGAAGCACCGTCTTTCCGAGGATGCCATGGCAAAGCGCACGTTGCAGTTGCTGATGATCGTCTGTCTGGCTGCGAGCACGTTATGGGCAGCGAACGATCCTTTTGTCGGCAAGTGGAAACTCAACCCTTCCAAAAGCGTACTCATCGACCAGATGAAGGTGGCGAGCGTCGGCGCAAACAAGTACGCCTTTGATTTTGGCAGCGGCGCTGCCGAAGCGATCGTGGCCGATGGAACAGACCAGCCTGGCCTCTTCGATACCACCCTGTCTGTCACCGTCGAGGCGCCCGACACCTGGAAGGTCGTCCGCAAGGGACAGGGCCGCGTTCTCCTCACGGGGACTTGGAAGCTTTCCCCAGACGGCAAGACGCTCACCGACACCTTTACGGCGAACCAGCCCGGCGGGTCGAATTTACGGCTGGACTATGTGTACAAGCGGACGGCGGGAACCTCCGGTTTCCCAGGCACCTGGGAAAGCACGAGCGAGAAAGTGAACGCAGCCGTCGAGCTTGAGATCCAGCCCTTCGAGGAGGGCCTTTCGTTCATCAATCCCGCCGAGCAATCGACGAAAAAAGTGAAATTCGACGGGAAAGACTATCCGGACGCGGGCCCCAACATTCCCCCCGGCGCTGTGTCATCGGGACGCCGGCTGAATCAGCGCGACCTGGAGATGACCGACAAGGTCGACGGCAAGGTCCGCGACACGCAGACGTTCGAGCTTTCTCCTGATGGCAAGGCCCTGACGATCACCGTGCACCCAGTGGGTCAAGGCAAGCCGAACATCCTGGTCTTTGATCGGGAATAGAACAGCGGTTGGCCGCGCCTCCTGTAGGCATTTCGGCGACGATCGACCAAGTCGACCAACGCAACGAACACTGACTTTAAGAAGTGAGCCGCATGAAAACTCTGAGGAATTGGAGTGTCGTTGTTCTGCTGGGCCTGTTGTGCTGCACCGGGGCTTTCTCCGCGACATCCACTCAGGAAGCCAGCGACCGCGCAGCGCTGGAGGAGACCAGCAAGGCGATCCGCGACGCGTTTGCTCGCGGCGATGTTGCCGCGGTGATGGCCTATCACCATCCCGATATCACCAAGGCGCTCAACTTTCACACCTATCAGAAGGGCCGCGATGCGGTCGAGGCAGGGCTGCGCAGTGGCTTCGAGCAATATCGGATGGAGTTTGTGGCGCACCGCGTCGAATATCTTTTGATCCGGGGCGATACGGCGGTTGAAGAGAGTCTCTTCACGATTCGCAGCATGCCCAAGGCGGGAGGTTCCCCGGTTACGTTTAGCGGGCGGGCAATGGTGGTGTATGTGCGCTACAAGGAGAGTCCGTCAGGATGGGCGTCGATTCGCGAGATGATTCAGCCGGCGACGGAATAAGAGGCGCGAGGGGATTTTGATCTTTACCGCCAGATGCTTACCTAGCGAACGATGAGACTCTCGGCGGGTAAGATAGCCGCATGATTGCGCATCTTCGGGGACGTCTTTTCAGCAAGCAGCCGCAGCAGGCCATTGTGGAGGCGGCGGGGGTTGGCTATGACGTCGCCATCAGTGTGTCGACTTATACATCGCTGCCTGCGGAGGGCGCGGAGGTTTCCCTCCACAT